>CAIOIX010000339.1 GCA_903858445.1 uncultured beta proteobacterium
GACTCAGAATTTAAGTGCCTCGGATGCCCAAGTCGCCTTTGGGGCACTTGGCACCGAAAAAGCCTCTACCTTCAAAGAAGGTGGTCACCCACTGATGCATAGAACTGAAACAGTGGATTACGCTCTAGTGCTTGAGGGTGAAATCTATATCGTTCTAGATAAAGAAGAAAAACTCATGAGGCAAGGTGATTTTTTAGTAGAGCGCGGAACCAATCATGCTTGGAGTAATCGCTCTGGCAAGCCTTGCAAAATGCTATTTGTTTTAATCGATGGGGAATTTGATTTAACTTAATTGAGCGGCTCAAACAGATGGGTATTTTGCCCATCTTGAGTTACTTGAAACACCACCTTCACTTTTTGCCCAATGCGAATCTCATTGAAATCGCAATTTGTTAAATGAGTGAGTAATGAAATGCCCTCTTTCAAGAGAACATAGGCCATTGCAAACGGAAACTCTACTCCACGTCTCATCACGGTGAACGAATAGATTTCACCAAGGCCTTCTGAGCTCACCCAAGTAGTGTCATTACTGCCGCAGTGGGGGCAAATAGTACGGGGATAGTAGTGAACCTGTTTACAAGCATGGCATAGCTTCAAAATGAGCTTGTCTTCTTGCGCTGCCTGCCAAAACGCCTGATTTTCTGCATTCACAATGGGACTCGGTAAGCGGTGTGGCTCTGACATTACAGTCTCCCCATAATCAAAGTGGCGGCACCATGCCGAGTGCCCAAGGCGCCACCAATGCCAGAAGCCAAGGCAAATTCAAGATGGGGCACTTGCACGGCGGGATGAGCCTCACCGCGTAACTGCCTTACCGCTTCAATGACTTTTGTCATGCCGCCCCGGTTTGCGGGATGGTTATTACACAAGCCACCGCCGTCAGTATTAAAAGCAAGCGTCCCTTTACCGGAAATCAATTGGCCGTTCTCAACAAACTTCCCACCCTCACCCTTTTTACAAAACCCTAAATCTTCAAGCTGAATCAATACCGTAATGGTGAAACTATCGTAAATGGATGCGTATCGAATTTGGGCTGGAGTAAGTTTTGCTTCCGCAAACGCGCGCGGGCCGGTCCAAGCGACCCCTGAGTACGTTAAATCGACTTTGCCACCAATCTGACCTTTGGCAGACTCTGCTGCACCCATAATGGTAACGACTGGTTTCTTTAATGACTTGGCAATATCAGGATGAACGACTAACAGTGCGCCACCGCTATCTGTTACTACACAACAATCCGCCCGGTGCAATGGATCAGCAATCATCGGCGATGCTAAGACATCCTCGACAGTTAAAACATCTTTTAATAATGCATTCGGGTTATGTTGGGCATGATGTGAGGCTGCCACTTTTATCCAAGCCAGCTGCTCGCTTGTCGTTCCAAACTCATGCATGTGACGCATAGCGCACATTGCATAGGTATTTAATGGTGCTGGTGAATAAGGCTTTTCAAAAGCAAAATCCGGTGCGCTCGCATGGTGACTACGAACTTGAGTACCGCTAGAACCTTCTGATTTAGGACGTCCGGCTAAAGTGATTAAGGCAACTTTACATTGCCCCGTAGCAATTGCTCGCGCTGCATGACCGACGTGGGCTAAATAAGAAGCACCCCCAAGATCAGTGGAATCTAAGTAACTCACTTTTTTGAGTCCAAGGTAGTCGACCATGGCAACTGGGCCCATGCCAGGTGCATCACCAGCGCAAAAATATCCATCGACATCATTCAATGTCAATCCAGTATCCTGTAAAGCACCATAAGCAACTTCAGCATGCAATTGCGCAACCGTATGGTTTGGGGCAACGCGCAATGGGTGCTCATAAATACCAGCTATACAGGCATTGTTAGAAAATGACATAGTTCTCCCAGGGGGTCGACAAATTATTCAATGGTAATTTTAGATTGCGCAATCAACTTACGCCATCTCTCAATTTCAGTCTTAATCAATTGAGAAAATTGCTCTGGCGTACCTGGCATCGGATCGGCTCCCTGTGCAATTAATTTGTCCTTAAATCTTGGATCCGACAAAATACTTTGTAGCTCCTTATTGAGGCGGTTGCGAATACTAATTGGTAAATTTGCAGGCGCAACTAGGCCATACCAAGTAGCCATCTCGTAACCTGGTAAACCTGATTCGGCAATAGTAGGAATACCTGGGGCAGCATCAGAGCGTTTTGCGGTAGTAATACCCAGTGCACGTAAGTTGCCTGCCTTCACTTGCGGAACAGCGCTTGGTAAATTTGGGAAACTCATATCCACTTGACCAGAAATCACATCCGGCATGGCATTACCCGTGCCTTTATAAGGAACGTGGATCATCTCAATCTTCGCCATCTTCTCAAATAATTCCGCGGAAAGATGTACGGATGTACCGCTACCGCTAGAGGCAAAAGTCAACTTACCAGGATTTGCTCTAGCAGCGTTAATCACATCCGATACGGACTTATAAGGTGAATTCATAGGCACCACTAACATGTTTGGTGCTGAGAAGACGCCGCCAATCGCCGTGAAATCTTTCACAGGGTCATACGGCAAGTTCTTATAGAGAGATGCATTGACTGCATGGCCGATTGATGGAAAGTAGATCATATAGCCATCGGGTGCAGCACGCGAAACCAACTCTGCTGCAATATTGCCATTGGCTCCAGCCTTATTTTCAACAATCACTGGCTGCCCAAGTCGGGTTGAGAGCCCTTCGGCCAAGGCGCGACCAACTGTATCAGCCGAACCTCCAGGAGAAAATCCCACAATTAAATGAATGGGTTTATTGGGATAGGTGCTTGCAGCATCTGCAGCATTAGCAATACCGCCACCCAAAAGAATGGACCCTGAGAAAACTACTAGTGAGAAGAATTTCATGATTGGGAGTTAATCAATGCTACGTTGCTAATTTCTTGCAGCTCTTCAAAGCTCAAGCCCTCAACCCAATCAACCGCAAGCAAACCTTGGGGTGTTACCGCAATGGTGGCTAAATCTGTATAGACACAATTCACTGCATCAAGTGCAGTCAGTGGATAAGTGCACTCCTGCACCAATTTCGATTCACCGGATTTGGTGAGATGTTCCATCATGACAAATAATTTCTTTGCGCCCAATGCCAAATCCATTGCTCCGCCTACAGCTGGAATAGCATTGGGATCGCTGGTACGCCAATTGGCAATGTCACCTTTTATAGAAACCTGAAATGCACCCAGGACACAAATATCAATATGACCACCACGAATCATGACAAATGAATCTGCGTGATGACAAAGTGAGGCTCCAGACAGCATCGTTACTGACTGCTTGCCCGCATTCACAATATCTGGATCAATTTGGTCGCCAGTCGCCAACGGCCCCATACCAAGTAAACCGTTTTCACTATGAAGCAAGATCTCCCGATCATGCGGCAAGTAGTTTGAGATAGTCATAGGCTGTCCTATGCCTAAGTTCACGCTCGCGCCATCAGGAATATCTTGAACAATCCGTTTGGCAATATCAGCGGTTGAGCGCTTTTTGACTTTAGATAGATCAATCATGATGCTGCCCCCATTTGCACAATCCGTTTTACAAAAATGCCAGGGGTCACAATATTCTCTGGATCGAGAGCTCCAAGCTCAACCACTTCTCTAACCTGAGCGATGGTGCAACGTGCAGCAGTTGCCATGACCGGGCCGAAATTTCTGGCAGTACCGTGATAGGTGAGATTCCCCCAGCGATCCCCTTTATCCGCCTTAATCAGGGCATAGTCGGCCTTGATCGCCTTCTCAAAAATATAATTCACGCCATCAATCTCGCGCGTATCTTTTCCTTTAGCCAACTCAGTACCAAAGCCAGTAGGCGTGTAAAAGCCACCAATGCCAGCACCACCAGCTCGGATCCGCTCGGCAAGGGTGCCTTGTGGAACTAACTCCAATTCAATCTTGCCTGCGCGATAGAGCTCATCAAAAGCGCCGGACTCGGGTTGACGCGGAAAAGAGCACACCATTTTTTTAACACGCCCAGCACTTACCAACTTAGCGATACCTACCCCTGAAGCTCCAGCATTATTGCTAATTAAAGTCAGGTTCTTTGCGCCTTGCTCAAGAAGCGCATCCAATAGGAGGATCGGTAAACCTGCTCCACCAAATCCAGAAATGAAGATGGTTGAGCCATCAGCAATATCCCGCAAAGCCTCAGCCACGCTAGGAATGATTTTTTGAATCACAAAATCTCCGTCTTTTTAATTATGGGTACAACGAATCAGCTTTGTAGCTGCAACACCATTAATTTAATGCAATTGTGAAATTGCAGCCCGAATTGCCGTTGGCAGGGCTTGAGCCTTCTGTTTGCGAGCCTCCAATATCGAGCTGGGAGTTTGTTGAACTTTTACAGACCATGCAGAGCCTGGGAAAAAAGCATCATCTTGATAACGGGGGATCACGTGCCAATGAAGATGGGGGACTTGGTTACCCAGTGAAGCCAAGTTCACCTTAACTGGTTGCATTACATGA
>CAIOIX010000340.1 GCA_903858445.1 uncultured beta proteobacterium
AGTTGACTTATCAGGACTCGAGGCACCTAAGGATTTAAAAACATCATCGAGGCTTTTACCTTCAAATGCTGCTTTATTCCATTCCTCTGCTTGGGCAAGGCTGATCAAACCAGTCGAGGCCATTAATCCAAATACTGCTGAATACTTTATTAAAGCTCTACGCTGCTGATTCATAAAAACTCCTTTTTTGAAACTTATCAATGAATTAAATTTAAATTATCTTACTTAAGTCTAACCTGCATTACTGACCTGTGAGAACCCAGTGAACCAATGCATGGAGCGTTTCATTAGAAACGTCTGGATGGGAAGGCATTGGAATTGGTCCCCACACACCAGATCCACCTCCCTTTACCTTTGCAACCAGTTTATCCTCGGCGCCTGCTTGCCCCTGATATTTCTTAGATATTTCTGTGAGCGAGGGCCCCACTAGTTTTGTAGCTTTGGCGTGGCATGCAGAACAATTGTTTTCCTTAAATTGATCTTCAGGAGTCTTTGGCCTAGCAATGGCAGAGTGCGTTACAACCTGAGTGGAGTTTGAACCCGGCAACTTCTCCAGCGGAGGCTTGGTGGAGTCTGAACCTCTGAATGGACCATATTCACGATTTTGCTCTGCAATATTTCCGTGTGCGTTTCTAGCGTAATCAGGCAAAACAGAGCCAATTTGTACAAAAGCTACGCAGTTATGCATACAAGCACTGGCCTGTACATCAGGCTTGCCTTTTGCATTCCATAAACCATGCTTCAGTGTCATACCGTTGCGATTAGGCATCCTTTTTTGCACCTCGGCAATATTGGCATCCGAGAGCACAAAGTCATCAGGAACAACTTCAGCCATGCTTAAGAGGAAGGCTACTACTGCAAAAGTATCGTCAGCCGATAATGATCTTGGTGAATTCCAAGGCATTGCCCTGTATATGTAATCCCACAATGAAGAAACCGTTGCCACCTTCATGATGGTTGTTCTTTGTGGCTGCTTTCTATCTGAAAGAGAAGCTACCCTACCGGTTTTAATATCATCTTGAGTAGTGCCGCCAATAATTGGCGTGAAGATTTCATTGGATTCTCCGAATGTACCATGACAGACAGCACATTTGGATTCCCAAAGCTGTTGCCCTTTTTCTACTGAGCCAGATCCCTTTGGCAATCCCCTGAAGTCAGGTCGCACATCAATATCCCAGGCTGCGACTTCTGCAGGAGTGGCATCCCTACCAATTCCCGGAAATTTGGTATTCGATTTTTGTGCAACAGCGGAACCAAGGAATACTAAAGTTGTAGAAAGAATAATTGCGGAAATAGCAAACTTAACCAACTTGAACATTGCTAACCTCCCCATTTGAATAAAAAACTCCAGCTCCAAAAACTATCGCAAATAAGACATATAGATACATAAGAGCTCGAGCATAAGGTATCACAATCTCAACCTTGAAGTGATAAAAAAGCAAAATAAAGCCAAGCATCCCAAAAATAGAAATGACAATCGAGAACTTTTTCTTAAGCCCAATATAATATATCCCGATTATGACAAAGACCATCAAGAAAAATCCAATATAC
>CAIOIX010000341.1 GCA_903858445.1 uncultured beta proteobacterium
ACACCCGAATTGCAAAACAGAAGCTTGGGATCCTTATATTTAAATATTTACGAGCTGGTGCCTGGGACGGAGAAGCAAAAAGCCCAAGCTGCCATTAACAATTAACAGCACGCTAATTGGATTGGAGTGATTCTCTTTGGTAGACATGTACTAGATTGTATTTTGTTTTCTGTGCTAAAGGATCTATTTATTTCTACTAATTAGATAGGTATATAAGTACTAATTCGTTTTCGGTCTCAATCGATATTATTAACGAAATATTAAAATCATTCTCAAATTAAGAGAGATCATTAAACGTTGTTTTTGCATTGCTCAGTTAATTAATTAGGCCGAGTAAAGCATTTTTTCTGGAATTTCACTCTTGTATCGCATTTCTGCGCTCTTTTTAGTAGGTCTTACTGCTTTCTCACTCCTAGTCTCGTCTCCCGCTTTTGCAATAGAGAATATCGTCTTGCAGCTCAAATGGTCGCATGCTTACCAATTTGCAGGATATTACGCAGCGAAAGAGTTAGGATATTACAAATCAGCAGGCCTAGAGGTGCAGATTAAACCCTTGGAGCCAGGCCAAGACGTTGTGCAAGAAGTGATATTGGGGCGGGCTAACTTTGGTACTGGAACTAGTAGTTTGCTAGTAGCAAAGCAAGATGGTGCACCCATTGTTGTCTTAGCCACAATTTTTCAACACTCTCCTTATGTTTTAATCGCCAGACAAAACGATGGTCCTCAGTCGATTCAGGATTTAGCGGGTAAGCCTATTTTACTGCGCAGGCTTTCTGATGAGTTGTTGGTCTATTTGCGACGCGAAAAAATGCCGGAAGCGGGGATTATGAATTCTTCTGCAGGCATGAACACCCTGGAGGAATTCAAAAAGGGCAGAGTAGCAGCTATTTCCGGGTACATCAGCAATGAACCTTACCAACTTCGTCAAGCTGGCATACCTTATCAAATTTTCAGCCCACGCGCTGTTGGCATTGATATCTACGGTGACAATCTCTTTACCTCGGAAAGAGAGCTAAAAAATAAACCCGAACGGGTTGCGCGCTTCAGAGACGCTAGTTTACGGGGCTGGGAATATGTTTTAAATCACCCTCAGGCGGTAATTGCCCTTGTACAAAAGTATGCACCTGGTGAGGCTAGCTCTAAGATCCAATTTGAGACTGATCAATTAAACCCGCTCATCCGGGCTGATTTGGTGCCGGTCGGCTTTATGAATACCCAGCGCTGGCAACATACAGTCGATATTTATAAAGAAGCGGGAGCATTAAGCAATTCTTTTTCTTTAAAGGGCTTTATTTACGACCCTAATCCTAAAAAGGATCTGACCTCTCTGTATGGCGCTTTTGTGCTGAGTTTGCTGGCTTTGGTTATTTTGGGTGGGGTGATGTATTACATTGTGCGCCTCAATAAACGCCTGCATGATTCACTTAAGCAGGTGCAACATATGGCTCATCACGATACGCTCACTAGCCTTCCGAATAGGGCGCTTTTCTCCGATCGCCTACAAAGGGCTATTTTGAAGGCGCAGCGTGAAAAAACACAATTTGGTTTGGTATTTGTTGACATTGATCACTTTAAAGCGATTAATGATCGGTATGGACACGTTGCTGGCGATGAAGTTCTCAAGACTTGCAGTCAGCACATGATGGACTGTATTCGTCATTCAGATTCGCTCGGTCGCATGGGCGGCGATGAATTTGTTCTGCTTTTAGAAAATCTGCACACCCCCCAAGATGCTTTAGAGATCGCCAAAAAGATTCAAATAGCGATTACATCGGCTCGTTTTTTAAGTGACGATGCCATATCTACTAGTGCCAGTATTGGTATTGCCATCTTTCCAGAGGATGCTCAAGACGAGGAGGGTTTGTTTAGCCGCGCAGATCTTGCGATGTATCAGGCTAAAAAAAATGGCCGTAACTGTATTTGTTTTTATTCTGATTTGGCCTTTTAGTAAGAGATCACTGTGGACTTATTTAACCAATTCTTCTATTTATCATTTGCCTTGATTGTTCTGGTGATTTTTTTCGGCGCTACTCATGAGCGCCAGCTTGGTAAAAATGACTCCAGCTCGATATTTTGGCCAGTTGCACTCGGTTTGATGGTGGTTTCTGCGGTCAGTTTTGCACTGATTCCATATGGGGCAAAATACTTTCTCACATTAGCCAACACTACATCACTTTTTTCAGCGCTAGCTATTGGTTTGTTGATTCGCTCTTGGAATCGACCTTTGCCCAAAAATACCTTAACTTACTTTTGGGTGGGGTATCTTTTTGCTTTTGGCTTGTATGAGGTGCTAAGACAGTATGTGAACTTTGAAGCTCGGGTTCATATCGTCAATGCGTTCAATGCCATTATGGGACTGTGGTCCTTGCTGGAGTTGCATCATTTCAGCAAAAAAGAAAGATCTTCTAACCTCATCATTTTGAAGTTGGCTTTCGTGGCTCGAGTTGGTTTGTTATCCCTGCGCTCTGTCACGATCTACCAGGCGGCGGCAGTGGGTGCAACTATTTATCAAGAGGGCCCATTCACCTCCATTGTTCGTACTGCCTCAATTGCCTTCAATCTCATTATCTATATTGCTATCAGTAATATTTATATTGAGCGACTACTGAAAAAAGAAAAGAAAAAATCTTCTAGCACCGAGGCTAAAATGCTCTCTAGCCTTAATGCCTTGGCGCTTGCTCGAGACAATGAAACAGGCAAGCATATTATTCGCACTCAAGCTTATGTAAAGATATTAGCAGCGAGTATCTTGAAGTCAGGGCGCTATACCGAACAGCTAAGTCATCAAAAAATTGATCAGTTGGTAAAAGCTGCGCCCTTGCACGATATTGGCAAAGTCGGGGTGCCTGACAGTATCTTGTATAAACCAGAATCTTTAACCAAAGACGAGTGGGGGGTAATGAAAACCCATGCCACGATTGGAGAGCAAATACTGTCATCTGCTCAGATTCGTCTGGATGATGAAGATGAAGATGATGATGGAGGTGTGATTGCGATTGCCATTGAGATTGCGGGCTCTCATCATGAGCGTTGGGATGGATATGGTTACCCGCGTGGCTTAAGTCAAGAGAATATTCCTCTGTCAGCCAGAATCATGGCTTTGGCTGATATGTATGACGCCTTAATGAGCTCTCGGGTTTACAAGCGGAGCTGGAGTCACGTTGATGCAGTCAATGAAATTACCAGTAAAAAAGGAACGCATTTTGATCCTTATGTGGTGGAGGCTTTCGTATCTGAAGTGGCGCAATTTGAGGCGATTGCCTTGTTGCATCAAGACGAGGGGGATGAATTAAAAACCGTCACCCCATCAACCCAAACGAGCGAGCAAAAGCTACATCGCTCTGAGCAAAAATTTCAGGCTTTATTTCAGTACTCACCGATTGGGATGGCTATGATTGATTATGCTACTGGTGAGTTTTTGGAGGCTAATCAAGCACTTTTAAACTATACCGGCTTTACCAAATCTGAATTTTTAACCTTGACCTTTTGGGACATCACTCCTCCAGAATATTTCAAACAAGAAGAGGAGCAAAAAGCTCAACTTAACCGTACTGGTCTTTTTGGGCCTAATGAAAAAGAATATATTCGCAAAGATGGTTCACGCTTTGAAATTTTAATTCGCGGATTCATGCTAAGTGAAGTGGATGGGCGAAAAGTTGTCTGGGGAATTATTGAAGACATTAGTCTTCAAAAGAAATTATTGGTAAATGAAATTTCCCGCCAGAAAGTATTGGAGATGTTGGCCACTAATATCCCGCTCGATCTTGTGCTGAATAAGTTGATCGAAGATATAGAAAAATCAGATCCTGGATTGATCTGTAGCATTTTGCTCATGAACGAGTCTCGAACCCGTTTTACTATGGGCGCTGCGCCGAATGTCCCTCCATTCTTTACTCAAGCTATTGAACAATTAGAGATTGGCTTGGGGGTGGGATGTTGCGGTGAGGCCGCCTTCACCGGTCAGCCAGTATTCGCAGAAAACTTAGCCACTGACCCCAATTGGGCGACGGCAACAGAATTGGCTGCAAGGGCCGGTTTTCAATCTTGCTGGTCTCAACCTATTTATTCCTCTAAAGGCCTCGTAATTGGGACTTTTGCGAGCTATCGCAGTACTCAACACCTCCCTAGCGAAGATGAAAAAAAGATCATTACCGATGCAGCCAACTTAGCGGCCGTTATTTTGGAGCGCAGAGGTCTTGAATCCCAAATTCAGCAATTGGCTTTTTATGATGCCTTGACACAATTACCCAATCGGTCCCTTTTATTGGATCGATTAAATGGCTATCTCACGGCTAGTAAAAGATTGCGTCGTTATGGGGCGATGTTATTTATAGATTTAGATGCCCTTAAGCAACTCAATGATCGCGACGGCCACTATGTTGGCGACCTTTTGCTGATCGAGACTGCCAAGCGTTTGCGGGCAAGTGTGCGTGAGGTAGATACTGTTGCCCGTTTTGGTGGTGACGAATTCGTTGTCATCTTGAGCTCATTGGGTGATGAGAAGGCTGTCTCGCTTGAGCTGGCAAAAGGGATTGCCGAAAAGATTCGTCGAGAGCTAGAGCCTTCATATGCATTAGTGGTTGATGGTACGGTTATTCATCACCAATCTACCGCTAGTATTGGTTGCAAGTTATTTTTTGGCGATGATGTGCCTGAAGATATTCTGAGGTTATCGGATATGTCGATGTATCGTGCGAAAAAACGTGGCGGCAACCAAATTGATTTATTCGATTAACTATTATCTAAAACTTTAAATGAACATCTTCAACTCCGTTATTTTGATGCGAATTGTGGTTTGGGTCTTGTTTAGCCTTAACCTGCTCTTACTTTATTGGCTCAATCTCCATGCGCCATCAATGTGGGGTTGGCAAGATACAGACTTCACAGTCATGCATGATTTCAATCTGATTGACGCTCTAGCGATAGGGCAGTTTGTATTGTTAGCCATCACCATCGATATGGTGATGCGCAAAATGATTGCGCGTTTTAATCAGCATTCCAAAAAGACCAAAATTCCAGAAATTTTGGTGCAGTGTTTCAGCATCCTAATTTATGGCTTAATTAGCTTGATCGGTTTTATCTTGCTTTATGACCATTCCGTTAGCAACATCATTGCAGCATCAGGTGCAATTGGTTTAAGTATTGGATACGTTTGCAAAGATCTGATTGCAGACGTGGTCAATAGTATCGTCATTCAGACGGATGGCCTCATTGCTATTAATGACTGGATTGAGGTTCCTGATGGCGGTGGTTCGCAGTACTTTCAGGTAGCCCAGTTTGATCGTCGGATGGTAACCTTGAGAAATCGTTTTGATTACTTAGTTCGCATACCGAATACTCGTTTTTTGGCAATGAGTTACATTAATTTATCAAAGCAGGATGAGGATAGGGGCTCAAAGCGAACTCTTGATATCAAACTTGATTCACTCAATAATTCTGAAAAAGTGCTTGAGATACTGAATCTAGCGCTTGAGTCTGTGCTGGATCAAAACAAAAATTTTGTACGTACTTATTTTTGCGGTATCAAGACCTTGGCTGAGGGCACAGTCACCTATCGAATCATTTACGAGTGCATTCCAAGTATGAAAGTGCTGACATCTGAAACCTTTGTGATGCGGGCAGTTCTGCGATTTCTGACTGCCGCAGGTATGAATACAGGTAGCTCAATGGAGGTGCAAACGCTTGATAAGCATTTGTCTAAAACCTCTAATCGACTCTATGAGACCTATGAATACAGCCCCCTTAAGGTATTGAGTCATATAGAAGCGCTTGAATTGTCTAAAACAGCGAGTGTTGTTTCTTGCTTTAAAGGCGAGCAACTCATTCGCCAAGGGGAGCAGGCGGACAGCATGTTCTTGGTTTCTGAGGGATCGCTTGAAGTCAAAATTCTAAATAAGCAAGATCAGTTAGTAACCGTAGCATTGCTTTGGCCTGGGGATTGCGTGGGCGAGATGTCTTTATTAACTGGAGCACCAAGATCTGCTGATGTCTTTGCGAGGGTAGATTCCATACTCATAGAAATTAAAAAAGACAACATCGCTCCTATTCTGGAGTCCAATCCACGTTTGATCAATGAGATCTCTGAACTGCTAACTAAACGTCAGGCTGACTGGGCGTCTAAGAGTGGTGGTGAGAATGCTGGGGGCTTGCGCTCTCAAAGTGAGAACTTAGCCAAAAAGATCCTAAACTTCTTCTTTAACAAAAATTAAAGCAAGAAATCCTTCGCGTTCAGGCGGAAGATGAATTGCGCTACTACTCGAGCCTTTGATCTTCTATATATTTGCGAATAATAGCTATTGGCGCTCCACCACAACTGGCGGCAAAATAACTTGGGGACCAGAGTTGCTTTCCCCATAACTTACTTCTTAGCCTGTCAAAATCTTGCGCCCTTAATAATCGGCTTGATACACCCTTAAGACTGTTTACTAAGTTTGATATCGCTATTTTCGGAGGATAAGATATTAGTAAATGAACATGATCATCCTCGCCATCCATTTCAACGAGTACCGAATCAAAATCCATGCAGATATTGGCAAAGATGACTTTGAGCTTATCTAGGAGATATTCATCAAAGACGCCTCTGCGGTATTTTGTTACAAAGACCAAATGAATATGAATATTAAATACGCAATATCTACCATGTCTTAAAGCTTGTTCATTATTCATAGACCAATTATAATATTAACTGTGATTTCCATTAAAACCCTGCAAGTAAGAATTAAAGATAAGCACGCAAAAGTATTGCGGCAGTTATCAAATGAGGTTAATTTTGTTTGGAATTTTTGCAACGAGCTCTCGCTTAAGCATACGCAGCGTACCGGCAAATTCATGAGTGGCTATGATCTGCAAAAATATACAGCTGGCGCTTGCAAAGAAGGATTAATACTCAACTCAGCGACAGTGCAAATGATCGGTCATGAGCTGGCTACGCGGCGTAAACAGTTCAAGAAAATAAAGCTCTCTTGGCGCAAAAGCAATGGATCACGAAGATCGCTTGGCTGGGTACCGTATCGCCAAGACTGTATTTCATACAAAGGTGGTCAAGTCCGTTATGCCGGTTACAAATTCAATATTTGGGACAGTTATGGCCTTAGCAACTATGAACTGGGTTCTGGTACCTTCTCAGAAGACTCCCGTGGACACTGGTATTTCAATACCACGGTCAAAGTAGAGAAGAAGCCCAATACCGCTACTAAATCCATCGGGATTGATCTTGGGCTCAAAGAATGTGCCGTAACCAGTGATAGCCATCGCCTTATTGGCAGAAATTACCGAAAGCTAGAGCAATCACTGGGCATGGCACAACGCGCCAATAAGAAGTCCTTAATCAAGGCGCTTCATGCCAAGATCAAGAATCGCCGTAAAGATGAATTGCACAAATTCTCGACCATGCTGACTCAAGAGTATGGAGCAATATTTGTAGGAAATGTATCTAGCAGCAAACTCATCAAAACCAAGATGGCTAAATCCACGCTCGATGCGGGTTGGTCATCACTCAAAACCATGTTGGAATATAAAAGCGATTGCGCTGGCGTGATGTATGAGGAAGTCAATGAGGCATTAACAACCCAAACCTGTTCGGAGTGTGGCACTCTGCCACCTTCGCGGCCGAAAGGTATCGCAGGACTTGGAATAAGAGAATGGGTTTGTAGTGATTGCAAAACGGTCCATGACCGCGATGTAAACGCTGCCAAGAACATTCTTGCGCTCGGGCATGAGCGTCTAGCAGTAGGAATCCCTTCCCTTTAGGGGGGGGAGGATGTCAAAAAGCCTTTATAGCTACACCGCTACCTATTAGCCAATGGGCATAGAACCATTCAACTCAGGGTATAGTTTGCCTGCCAATGACTGATCTACCCATCCCAAGCTCTTCTGAAATCGAAATCACCCCTGACTACCAGGCGGTGATCGATGCTATTGAGCGTCATGATCCTTATATCTTTGTTAGCGGGAAAGCGGGCACAGGTAAGACCACTTTAATTGGCTACTTGCGCGAGCACATCCCTGGTAACGTCGTAGTGGTTGCCCCTACGGGTGTCGCTGCTTTGCAAGTGAAGGGTGTGACGATTCATTCTTTTTTTCGCTTGCCTCCGCGCCTGATCTTCCCCGAGGAAGATATCAAGCCTTTAAAAGATAAACGTCTTTATAAGGACATACGCTTACTGATCATTGATGAGATCTCCATGGTGCGTGCCGACCTAGTCGACGCCATGGATTTGTTCCTGCGTGAGAACGGCCCACAAAAGGGCAAACCTT
This sequence comes from uncultured beta proteobacterium, assembly GCA_903858445.1. Lineage (GTDB taxonomy): Bacteria > Pseudomonadota > Gammaproteobacteria > Burkholderiales > Burkholderiaceae > Polynucleobacter. The sequence continues at coordinate 8,257 of CAIOIX010000341.1, forward strand.
TTGGTGGCATTCAGGTGATGTTTGTGGGGGATCTCTTTCAGTTGCCGCCAGTGGTCTCTAGAGGGGATATGGAAGTCCTTGTGCAACGTGGTTACGAAGGCCCTTATTTCTTTTGTGCCATGGCTTTGCATCGCAAAGAAGTGACTATGGTGGAGCTCTCAAAAATTTTCCGCCAAAAAGATGTGCACTTTGCGGGTCTTTTAAATCGTATTCGGATTAATCAGGATATTGACGAAGCATTGAGTACTTTAAATGACCAGTGCTATGAAAAAGCTAAAGCTGTCGAGGTGGATGAGCAAACTATTACCTTAACAACTACCAATGCTAGGGCGGATCAGATTAATGGCGCCGGTCTACGCGCGCTAGTGACTGACCCTAAAATTTACGCAGGGAAAACGACTGGCAAATTCAATATTGATGAACGCAATTTGCCATCCTCCGCTAACTTAGTGTTAAAGGTGGGTGCCAAGGTCATGTTTACGGCAACCGATAGTAATTTTCCCAAGCGCTGGGTCAATGGCACGATTGGCGTGGTGCGTGAGTTACTTGGAGACAAGGTCAAGGTGCTGGTTAAGAATGGCCCCTACTCCAATACAGTTGAAGTCAGTGGCCACCAGTGGGAATCGTATCGCTATGACCATGACATGATGTCGGGGAAGATCTCACCAAGCATTATTGGTACCTATGAACAGATACCGCTGATGCTGGCTTGGGGTGTCACTATCCATAAGAGCCAAGGCAAGACCTTGGACAAGGTGAGGGTGGATCTCTCCTCAGGAGCATTTGCATCAGGGCAGGTCTATGTAGCCCTCAGCCGTTGCACTTCTATTGAGGGGATCAGCTTAGAGCGACCCATTGAGCCTAAGGATGTGCGCTGCGACCCAGAAATCAAGCGTTTTTATCTAAACTGCTTGCCGCATAACGAGCGCTAGACCTCCATAAGCCCTTAATCCATATACAATTACTGCTGTTTATTAACCCAGCTGGATTCTGGATTCGGCCCCAATCTTGACGAATATGAAAACCAATACTCAAACTATTAAATCCATTGTTGTTACAGCGCTATTGGTTATTGGAATAAGCGCACAAGCGCAAACTATTAACCCAATGCCAACAGTGAGTGATGATTGGCGTTTCTCAGGAACCATTAGCGCATGGGCTCCAGCTACCTGGGTTACCGATACGATCAAGAACCGCTCCGTCACTTCCGACAGCTCTATCAGTCAAAATATAGATGGTGCAGGACCCATGGCAATGTTTTCGCTCGAAGCCCACAAAGGGAATTGGGGTGTGATGGGTGATTTGGTGTATTGGCAATCAACGGGTAGCGGTAGCTCAGTACATACCTTACGTGGCAAGGATAGCTATTTCTATTCTGGCTATAACGCAACGATGAAGCAAACGATGTTTACAGCAGCGGCTACTTATACAGCCCTCAATACTCCTACTGTCTACTTAGATGGCTTGCTCGGAGCTAGATACATTTCATCGACAACTTCCATTGTTGATGCTCAACGGCTAGATCTCAACGGAAGAGTGGTCGACTCACGTGCTGGGAACCCTTCGCGTGTGAATCAAACCACTGATCCTGTGATTGGCTTTAAAGGTCGAGCACGCATATACGATACCTCTTGGTTTGTGCCGTTCTATGCTGATGCCGGTAAGGGTCCTGGCTCCAATAATGGCACTTGGCAAGCTTTGCTAGGTATCGGCGATGCATTTTCTTGGGGTGATGTCACCTTGGCTTATCGCGCAATGGGTTTTCATTTGAAAGACAATGCAGGGTCAACCAATTGGACTAATGCTGGACCACAACTCTCAGCAACGATAAATTTCTAAATCTGTCACCAGTCGATTTAATTGCATCTGATAATGAATATTTCCATCGAGGAAAAATTCACCCAGGGGTGGCTTGGTAAAGCTAGTGCGTATCGGCTGGGCTGAAGATGCTAAATTAATTAGTCAATCTGATGACGGGCAGCTTTTTACGCTTGAAATTTCTAGTGAAGACTATCAGGATTGGGTTTGGTAGGGGGTACAAGCTTTTTTCTGCACCCCATAGATTTTACGATCTAAAACCCAGCGGCCAATCCATCTCTGCGGTGATCACTGCCAGCGATATAAGCAGCACTAGTATCTTCACCCAGCAATGCAATGGCTTGAGCGCTACCGAAATCCAAACTGTTAGCAGGCATGACGGTGACATCATGACCAAAAGCCTTTAAGCCTTCAACGACAGCAGTGGGCATCGAGGCCTCTACCGTAAGCTTGCCAACGTCATCAATCCGCCAGCGTGGTGCATCTGAGCATGCCTGAGGGTTGAGATACTCATCAACAAAGCGCATCACCATTTGGATGTGGCCTTGAGGTTGCATATTGCCACCCATTACACCAAAGGCCATTGCGGGTTGATCACCCTTCGTCAGGAACGCGGGGATGATAGTGTGGAAAGGGCGCTTGCCTGGAGCAACTTGATTAGGGTGACCATCCTCCAAGCTAAAGCTCATACCGCGGTTATGCAAGGCAATGCCACCGGGGGCAACAACACCCGAACCAAAGCCTTTAAAGTTTGACTGAATGTAAGAAATCATCATGCCAGATTCATCAGCGGCGCAAAGGTACACCGTGCCGCCTGAGTGGGGGTCACCGGCAGCATAGCTACCCGCTTTTTGATGATCAATCAGTGCCGCACGACTTGCTAAGTATTTTCTGTCGAGCAAGTTGCTTGTCGGAACCCTCATAGTGCTGTCATCGGAGATGTGAGCATAAGCATCGGCAAAGGCCATGCGCATTGCTTCTACCTGCAGATGAATGCGTCCGGCAGAGTTCGCTGGATATTGCTTGGCATTGGCAGCCTCTAAAATACCCAAAGCTATTTGAGCAACGATGCCAGAACCATTAGGTGGAATCTCATGCAAAGTGTAAGCACCATAATCAAAAGCTAAAGGCTCAACCCACTCCGGCTTGTTGGCGGCAAAGTCAGCCATCGTGAAACAGCCACCATTCGCTTGTGAAAACTCCACCATGCTTTTAGCCAGAGCGCCGGTATAAAAAGATTCACCTTCGGTTGCCGCAATCTCTTTGAGCGTATTGGCTTGCGCTGGGTAGCGCCAGATTTCTCCAGCAGCGGGGGATCTGCCATCAATGCAGAATGAATCTAAAAATCCAGGTTGCTTGCGCAAAACCGGAATCGCCTCACGCCATTGGCGAGCAATTACAGGGGAAACTGGAAAGCCGTTTTCTGCATAGTCGATGGCGCGTTTAAATAATTGTGCGAAAGGCAGCTTGCCAAATTTGCGTGACAGTGCAATCCAGCCCGAAATCATGCCTGGCACCGTGACGGTATTCCAGCCAATCAGATCCATTGCTGTTTTGCCAGCAAAGAACTCTGGGGTCCAGGCGCCTGGCGCACGACCGGAGGCATTTAAGCCATGCAGTTTCTTGCCATCCCAAATTAAGGCAAAGCCATCACCACCAAGGCCATTCATAGTGGGTTCAACCACGGTGAGGGTGATGGCTGTAGCTAAAGCAGCATCAACCGCATTGCCACCGTTTTGCAAGGCTTCGATACCTGCCTGGGTTGCGAGTGGCTGTGAGCTTGCTACTGCGTTTCTAGCTAATACAGGCGCACGACCGCCACCAAACGGGGGTGAAATAAGCATGAGGCAAGGTACTTTTCTGGTTGGTTGAATTTAGTCAACTTTAACATTGGCTGACTTCACTATTTTTTCCCACTTAGCATGTTCCGCAGTCGTGATCTCGGCTAAGCGCTCAGCATTCTCAAACTGAGGATGAATCCCTTGATTAGCCATCCGAATTTTAAAGTCAGGATTGGTCAAAATCTTCCGAATTTCTCGCTCTAATCTGGCAATGATCGCAGGGGGCGTCCCTTTTGGTGCATAAACAGCATAGAGATTTTCCACATCAAATTGCTTCATACCATCTTGCCCAAGGGTGGGGACGGTAGGCATGAGGGGCGAGCGGTCAGAAGCAGCAATCGCAATGGGGCGCAGCTTGCCACTTTGAATATGGGGTAATGAAGCAGTGACGCTATCAAACATCATTAAGGTGTTACCAGCGATTAAGTCGGGCAAAGCAAAGCTGCTACCTTTGTAAGGGATGTGTGTCCCCGTAGCACCAATGCGTTGCATGAATAAGATGGCTTCAAGATGAGAGAGGCTGCCATTGCCTTGGGAGGCGTAATTAAAATTCCCATTCTTGGATTTAATAAAGGCAATTAACTCAGTCAGGTTTTTTGCGGGAACGCTGGGATTGACTTCCAAGAGGTGAGGGATGGAGCCAAGCTTTGCGACGGGTGCGAAATCCTTACGCAGATCTGCTGGGGGATTGGTAAATAGCGCTTGAGAAATAGTTTGATTGGTGAGGGCGCTAATGTGAATGGTATAGCCATCAGGAGCTGCTTTAGCTGCGGCTTGTAAGCCAATCATGCCGCCGGCACCGGGTTTGTTTTCAATAACAACAGATTGCCCAAGGGCTTCGCCTAGGGGCGCAGCAATACTTCTTGCAAAGGTATCGGTTGAGCCACCTGCTGGAAATGCCAAAATTGCCACAATTGGTTTTTTAGGCCAATCTGCATCGGCGGCAAACACATGACTGCAAAAGCCCGCTGTTAATGACAGGGTAAGCAGTAAGTAGTTGAGTGAATAACTACGGCGGAGCTTCGGTATGTTCATTTCAAGATCCAGGTGGTGATAGGTAAGATAGTATTAGAAGATTAAAGCAGTAAAAGCATTTTAAAAAACAAACAAGAAAAAACGAGATACCCATGAGCGCAGCATTAAAGACCCCAGCTTCGATTGATATGTCGGCCTACTGGTTGCCATACACACCGAATCGCTACTTTCATCAACATCCCAAGGTGATGCAGTCAGCTAAAGGAGCTTACTACTATGACGATCATGGGCGTAAGTTGTTTGATGGTCTTTCTGGGCTTTGGTGCTCCCCATTGGGGCATGCTGATCCACGTATTGGTGCGGCCATTGCCAAGCAGTATGACACCATGGATTATTGTCCTGCGTTTCAGATGGCCAGTGAAGCAACATTTACTTTAGCGAGCCGCATTGTGAAGTTGGCCCCTAAAGGCCTTGATAAAGTATTTTTTACCAACTCTGGCTCAGAGGCGGTCGATACTGCGCTGAAGATTGCCATCGGCTATCACCGTGTGATGGGCAATGCATCCCGTATCCGCATGATTGGTCGTGATCGCGCCTACCATGGCGTTGGTGTTGGTGGCATTTCGGTCGGCGGAATTGTGGCCAATCGTAAAATGTTTGCGAGCATGATGATGCCTGGCGTCGATCATTTACCTCATACCTATAATCTTTCGCAAATGGCATTCTCAAGAGGACAACCAACTTGGGGCGCACACCTTGCCGACGAGTTGGAAAAAATCGTTGCCTTACACGATGCCAATACGATTGCAGCGGTAATCCTAGAGCCAGTTCAAGGCTCCACTGGGGTACTCGTTCCACCAGATGGTTATTTACAAAAGATACGTGAGATCTGCACCAAGCATGGCATCTTATTGATTTTTGATGAAGTTATCACTGGCTTTGGTCGTCTGGGTGCTAACTTCGGTGCTGACCGTTTTGGTGTCACACCAGACATGATCACTTTTGCTAAAGCCATTACTAATGGTGTGATTCCGATGGGTGGTGTTTTAGTGCGCGGTGACATTTATGAAGCCATCATGGGCGCAGGTGGCCAAGATCAAATGATTGAGTTCTTCCATGGCTACACTTACTCAGGCCATCCCATTCCAACGGCTGCTGCTCATGCGGTCTTGGATATTTTTGAATCAGATGATTTAATCAATCGCGCTAGAGCACTTGAACCCGTCTTAGAAAATGCCTTGCATGCATTAAAAGGGAAGTCAGGAATTTTGGATATTCGTAATTTTGGTTTGTCAGGCGCCATTGAGCTTGATCCTGTTGCTGGAAAACCAGGCTTGCGCTCCATGAAAGTGCTTGAAGCTTGCATCGAAAGAGGTGTACTTGTTCGTGTGGCTGGCGATGCCATTGCAGTGGGGCCTCCATTTATTTCTACACCAGCTGAGGTAGAAAACCTTATTAGCGTATTGGGTGATGCAGTTGATGCTGCAATGAAGCTTTCCTGATTTGCGTGAAGGATATTGTTTTTTTGCTATCAATATTCTCAAATATATCTTTCACAGCTGCCCTGCAATTCAGACGTGGTCCTCTATAAGGTAGATGCCATGGATATCTATCAATTAAGGGGATGATTATGGGTATTGCGCAAGTTTTTAGAACGGGTTGCAGCCATACCTGCCTCTTTAGCAGGCTTTGAGTCAGGACTCCAATGAACGCGTGAGCAAGCAGGGCAATCAAAAAGGGTGGAGATTACTACTTGATTCTGCTTGGTACTAAGATTGACTTTGGATGCTAATCAAGGCTGGAGTAGTTATGTTATCGGGTTGATGCTGCACGATAAGCCGCTTCAACTGCGCGAAGAATTGTTGCATGCAATGTCCCAAGTTTAGGCGTATTTCCATGTGAGCCCCTGGCAGGAGCCTTGAAGTAGCGCTCTGACCATGGCAGATCTAGGATTACTTTAAAGTCAAACTTCGTATCGTAGGCTAATCCGGCAAGCGCATAAGCAGCAGGATTCTTGATCTGGGTAATCGCCATCTCGCCAGTTTTTAGTCGGCTCAGGTTTTTGGATGTTCCATACACCACGCTTACTTGATCGCCATCATCCCGATGCTCAACACTGAGGACAATAGCTGGCCTGGGTTTGGGTCCTGGTTCAATATTTGGAACTTCTGGAAACAAGCACCAAACGATGTCACCAGGTGCAGGCAGCGTCCAATTTTGACTCATGTAAACAATGCGTCGCGTGAAAGCAATTTACCTTTTGGTAGCCGCTCGGCCGCATCCTTGCGTAATGCCAAGAGTTGTTTTGCTGTCAACGGACCATTATCAGGAGCATAAGAGGGCAAAACATCAGTGGCGAGCTTTGATAAGGCCATATGGATAACCTGTGTTTCATTCACATCTAGTTCTTTAGCAATTGCTTTAACTGTTGTTCGAGTCACGCCAAATTGGGTGTCCTTAGAGCGGAATTTCAACAGCAGGTTTTCGTTTGCAGTTTTCATTACGGTATCTCGTTATTTGTATATATTAAATATATACTATATTTGTTGCTACTGCAATCGTCGCATGGTAATACCCCCGCCCCTTAACCTGAGTTAAAAGTAGAATTTCTAAGTTGTTTGATTTAAAGGAAATTCTATGAAAACCTCCCGCTTTACCGATAGCCAAATCATGGCCATCCTTAAGCAAG
>CAIOIX010000342.1 GCA_903858445.1 uncultured beta proteobacterium
ATGGCCGCATACATTTACCACCGGTAATTCGTGTTACGATAATCAAGGGCTCTGTTGAAATAAAAATTCAGCACCTCAAAATTAATTTATCTGATGGTGATAAAATTTGTTTATATAGTAATAAAAAACCAATAATCACACCTCTAATTAATACTGTAATTGGCTTGGAAGTTTATGATGAATGTTTTAAATAATATTAATTTAAAAGATAATAATCCATTAGTATCAATTATTGTTAATAACTATAATAATGACAAATATATTTCTGAATGTTTAGAATCTCTTTTATCTCAAACATATCAACATATTGAAATTGTAGTCGTTGATGCATTTTCTACTGATTCTTCTAGGTTGATTATTGATTCATATGTAAATTTAGATTCAAGAATTAAGAAAGTCTACTGTAAGTCTTACGAGCGATTCCCTGCGGTTACATATAATCTCGGGTTTTTAAATTGTTCAGGGGAATATATAGCCATTAATGATCCCGATGATATTTCTTTACCCGAAAGAATTGAAGCTCAAATAAAATTTTTATTAGAAAATCCATTAGTCGGCGTTGTTGGCTGTAATTGTTATGAATTTAATGATGAGATAAAAAACCTTGTTGAGACTACCGTTGAAAAAAATATTTGCAATGCAGCGCCACCAGTCAGAAATCCATGCTTAATGCTAAGGAAGGAAGTTCTTGCTAAGCACGGGTTATGGAACTGGAAATCTGAATTTGCTGCAGATTTTGAATGGCTATATCGTTTTTATGTCGGTGGCGTTAATTTTTATATTCTTAATGCGCCTTATGTAATGTATAGAAAGTCTCATGGTACCAATATTAGTCAAAGTAAACTTTTTAATCAGGGTCTCAAGGTTGCAATATTTAGAACTTGGTTTGGCCTTAAACTAATAAATAAAATTGGTTTTAATTGGTGGTATGCAACACTTAGAACCTATGCTTTTTTATTTATCAAATACCCATTTCGTTTTTTTATGCGAATTATTTCAGTGAGATAAATTATGTTGTGTTTAGTCACCGGTTGCGCTGGCTTTGTTGGTAGTAACTTAGTTGATCGTCTCCTTGCGGAGGGTCATTCAGTTATTGGTATTGATAATTTTTCTACCGGTCAACGTCGTTTTTTAGAGCTAGCTCTAGCGAATCCACATTTCAAATTATTTGAATTAGATTTATTAGAGCTTGAGAGATTAATCTTGAAATTTTCTGGGGTTGAATTGGTGTTTCATTTGGCGGCAAATGCCGATGTTCGCTTTGGAATAGAGCATCCTCGAAAAGACTTAGAGCAAAACACCATCGCAACATATAATGTATTGGAGTCAATGAGGGTTAATGGAGTAAAGAAAATTGCTTTTTCTTCAACGGGCTCAGTGTATGGTGAGTCGCCTCTAATTCCTACGCCTGAAAATGGCCCATTTCCAATTCAAACATCTTTATATGGCGCCTCCAAGGCCGCATGTGAGGGCTTAATTTCAGCATATTGTGAGGGCTTCGGTTTTCAATCTTGGATTTTTAGATTCGTATCCATCCTGGGTGAGCGCTACACACACGGGCATATTTTCGATTTTTATCAGAAGCTAAAAATAGACCCAACTCATTTGGAAGTTTTGGGTAATGGTAAACAGCGCAAGTCATATCTTTATGTCCAGGACTGTATTGACGGTATTATGCTGGCTGTTGAAAAAGCGGATGAAAAGGTAAATATCTTCAATTTAGGTGTAGACGGCTATGTTGAAGTTAATAATTCCATTGGCTGGATTTGCAACGAATTGGGGGTTAGCCCAAGGCTTGATTATTCTGGAGGTGATCGGGGCTGGATAGGAGACAACCCATTTATTTTCTTAGAGACAAAGAAAATTCAAGCGCTGGGCTGGAGGCCAAAGTTCAATATTGAGCAGGGTGTAATTCGGACTGTTCAATACCTGAAAAACAATGAATGGGTATTTGATACCAGGGGTGGGTAATGAGAGTATGCGTTCAGGGCCTTTGGCACTTAGGCTCAGTGACAGCAGCATGCTTAGCATCTGTTGGGCATGAGGTAGTAGGGCTTGATTCTGATCAAGAAGTAATCTCTTTTTTAAATGAAGGCAAAGCTCCACTTTTTGAGCCTAATCTGAATCTACTTACCGCTGAAGGCATTCTGAGCGGTAGACTACGATTTATGAGCGATATGGCAAGCGCATGCAAAGATGCAGAAATTCTGTGGGTGACGTTTGATACTCCAGTGGACGATGATGATGTAGCCGATATTAATTTTGTATTAAATCAAGTTAAATCCGCAGTGATGCTTCTTTCTGACGGCGCATTAGTGTTGGTGTCTTCCCAGCTCCCGGTTGGTTCAATAACTGTCTTAGAAACCTTTGCTAGGCAGTTTGCGCCTAACAAACATATCTCATTTGCAAGTTCCCCAGAGAATCTAAGGCTTGGTAAAGCCTTAGATGTTTTTCTTCATCCAGATAGGATTATCGTTGGTATTCGATCTGCTAAAGATCGTATAGCCTTAGAGAAATTGCTATTACCAATCACTGAAAAAATAGAATGGATGTCAGTTGAGTCAGCAGAAATGACCAAGCATGCTATTAATGCCTTCCTCGCTACTTCAGTAACTTTTACTAATGAAATCGCAGCTATTTGTGAATTGGTTGGCGCGGATGCGCAAGAGGTTGAGCGAGGCCTAAAGACAGAGACTCGTATTGGGCCTAAGGCCTATTTATCACCTGGAGGACCCTTTGCCGGGGGAACCTTAGCGCGGGATATTGAATTTCTAGGGAAAATTAGCCAAGATCGGCAACTCGTAACACCTTTACTATCCTCTGTTCGACCGAGCAATGATGCCCATAAAAAATGGGTGCAGCGCAAATTGCTTGAGCGCTTCCCGGATCTTGGAGGTGTTCGGGTCGCAATATGGGGACTCACATACAAAGCCGGCACTGATACTTTGCGAAGATCTCTTAGTGTAGAGCTAGTTGATTGGTTGCTTGAGCAGAGTGCTCAGGTACAGGTTTATGACCCGGCTGTTAAGGAGTTGCCAATTAATTGGGCTAATCGAGTAAAGAAATGCGTGAGTGCCCTCGAAAATCTAGAGGAAATTGAGGTATTAGTAGTGGGAACTGAGTGGCCTGAATTTAAAGACGAGGCGCGCCGATTGCCCGAGTTTGCGAATTCCAATTTATTCATAATTGATGCTAATCGTCATTTACAAAAAAGCCTTAAAGAGACGGCTATCGCCTATTTATCGGTTGGCTCTAGGCAATCAAATTGAGGATTAAATAAAAATAATGTTAACGAATAAGGTAGCTGTTATTACTGGCGCTAATCAAGGGCTTGGCTTAGAAATTGCCAAGAGATATGCTGTTGCTGGAGCAAATCTCATGCTCTGTGCTCGCAATGAGATTTTATTAGATGGCGCCCTAAAGGAAATAAAGCAATACATTACAAACGATCAAATCGTTCTGGTGCAGCAAGTAGATGTTTCAAAGGAAAAAGAAGTAAGAGATTTGGTTGAGTCAACACTCAAGCAATTGGGAGCATGTCATATCCTTGTAAATAACGCTGGAATATATGGACCCAAGGGTGATGTTGAAGACGTAGATTGGGCTGAATGGGTTAAGGCTATTGAGATCAATGTGTATGGATCTGTATTGATGTGTCGAGAATTAATACCTCATTTCAAACAACAGGGTTATGGAAAGGTGATTCAATTATCTGGCGGTGGTGCAACTAACCCGTTGCCAAAAATTAGTGCCTATGCTGTATCAAAAGCAGCGATAGTACGATTTGCAGAAACCCTTGCTGAGGAAGTTAGGGGATTTGGGATTGATGTAAATGCAATTGCTCCTGGTGCACTAAATACCCGAATGCTTGAGGAAGTGTTAATGGCTGGCCCAGAAGGAGTTGGCAAGGACTTTTATCAGAGATCTCTAAAACAAAAAGAAACAGGTGGAGCATCAATTGATCGCGCGGCAGAGTTAGCGCTATTTTTAGCCTCTTCGCATAGCGATGGTATTACAGGAAAATTAATTAGCGCAGCTTGGGATAATTGGGAGGAGTGGCCAAACCATATCTCTGAGCTAGACGGGACTGATGCATTCACTTTGCGAAGAATCGTTGGCCGTGATCGCAATATAGATTGGGGCGACAAGTGACAGAAAAAAATCGTGTATTTGGGGTGGGCATCATAGGGTGCGGGTTAATAGGTCAAAAAAGAGCTAATGCATTAGGTTCTGGTGGTATGTTAATCGCATGCGCTGATATAGCTATTGATAGAGCCACATCTTTGGCTAATCGCTTTAATGCCAAATCATTTAACGATTGGCGAGATTTAATCGCTATGAATGAGATTGATATCGTGATCATCTCTACATTGCACGACTCTTTAGCAGAAATCACTTTGGCCGCAGTCAACTCTGGCAAAAACGTATTAGTGGAAAAGCCAGCTGCACGAACCAGTGCCGAGCTGGAACCAATTTTTTTGGCATTGCAGGAAAGC
>CAIOIX010000343.1 GCA_903858445.1 uncultured beta proteobacterium
CTTTATAAAATTGTCCAGTCATAGCTTTTTGAACTATGTCTTCACAATATCTCAACTCCCCAACCCACATCCAAACCATTTAAGGCGTAATCCATGAGTTGATAGCTTTTTAAAGTGCTTACGCCAGCCCTAGCCTTGTAAGCATCATTTAAAGGATAGTTAAAAATAATAGGCACCTTAGCTTCAGATGTCCCACCATGAGTCCGTAGCCGATGCCCTTCGAGACCAGAAAGTTCATGATTGCTTGCAGAAGACCCAATACAAACATCTTTTCTGGCAATGACGGCTACATCACCTTCTCGATCAGGCGGAAGATCAAATAATTTACAAATGTTTTCTTTATCTAAAGCCTGCTCTATACCGTCGACTCCAGCAATCGCTTCAATCACTTCTTGAGGAGTGGCTTTACCACGGCACCAAACCCTAACAAAGCCACCCAATGCACCATGATGCCCAACGTAGGCATCAGTAATCGGGCAGACTACCTGTACATCATCTTTACCTAATTTTTTATCTAATATATCTTGGAGCCAAATGACGTTGGGCTTGCCTTCTGTATTTGATTTATCGCTCATACCATGGTCAGCAGTTAGACCAACTACGGCGCCTAACTGATCTAGCTCACCGAAGCATTGATCTAATTCTTGGTAAAAACGCTTGGCCTCAGGATCATTAGGAGCGTACTTGTGTTGCACCCAGTCCGTTAAAGAGAGGTACATCAAATCAGGCTTTTCACGCTCTAAGAGTTTAATTCCCGCTTTCAATACAAATAAAGAGAGCTCCATGGAATAGACATTAGGCTCTGACATGCCCACCAACTCCAATACATTTTCAATACCATTTTCTTGAAGGCTGCATTTGCTTGCAAATTCAGAGGAAAAAGAAATATTACCTTTTGAGATATCTAGATTTTTACTTAGCTGCTTACGTAATTTATCTTTAGCAGTAATTGAAATGACCTTAGCACCAGCATCGGCAAATTTTGCCAAAATGGTGTCGCCTCTAAGCAATTCAGGGCCAGTCATCACTACTGGCTCCCACGTTTTAGTATCTAAGTAGTAGTTACCTGAGATGCCATGTTTAGAAGCGGGAGTACCAGTAATAATGGACATATTGTTAGGACACGTAAAGCTAGGCATCGTGCCATCAGCCACCGTACTAAAACCATGCTTGATAAACCGAGCGATATTGGGGATTGCACCCTCAGCCAATAGCTGCTGGAGGTATTCAGGGTCTCCTCCATCAATACAAACTAATACAGTAGGTTTTTTAGGCCATTGGTAATAAATACCGTTTACCAAAATTTTGGGATTTATAATCATTCTTAGCTCCAAGAATTTGGCTTTTCACCCAAATCTAAGCGCCGATTGATTTTATCGATCACGGGTAATAAATCTGCAACAGAATCAATTACATAATCTGGACGCATTGCTTGTATTGCATTTCGAGCAAAATCTTTCAGGCTGGTTACATCCTCTTGTGGCAAAGCACCAAGCTCTTCACAAGAAAGCCCCAGAGCATTTCCACTAACTGCCACACCGACAGTCCAACACCCAAAGTTCATGCCTTCTTCAATTCCTGGCTTCGTGTCATCTACTTTAATGAATAAAAGCGGGTTATCAAAGCCAAGTTGTTCAGCGCACTTATGCATCATTTGGGCGGCCGGTCGACCCAAGGGGGTGTCTCCCGCATAGGAGAGGGCATCAACCTCATAACCCTGCTCCTTTGCTATTGGGATTAGTATGTCTAAAAGTTCTTTCGTATACCCAGTGGTGGATCCAATCTTGATTTCACGCTCTCGCAACTCCCTAGCAAGCTCTGCTACGCCAGGGATTAATTGGCCGCACTCTCGGATGCTAATCTTGTTCATGGGAACAAAAATACCCAATAGTCGATCAACGTCCGCATTAGAATGAGACCTTCCATGAATCCGCAACCATTGCGATTGAATTCCTGGAAGATGTAAAAGAGCATTTATATGATCCCACTTATTCATTCCCATGGGAATGCGAGCTTGGGCGATAGTCATATCTATGCCCTCAGATTCAAATAACTTTACAAACGCGCCCATGGGAGCCCGACTACCAAAATCTATGGTAGTTCCAGCCCAATCAAAAATAATTGCCTCAATCGAAGTCTTCATCATTAGCCAACCATTCATCAAAATTATCTTTTGCGAGCCCAAAAGCTGTGCTTGCTCCTGTACCACTACTGACTATTGCCACTCTAGTTCGTGGGGACACCTTCTCAATTAATGCATCATATGTATTGGAGGATGGATATACACCAGTCCAACGCTCCGTAATAGTGTGCTCAGTAATGTTCAAAACTTTATATAGCAATTCAAGAATCAAACACTCCACCTGCTCGCTAGCAAAAACATCTTCAGCAGAACCATATCGATGAGAATCACCTACTACTAAAGTTCCATCTGCGCTTTGAACGACAATTAAATGTATTCCCTCTTTTACAAACTCGGGCATCTCTCTTGCAATGCGCTCTTTCAGTGCTTTAGCTTCAGGCAAATTAGACCAGCCTAGATATCGTGCCAAGCTGTTATCTGTCATTACGCTACCTGGCAAAATAAAGCCATCTTGCACTCTTACCCTTAACATTTGCAGGGTACATAACTCCAAATGATGCCTTTCAATATATCGCTTGGCTATTCCGGTTAACTGAGAACCTGGGCATATCACCACTCTTCCTGCTTGCATTTGATCGTTTGAGGTCAAAACATATGAATCATCAATTGATAGGACTTCTGTCTCCCAAAGAAAATCAACGCCCATTTCGTTTTGTAAATAATTTGCTAGCTGGGGAATTGCTTCTTTAGACTCAATCCTAAATTCATGGGGACTATAGAGTAGGCCTAATGATTCATTCAGTCTTAGATTATCTGTATTAGCAAAACCCAAACTTGCCAGATCTTTGTAGGTAGTTTTTGGATAGTAAGTGCATGCTGTACCCATTGCGGTTTTTAAAAAGGCTTGAGCTAACTCAACCGCCTCTGGACGTTGACATAAAACCCAAGTGCCCTGGTGCAGAATCTTGATATTGGCCAAGCCCGCTAACTCCCTCCAAACTTGCGCAGAATATACCGCCCTACGCCAAGTATCTCCATCACCCTGTCCTGAAATGGTTACAAAGCCAAAGTTACGGATCGAGGCACCAGTACAGCGTGCGTTTTGTTCAATGACAACTACAGATAACCCCCTCTTTCTGGCTTCGTATGCATGTGCAAGACCAACAATTCCAGATCCCGCCACTAGAAGATCGTAACTTTTCTTAATCATTGATATCAAATCCTGCAAAGTTTCTTCCACGAGCTGAAAGTCTAACCATGCTAACCCGCTTCTCGACCGTTTTATCACGCTCAAGTGGTGGAAATACCAAAAATCCTAAATTCACCAACCATTGATACATCTTGGTTGGATCCGGAAAATACTTGCCCACAGCTTGGTCTATAGAGGCCAGAATATCCTCTTCACACTTACTTTGAATTAATAATTGCCATACATAGGGCAACCAATAGGCACAAGCTTGCCCATGACTTTTTTGACTTGAGGCTGTTTCAGTGTATGACAAGGCATGAGCTAGCGCTGTTTGAGTTTTAGCCATAGCCAGACCAGCAGATAATGCAGCCCCTGAAAGTTGTTCACGTATCTCAGGATTCTCTAAATTATCCTTAAGAAGGGGGAGTGAATGGCATATTGTTTTTGCAGCAAAAATAGCAAGAGCGTTAGTCTCTTCGGATCTATTTCTATTCCAAATTGCCTCTAATGCATGTGAAAGTGCGTCAATTGCAGAATCCCGCGAGATAAGCCAAGAGGCCCCAAGACATAGATATGGATCTACTATGGCTACATTCGCTAAAACCTGTGGCCCAAAAAAAGAGTGCTTGCGCTGATTTTCAAAATCCCAAATGGTAGCTGTTGGAGTGACTTCACTACCAGTACCTGCGGTTGTTGGGGCTAGCAATAAGGGTATTTTGATAAGGTTTTGGTCTTCAACAGATATATCAAGATGTTTACTTAACCAACCATAACCATCAGGCCTAAAGCGCAACACTTTTGCCACATCCATTACGCTGCCACCACCAATTGCCAATAAGACTGAACTTTCACATTCAACATGTCGCCAAAAATCATCTTGGAGCTCATGGACGTACCGAATATCAGGCATTCCTTTATGGTAAGAGACCTCAGAAATTATTCTGTCTTGCAAGGAGGTGCGTATCTTACTCATTCCCTCAATAGAAATTTCTGGAATTCGCAGAATATGAAATCCGCGATCGGGATATAGCCCCTCAAGCTCATGCAAGGATCCTACACCAAAATAAATACTCGGTTTATGCATTATTTAACTGGCAAGCTTCCTGAGGTAGGAGGAGACTAGATCAATAATGGTTACTGTAGCAATTAAAATGATCAAAACTGCACATGTTTGTTGGTATTGAAATCCCCGTATAACCTCATAGAGAATTACTCCAATTCCACCGGCTCCTACCATTCCGACTACAGAAGCCGACCTTACATTGGACTCAAAGCGATAGAGGGAATACGAAACCCACAATGGCATTACCTGAGGCAAAATTCCGTAAACAATCTCAGCCATGGGGTGCGCACCCGTCGCCCGAATACCTTCAATAGGCCTAGGATCTACTGCTTCAACTGCCTCTGAGAATAGCTTTGCTAGCGTACCAGTGGTATGCACAAATAATGCTAAAACACCGGCAAATGGACCCAGTCCAACAGCAACAATAAACAGCATTGCAAAAACCATTTCATTAATAGCACGTAAAGCATCCATCAAACGACGGACCGGCTGATATATCCAAGGACTAACTACATTGGACGCACTAAGCAAGCCCAAAGGAACTGCCGCAACTATTGCTAACAGAGTTCCCCAAATCGCGATCTGAACAGTAATGAGCATTTCAGATACATATAACTTCCAATCTTTAAAGCTAGGCGGGAAAAAATCAGCAGCATACTTGCTCATATTTCCAGAATCTTTAATGAGATCCATCGGGCGCATTTCTGCACCCTGCCAAGCCCATACCAGCACCAAAAAGAACAAGGCCCAGCCTATGTAGTAGCTTAGACCGCGCCTCTCCTCATAGGCTCTCGCCTTAACTCGATCTAGTGAGAGTGCTGGCACAAACCCACTCATTTGATCTTAGCCAAAGCCTCATTGAGTTCAGCAACTTTCTTCGCCTTGTCGGCATCGCTGATGGTGGTGTCAGACTCTACCTTACGCAATTCCTTGAAGAGTTCTAGTTGACGAATTGGATTTAACTGCGAATTAGTTGATGGTCTAAAGCCACCATAGTTGTAGATATTTTTGAGCACAGCCTTTTCTTCTGGATTTGTTTTGGCGTAGTTATATACAAACTTTTTTAATTTCTCTTTTGTATCTTTATCTAAATCAGTACGCCACACAAATGGGTCACTAGGAATTAATGGACTTTTCCAAATCACTTTAATTTCTTGAGCCGCCTCAGGCTTACTAGCGGTTAAACGGTCCAATTCTTCAGAGTTATTGGTTGCAACATCAAGCTGTTTGGCAAGAATCGCTTGGATATTAGCTCCATGGCTTGCATTTCTGACAGTTTTAAAAGTATCTCTTGCCTCTATATTGCGCTTAGCAAAGATGTAATAGGTTGGAACCAAAAACCCAGAAGTTGAATTCGGATCTCCAATACCAAAATTAATACTCTTACCATTTTTAATTACGTCATCCACATTGTTGTAGGGTGACTCTTTTTGTGTAATCAAGTAAGAGGTGTACCCTACCGCACCATCCGCAAAAACCACTTGCGCAAACACTTCACCATTTGCTCTATCAACTGCTTCCATGGCGGCTTTATTACCAAACCACGCTACCTGCACCTTATTAAAACGCATCGCCTCAATGACTCCAGCATAGTCTGGGGCGTAAAATGATTTCACTGTTAAGCCAGTTTGTTTTTCCATATCCCGAAAAAAAGGCTCCCAACGATCCCTCTGGGCAGACGCAGAATCAGTAGAAATAATTCCAAAACTGATTTCTTTAGCCTGAGCTAGGCATATCCATAAAGCCAAAAAACTGGTTAAAAGTACTTTGCTTAACTTCATTTCAATCTCCCAATATAAAAATTAATAACTATTGAACCAATGCAAGCTTTGGCTCTGAATTGCTGACGCCTTCAAAATAATTAAAATCATCCTCCATCAGTAGATTGCCGATATTTGATCCGTACAACTCCGCCAACATAGTCGCATTGAGATCTTTAGTTAGGCCATCAAAAACGACACAGCCTTTATTAAGGGCAATAGTTCTCTCGCAGTACTTCTTAGCCACCTGAATCTGATGTAAGCTCGTTACAAACGTGAGATCTAATTTCTCAGATAAATTAACCATGGTTTCCATCACCTTTCGAGAGGACTCGGGATCTAAAGATGCGACCGGCTCATCCGCTAGCAAAACCTTTGCCCCTTTGATTAGCGCCCTGGCAATTGCTACTCGTTGCTGTTGCCCACCCGATAACGTCGAGGCTCTCTGGTAAGCAAAATCTACTAAGCCCACAGTCTCAAGCGCATCGAGGGCTTTCGCCCTTTCTTCTAATGTGAATTGCCTAGAAATGATCTGAAAAACATTCTTTTGGGGGCAGATTCCAATTAAAACGTTAGTCATTACATCTAATTGATTTACTAAATTAAATTGTTGAAAAATGATTCCAATTTCATTTCTGATTTGACGCACATTTTTTGATAATTGGCCATGAGACTGAATTTCCCGACCATGAATCATTAAGGCTCCGCTGTTTTTATCCAAAACCTCTAGACCGCAAATAGCCCGGATCAGCGTAGATTTTCCAGAGCCGGATGCTCCAATTAATGCCACCCTTTCACCGGCGACTATATCAATGGTTACGTCGGACAAAGCCTGAGTCTTTCTGCCACTTGAGAAGAATGTTTTATTTGCAGTATTTACAGCAAGCACATTACTCACAGACACTCCTCGGCTAAGTGAGTCAACTCATTGATTACTTCGTCTTTTGAAGGCATATTCCATTGAGGATTTTTTCCCAAGTCGTCCCATCTTCTTAATGCAATTGCATCAACCGCAAAAGAATGGCTGATAAATAGTTCGCATTCTTCTTTACTCATATCGCCACCCTGAAGTGCTAAGCTTCTTATGGCGTCGGGTGATAAAGACTGGCGATACTCTGGATCTGTTGTTACTAGATACCGTTTGGCCAATACATGCATCAATACTGGCTGAGCAACTTCTCCAGAAAAAATTTGGGTCAAGTAGTTTCCACCCATAAGCTCATGACGGTCATCATAGCCATAGGTAGTTGGTGTGCCTTCTTTTTTAGATAGGAGATGGCCAATATCATGCAGCCATGAAGCCAGTTGCAACTTGGAGCTTGCGCCCTCTTTTTTGGAAAGTTGTCCACATTGCCATGCATGCGCCAATTGAGAAACGCCCTCACCATCGTAGTGAAGATCACCTTTATCTCGATAAAGCTCAGAAATTTTAAGAATTGATGTTTCCACTAAAACAATATGACGAAGAAATATGACGCCTTCGTGTCAACAATCAAAAGATGGGGCAATAGCAAAAGGTATCTAAAAGAAATTGATAGAGAAATGTATTGGGCCGTTCTCCGCCACCCAAATACCGCCAATCACAGAGTCTGAGCGTCAGCAAGCCACCCCATAAGAGCCGCTTGAGCGTCACTTAACCGGACACATCCGAGTCGGGTCAAACCGACACTAAATCGCCAGGGTCAAAAGTGAATTAGCCCTGAGTTTCCATCTAGCCCGTCCCAGTCGCAGGGTTGCCGATAGTCTGCCAGGATCCTCCACGCTAGACCCAAGGCCACTCTTACGCTAGACAAGCTCTTAGATGATTCGATCAATATCGAGCCAATGGACCAGCCTGAAACAACAATAATTAATAGGGTTTGTGGTCTGCCCAGCACGATTCGAACGTGCGACCTACGCCTTATAAGGGCGTTGCTCTATCCAGCTGAGCTATGGGCAGATAAATGCTGGATTTGAAGCTACTATCTAGAACTAACTAGAGTTGGTGGTCGGAGTACAAGGATTCGAACCTTGGACCCCCTGCTCCCAAAGCAGGTGCGCTACCAGGCTGCGCTACACTCCGACGGAACCGATATTCTACACTGCAATGCCCTTTTAAGGCAAATCC
>CAIOIX010000344.1 GCA_903858445.1 uncultured beta proteobacterium
CCAAGGCTGATTATGAATTTAACCGTTTGCTTGACGGAGCGCCATGGAGGCAAGCAAATCAAGTGCTCAGCCTTGAGATTCTTACGCCCTTAGGTGATGAATATGAAAGACTGCAAAGTGCAAAGTGCATTTTGCGCAGTAGCGAAGGTAATGGTCGCGCTATCGTACGTCTGGGTGAAGGAGATCGCTTAGATATTGAATTGGCCCTTTACCAGCAAATCGAGAAGTACATCATCAGTCCTAAGGCTGATCAAGCCTCGGCATCTCTTAAGCGAATCTTGGCTGACCGCAAGGAGGAGAATCGTGAGCGTCGGCATCGTCTAGTTCATCAGTTGTCAAACTTGATTGCAGAAGGAGAGTTCTTTGCAATGGGTCAATCCGTGGCTATTAAGGCTAGCAGTCCTGACAAAGTACTGGATGACCTTCTAAATTACCTCATTACTAATACATACAGCAAGTTGCCGTACCTAAAGGTTCGCCAGGATGATCCGCAGGCAGAGATCAGAGCCGTTCTTACTGCTGATGATGTCACTGCCCCAGGACTTGGACTTGGGGGCGAAGAGGGTAATGGTCTAGCCATCAAAGAGGTGCGTGAGTACCTTAATCTTGCAGCAAATCAGAGCCGAGTTCTCTTATCCGATGTAGTGGAACGATTTGCAGGTATCCCTTGGGGATGGAAGCCTGAATGGGAAACCGTTCTTTTAATCGCACGCCTATTCAAGGCTGGTGAAATCAAGTTGATGCTTGAAGGTGCAGATCTTGATCCCGCATCTGCCATTGAACCCCTCACTAAGGCAGCTCGCTTTAAGCAGGTCTCGATCCTCAGGCGCAAAACGGCTGATGCTACCAGCCTTAAGCGTACTCGTGATCTCTACAGGGATTTATTTCACAAACTGGGACGCGAAGAAGAAGATAGCTTGGTTGCGGACTTCCGCGCCCGCATGGGTGAATGGCAAAGAGATCTCAATAGCTTTGTGCTCACTGCTAGCACGCCACATTATCCGGGTAAGGTAGAAATTGAAAATGCATTAAGTCGCGTTGCCCAGCAATTGGCGATTCGCGATAGCTTTGCATTTATCGAAGGTTTACTAGCCTCCAAAGATGACTGGCTTGATGTGTCTGAAGATGTTCACGACTTAGTGAACTTTTATAAAACTCAGATTTCAACTTGGCGAAAACTGCTATCAGGACTTGATCAATTTTCGGATAACCGCGAAGCACTTAACAGAGAGCCGCAAGCAGCCAGCGCCTTAACTGAGCTCATTCAAATTCGTGACAACCTTAAGCCTTATGGGTTGATCAGTAAGGTTGAACCTTTGCTTGCCACGGTTGCAACGGTAAATGAACAATTGGCAAAAGTGCAACGTGAAAAAGCCTTGCAAGCGATTGATGAAAAGATTATTGAAGTGCAATCAAAGCTCACTGCAGTCAGTGCAACCCCAGAACTTAGCAATAAAGCGCTTCTGAATATACAGGACCTTAAAAAACAGCTTGCCACCCAAACTAGCATCGCGCAAATTTTATATTTACAAACTCAAGCTGGTGAAGCTATGGACGAGGCGTTTACCTTGATAGAAGCTACTCTCGTAATGCCCGTGCCGCCAGGAGGGGGATCTAAGCCTCAGGGGCCCGGTCAAACAAGTCTGCCATCGCCAGTCAAAACTATGCGCGTGATTCGTGCGGCCGAGTTATCTTCTAAAACATACTTAGAAACTGAGGCGGATGTAGACGCTTATGTTGAAAAGCTTAAGGCAGCTTTATTGGAGGCGGTTAGAACTGGTCAGATTGCTCGAATTCAATGATCATAGAAGTATGCATAAGAAAAGATAATCATGAATAAAGCTAAGCTCAAGTCCTATGCACCCCAAGCCCGCATGGATTTTATTGCAGCAGTAACTGCTCGCGCCAACCTTCTAGGCTTGTCTGAAAAAGCAGGGAAACTTGAAGTCGCTCCGGTACAAACTCAAGGTGATGTTGCTTTAATTGCTGGGCAGGCTTGGCCCGCCAAGGTTGCTACCCAGCGAGAGCAACTTGTTGCTCGCATGCACCGCGAGGGCTTTGCGCAAACTTGCGAAGCAATAGCCTACACCTGGTTTAATCGTTTTGCAGCTTTGCGTTATATGGAGCTTCATGATTATTTGGGGCATGGCCATAGAGCACTCAGTAGCGCTGAAGGAGGGCTTCCCGATATTCTTACTTATGCCTCTGATTTAGCTCATGCTGGCGAGTCAGGTTTGCCTGGCTTAAAGGCAGAACTTGTCGCCGAGATGAAACTTGCCGGAAACCGTGACGGCGAGCTATATCGGATGCTTTTGGTGGCTCAATGCAATGCCCTGTCTCGGGTTATGCCATTCTTGTTTGAGCGCATTGACGATGACTCAGAGCTTTTATTGCCTGATAACCTGCTGCGTAGTGACTCGGTTATTGCAAAGCTAGTTGAACAAATTCCGGAGGAAGATTGGGCTGAAGTTGAAATTATTGGCTGGCTTTACCAGTCTTATATTTCTGAGAAGAAAGATCAGGTCATTGGAAAGGTTGTTAAAAGTGAAGATATCCCGGCAGCAACCCAACTCTTCACGCCCAATTGGATCGTGCAGTACATGGTCCAAAATAGCTTAGGGCATCTATGGCTGTTGGGGAACCCGCAAAGTGATCTAGCCAAAAATTGGCCCTATTACATTCAGCCTGCAGAGCAAGCGCCAGAGGTGCAGATCCAGCTGGATGCGATGATTCAAACGCGTGTGCGGGCGGATGGTGATACGCTTAATCCTGAATCCATTACCGTGCTGGATCCGGCATGCGGAAGTGGCCACATTCTAGTTGTCGCATACGACGTGCTCAAGTCTATTTACTTAGAGCGTGGGTATCAACCTCGCGCCATTCCGCGCCTGATATTAGAAAAGAATCTATTTGGCTTAGACATTGACGACCGCGCAGCACAGATGGCTGGCTTTGCTTTGCTTATGAAAGCGCGGGCTGATGATAGAAGGCTATTTAGCGACCCCGTTAACCTCAATATATTAAGTCTACAAGAGAGCAACGGTCTTGTTGTAAAAAATCTTACTCGGTCACTAGAAAGATTGGTAGATAGTGGTGACCTGAAATCTGATGTCAGCGCAACCGGAAGCGCATTTGTGGCCCAAGATTTATTCCCTGATAGTCATTTGCAAAACAGTCTTGGTGAACCAGCGCTGGTAAGCATCGAGCATAAAGAGTTAGAGGCGACTATCACCGCGCTCATAACAACGTTCATCGATGCCAAAACCTTTGGCTCATTAATTATGGTGCCAAACGAATTAAGCGAGAAATTA
This sequence comes from uncultured beta proteobacterium, assembly GCA_903858445.1. Lineage (GTDB taxonomy): Bacteria > Pseudomonadota > Gammaproteobacteria > Burkholderiales > Burkholderiaceae > Polynucleobacter. The sequence continues at coordinate 3,312 of CAIOIX010000344.1, forward strand.
TTGTGGCTTAAAGAGCTTCTTAATGTAGCGCATCAATCAGGGGATCTATATTCCAAGTCGGCAGCACAAGATTTGATGCCCATTATTTGTCAGGCACAGATACTTGATATGAAGTTTGATGTGGTAGTTGCAAATCCCCCTTATATGGGCGGCAAAGGAATGAATTCGACACTGAAGGAATTCACAAAGAAATTCCCAAATAGTAAAGCTGATATGTTTTCCATGTTCATGGAAAGGTCTCAATATTTTGGTAAAAATTCAGCACAGCTCGGCTTTGTAACGCCGTACCTTTGGATGTTTATTTCCTCATATAAAGATATTC
>CAIOIX010000345.1 GCA_903858445.1 uncultured beta proteobacterium
AAATATCTTGAGCTCTAGCTTTTAGTTCAGCCTCAGATAAAAACAATCTATCGGCAAAAATCTGCAGATTGGTTCGCAACATTTTCCTTCTTTGAGAAAAAGCAGCTGCTACTACTTTTTCTAATGAAGCCCACTGAGCATCATTCAAATTAAAATCGGCTCGCGGAATCATCTTTACCACTGCGGAATTTACTTTAGGCTGCGGATCAAATGCCTCAGGAGGAACTTCAAGCACTTGCTCCATGTGGTAGCGGGCTTGTAGCATTACTGAAAGCCGACTAAAGTCAGAGCTACCTGCTGGAGCCACCATGCGCTCTACCACCTCGGCTTGCAACATAAATACCTGCTCATCTATCACTGCTGCAGCCGATACCAAGTGAAATAATAGCGGCGAAGAAATGTTGTAAGGTAGATTTCCAACCACCTTGCAAAGACCAGCTTTTATGGGGCGACTCTTAGCCCAATTTAGAAAATCAAACTTCAAAGCATCGCCTTCAATCACCGACAAGCCCTTGAGGTTCTGCTGATTCCAGTAAGCTACTAAATCACGATCAATCTCTAGAAGATCTAGATGATCTAAATTACTTAACAGGGGGCGCGTCAATGCACCCAATCCAGGACCAATCTCAATCACATAGGAATCTGAATCAGGATCAATCAAGGAAACAATAGAATAAATAATGCCAGCATCTTGAAGAAAATTCTGACCAAAACGTTTACGTGCACGATGCATTATGAGTTACTTAATTTTTTATTAACTGCTAATTGATAGGCCAAACGCAATGCTTCCAGCATGCTCCCTGGATCTGCAAGACCTTTTCCTGCAATATCAAGCGCTGTGCCATGATCGACTGAGGTGCGAATAATCGGCAGACCTAAAGTAACATTCACCCCGCCGCCAAAGGTAACAAATTTAAATGGGGCCAAACCTTGATCGTGATACATCGCAATATAAGCATCTACATAATCCAAGCTCGCAGCATCAAACATAGTATCGCCAGGATAAGGGCCAGTGACCTGGATACCTTGATATTTCGCCAATTCAATTGCCGGCGAAATGACCTCAATCTCTTCACGCCCTAAATAGCCAGACTCGCCTGCATGAGGATTTAAGCCAGCAACCCTTATCACTGGAGATGGGATACTAAATTTTTTCTGAAGGTCTCGATGAACAATCTCAATCGTTTCCAGAATATGGTCTTGAGTCAGAGCAGAAGGCACATCCTTCAAGGGAAGGTGAGTAGTCAGCAAGGCAACCCGCAAATTCCTAGGATGTTTCAGCCCCAAGAATCCTATTGGCAAAGGAGCGCATAACATCATCACCACATGATCAATTTTACAAGCCTCAGCCAAATATTCAGTATGGCCAGTGAAGGGCGTGCCTGCGACATTAATAATGCTCTTTTGCAAAGGAGCGGTGATCATGGCATCAAAGCGCCCCGCCAAACAACCAGCTATCGCCACATCCAAGAGGTGGAGTACATATTGAGCATTAGCGGGATTGAGGTCTCCAGGGATAGTAGGCTCTGCAAGCACGATAGGCTCGAGCTTCAAACGCGCTAATATAGACGGAGAAACATCTTTAGGGATCTGCAATAAAGAGGCGTCACCAAGCACAGTGATATGCGCATTTGCTTGCTCATTTAAGAAAGTGAGTGCTGCCGCTAGGCTGAGCTCTGGGCCAACGCCAGCAGGCTCACCCGAGCTAATAACGAGATTAACGAGGGGCGCTTGCAGCATCGTCTGCGTTAATAATTTTCACCGTCGCAGTGTCACGCAACTGACGAATCCAATCTTGATAGGCTTGCTCAAATTTTCTTTCACGAATTGCAGCACGGGCAAACTCTTTTTGCTTATCAACCGTTAGCTGGGCATCACGACGCTCCAACACCTGAATCAAGTGCCAACCAAACTCAGTCTTCACAGGGTTACCAACTTCGCCAATTTGCAAACGATTCATAGCTTGTTCAAATTCAGGGACCAAATCACCTGGACCCATCCAACCTAAATTACCGCCATTTGCTGCAGAACCGTCTTCAGAATATTTCTTTGCCAACTCACCAAAGTCTGCTGTTTTGGCTCGAACCTGATCTCGATAGCCGGCTAAGCGTCGCTCCGCATCCTGATCACTTAAACCGGGTCGGCTCCGCAATAAAATATGTCGAGACAATGTCTGAGTAATAGCAATATTTTGTGGTGCACTTGGCGTAGCCTCTGGTGCGGCAGCCTGTTGTGGCGCACCAGCAACCAATGCACGACGATCCAATACTTTGAGCACGTGATAGCCAGCGGGGCTCTTGACTACCGCATTAGCTACCTGACCGCCGCCGGTATTTCTAATGGCCTCGTAAAACAATTGAGGCAAGCGATCGGGCGTGCGATATCCTAATTCTTGAAATTTAATTTTTGGATCATCTTTTGCGGCCATCGCGCCAAGCTGCAAGAAATCTACGTCGCCACGAGCATCGCGTAGCAATGATTCTGCTTTTTTCTTGGCCTCAGCCTGCGTACCAGCACCAGCACCCGAGTCAATCGGAATAAAAATTTGGGCAACGTCAATTTCTTCAGGCGCACCAGGGGCCGCAGGAGCTGAGCGAGGGGCTCCGCTACCAGTCATCGCGCGCGTTCGATCAGCAATATAGTTGTCAATTTCTGCATCAGAAATTTTGATCTTGCCCTCAACTTCACGCTCACGAAAACGGCTGATGATGATGTCATCACGCAACATTTCTTTATAACGCTCAAAGGTGCTTCCAGTGGAAATCACTTTCTGCTTAAACTCGGCATAAGATAATTTATTTTTGGCTGCAATGTCGCTAATAATCTTGTCTAACTCTTTGTTGCTGACCGTAATTCCTTCTTGATCAGCCTCTTGTAATTGAATTTTTTCAATAATGAGACGCTCCATAACGGTCTTGCGTAGAACCGCGGCATCTGGAAGTTTTGCGCCCTGTTTCTGTAATGCGGCGATCCTGTCATCAATTTCTTTACGAGTAACGTAACCAGTATTAACAACTGCTGCTACGCCGTCAATATTCCGAATCTTACTATCAGCATTTGAGCGCGGTGCATCCTGGGCGACGGTAAGACCAGCAACCAAGGCAATGCTTGCAAATACTGCTTGCATAAAAATCCGTTTAAAGCGACTTAGACAAGGTGTCATTGATAGTTCTCATATGTTGAAGGCGGTATAGGCTTAGAGGTAGGCATATATCCTGGAATGTTTAACTTCATGATATCAACTGGATTACTGCCTGCACTACCAAAACCCCTAAATTCTATTTGGAAAAGGACTTGGGTGGTAGTAATTTGAGAGGTATTCAGGACTTGTGAGTAGGCAGCTCGGAGAGTCCAGCAGTCACGCATCCACTCCAATGCTGCCAAGGTATTTAATGTTTTGGTCGTCAGGGAGTCATAACCCCAACGCCCCAATAGAGAAAGCTCACGGGTGATAGGCCATTGCCCAGAAATATTGTATTGATCTGTAGTTGTGGCTGCTGGTGTAGCTGGTGTAGGTCCGAATGCTTGGGTTGGTGGACTCCACACATTGCGGTATCCAAAATTTAAGCTTCTACCTGGTGTGGGGCGCCAACTTCCGCCAACGGTAGTTTGCACAAAACGATTTAATTGAGTGTTGTACTGCCCAAACGCGTCCGCACTAAAATTCCCAAGTAGTCGGACCGAGCCTGAGCCCAATGTATCTGAGTAGGTAGTGGGGTTAGCAATCGTGCCATTTAGCCCTACACGTTGACCCGTAAAGTCCTGCCTCTGGGCAAGCGTCACAGAAGCACGCTCTGCGCCAGAACCTGCCTCCAGCATGCGGCTAGTCAAACCACCAGTTAATTTATTGTTGTCTGCAATGCGGTCATTACCTACAAAATTATTTTCACTAAAAATTTGAGTGACACCAAAACCACCGTCAGCAGTATCAAATAGAGGTGTATTGGATTGATTTTGATACGGTGTAAAGACATAGAAGGCGCGGGGCTCCATCGTGATCAACATATCGCGACCAAAGAAACCTTTGATCTCTGCCGCATCCCTTTCAAATGCCATACCTGAATCCAAACTAAAAGTAGGGATCACAAAACCCTGCGCATTCGGAGCGCCGGGCGTCAGAGATGTGGCTGCATAGTTATTCGCCTGAAAACTCACTTTGGGAGTCAGGTAATAGCCAGGAGTCACCTGAGGTAGGGCCATGGCCCCCTTAATCACGGTTCGGTCAGCTTGGCTATATAAATTACCAGGAGGGGCCGCCAGGGGATTGCTATTGACGTTATAGGCAAAGCGTGTGTAATCCGTGGAAAAGGTATTTCTAGGCCCTGTCGGCAGTTCTAAATATCTACCGGTTGCATCGGAAACTGTTGGTGTAATTTGATTGTTGTAGGTAGCAGTCAAATTTGGAAGGATGTTGTAGGGCGACTGAACTATCGAAGTTGGATCTGGCTGCAAGGTCTGGAAGGACAGAGCTCGCGCAGATACATTCCAATTGCTGAGACTTCCAGTCAATTGCTTATTCGTCCCCACCTCTTGACGAAATTGGCTAGTAACCGCACCCGCGATACTTTGCGAAAAGTCTGTAGGGTACATACTGTCCGAGACGCGTGCAATATTGGCATAGCCATTCCATGACCCGGGACCTGGCAGGCCACCAGGTGCTAAATCGCCACTAAAGTTTTGTCTTTGCTGCCAGTCATACTTCCAGCGATCGGTACCTGTTTTTTTATCGTAAGGCAAAAACTCTCCAGCTAACGTACCGGCATATTGCCTATCCAAAAAACGATATTGAGCACCCAACTGGGTGCCACGTTGATTCATATAGCGCGGCAACAGCAATAAGTCTCGATTAGGGGCAACGTTCACGTAATAAGGTACCGTGGTATCCCAACCATTATTCGAGTTATAGCCCGTGATTGGCGCAAGTATTCCAGAGCGGCGCTGGTTAGAAGTCGGTACACTGAAATAAGGCACATAGGCAATGGGCACATCAAAGAAACGCATCACGCCATTGGTACCCACCATCTCTTTTTGTTCGTTATCAATTTCGATTTTACTAGCCGTAAAATACCAATCTAAATTCTCTGGCGTACAGGTGGTGTATGTCGCCTGATCAAACACAAAAATATCTGAAGTTTCGATCGTTAATTTTTTAGCGGTGCCTTGTGCGCGGTTATCACGCAACTCGTAAGTCGGAGTCTCCATCTCACCTTCACGGGCATCCACTTTGAAACGAGCCTTGGGTCCCTTAAAAGAGGTATTACCTTTGATCAACTCCGCATTACCAATTAAATTAGCAACGTCTGTATCAGGATCGTATTTAATTTCATCTGCTTTAATCACCGCACCATTGCGACGCATTTGCGCTCGACCTTTTAAATGCATGTCACGCTCAACTACGCCGTCAATCGAATCACTCGATGTAAAAGTAAGTGCTTTGCCATCCGCAATAGGCTGACCAACACGCAGCTGATCATCCAGTTTTAGGACTGTGACAGCACCCCGATCTGGAATCAAAATAGCGTTTGCTGAGTTACTTAACGACTGAGTTGTTGGGGGTAATGGGGCGGGCGCCTGTGCGGCCCCTGGCAGCGCAAATTGCAGCAATGCTACCCCCATCAATATGCGCAGGGTTACAGATAAAAAAAGAGGGGCGCAAAAGCCAGCGCGACGGCGATAATGACTCATAGATACAGACCCGCACTATTATACGAATCGACCATGACCGACCCTCGCTTATACACCCTTCGCAACTGGCTAAAAGGCCTCAAACCTAGCTGGCAATTAGATCTCGAGACTTTAGACTCAGCTTCAGCAGATGCCAGCTTTCGGCGTTATTTCCGGATTAAGTCCCAAAACCTCGATTTCGGGACCCTGATTGTGATGGATGCACCCCCTCAACATGAACCGTTGAATGCCTTCATTAGGGTGGATTTCTTGCTCGCGGAGGCCGGTTTAAATGTACCCCACATTCTGGAAGAAAATGTGACTGAGGGCTTTTTGCTGCTGAATGATTTAGGCAATGAAACCTACCTCTCCGCGCTCAATGAAAATACTGCCGATCACCTCTACCAGGACGCAATACAAGCTCTGGTAAAAATGCAATTAGCAAGTAAGCCTGATGTTCTCCCAAATTACGATGCAGCACTATTGCAACGCGAGCTAGATTTATTTCCAGAATGGTATTTAAAGAAACATCTCCAGATTAAATTGAGCGAAACTCAAAATGCGCTAATCAAAAACGCTTTTGAGCTCATTATTCAAAATAATTTAGCCCAAGCGAAAGTCTATGTTCACCGTGATTACCACTCGCGTAATTTGATGGTGACTGAAAAAAATAATCCCGGCGTCTTGGATTTTCAAGATGCCGTCTATGGGCCAATTACCTATGATGCGGCCTCTCTGTGGCGTGATGCTTATATTGCCTGGCCAGAGGAAAGAGTGCTCGATTGGGTGATCAAATTTTGGGAAGAGGGTCGCAAAACTGGGCTACCCATGCCAACTGATTTCGGTCAGTTTTATCGTGACTTTGAGTGGATGGGTTTACAACGCCATCTTAAGGTGCTTGGAATCTTTGCAAGGCTATCTCATCGCGATGGCAAAGATGGTTACCTAAAAGATATTCCTTTAGTTCTGGAGTATGCAATTGCTACCGCTCATCGCTATATTGAGCTAAAGCCCCTGGCTCGCCTCTTAGAGTCGACTCGTGTTCGCCAAGATGTCTAATCAAATGCCATTTCCCTGCCTACTTCTTGCCGCTGGCAGGGGTGAGCGGATGAGGCCATTAACCGATGACCTACCCAAACCGCTACTGACAATCAAAGATAAGTCTTTATTGCAATGGCATCTGGAAGCTCTGTCACATTCTGGCGTAAAAAATATTGTCATTAACCATGCATGGTTGGGCCAAAAGATCGAAGATATCCTGGGCGATGGCTCTCAGTTTGACCTGCAGATCCAATACTCCCCGGAAGTTAGCGCACTAGAAACTGCAGGTGGCATCTGTAAAGCAATGCCCATTCTCAACCCAGACGATTACTTTTTAGTGATCAATGGTGATGTTTTTTGCCCCATTTTTCCGGTTAAGCATTTAATAGCAGTGGTAGCTAAACTCAGAAACTCTCAAAATCGCCCGTTAGCCCATTTGGTGATGGTGCCCAACCCAGTCCAACACCCTGATGGGGACTTCTATTTAAAGCACGCCCAGATAAGCGAAATTGAATCCCCAGGAGCTGAAAAGCTCACCTTTTCAGGAATTGGGATCTACCATCGAGACTTATTTCAAGATCTGGAGGCGGGCACTCCGGCAAAGCTTGCGCCACTACTGCGCACGGCAATGAAGGACAATGCAGTGTCTGGTGAAAAGTATCTCGGGCCATGGCACGATGTAGGTACACCCCAACGTTTGCAAGAGCTCAATGCATCTGATGAATAAAACTGATATCTATAAAAATCGTAGATCCGAATTAGCAAGACTAATACGCTCTAATACGAATGGTGGCGTTGCCATCATTGCAACGGCAGCAGAAGTCTCGCGCAATCGTGACAGCGAATTCCCCTATCGCCATGACAGCGACTTTTTCTATCTCTCGGGTTTTGATGAGCCCGGTGCGACACTAGTTCTGAAGGTGGAGGAAAATAGTTATGCCGCTCATCTCTTTTGCAGGCCAAAAGATCCAGAGCGAGAAGTCTGGGACGGTATTCGCTTAGGTCCTGTTGCCGCCCCCATAGCATTAGGGCTTGATTTTGCCCACAGCAATGATGAGCTTGACACAAAACTAGGTGAATTATTAGCGGATCAAGATGCTATTTATATCCGACTAGCGGAGAGTGCAGAATCTGATCGCCGTGTGCGCCATTGGATGAAGCAAGTTCGCCAACAGGCGCGCTCGGGAGTTAATCCACCGTCTGAGTTTCATGATGTTGAAGCAATGATTCATGAGATGCGCTTATTTAAAGATGCGCACGAAATTGACGTGATGCGTCGCGCTGCCACTATCTCTGCGCGCGCCCATATCCGTGCCATGCAGATTTGTAAACCTGGCATGCGCGAATACCAATTAGAGGCTGAACTGCTCCATGAATTTCGTAATAGTGGCTCACAAAGCGTTGCTTACAACAGCATTGTTGCTGGCGGAGCCAACTCCTGCATCTTGCACTATCGCGCCGGATCTACCGAGTTGCTCAACGGCGACCTGTGTCTAATAGATGCTGGTTGCGAACTAGACGGCTACGCCTCTGACATCACACGCACCTTTCCGGTCAACGGAAAATTTAGTGGCCCTCAACGCGCCCTATACGAAATCACTCTGGCGGCACAGGAAGCGGCCATTGCTATGACAAAGCCTGGCAATACGTTTATGCAACCACATGAAGCTGCACTCAGAGTTCTGACACAAGGCTTGCTGGATGAAAAATTGCTCAAGCTTTCCAAAGTAGGCTCACTTGACAATGCGATTGAGACTGCGGCCTATCGCCGTTTTTATATGCATCGTACCTCGCATTGGTTGGGCATGGATGTCCATGATGTAGGCTCCTACCGCGAACAAACTCAGAATAGCACTGCCGCTGAAAAACCTTGGCGCATTCTGAAATCTGGCATGGTCATTACGATTGAGCCCGGCCTATATGTTCGCCCCGCAGAAGATGTGGATGAGAAGTTTTGGAATATTGGGATTCGGATCGAAGATGATGCGGTTATTCATGACACTGGCTGCGAATTGATTTCTCGTGGCGTACCTGTAAAGGCCGATGAAATTGAAGCCTTGATGAAAAATCAATAACGAATTAATGATGGGCGCACTCAATTACGACATATTGATTCAAGGCGGCGGCCCTGTTGGTCTAGCTTGTGCAGCGTGGTGCCTACAAAAATATCCCGAAGCCCAACTTTTACTGCTGGATCGCAATCCAGTTGATGATGCTGATTTAGCATCAGCCGACACCAGAGGCATTGCGCTGTCACATGGCAGTAAGCTATTACTCGACACCATTGATGCTTGGCCTAGCGAGTGTGCTGATATTCATCGCGTACATGTATCACAGGCTGGACGCTTTGGGCGAGCATTCATGACTCGAGAAGAGTTGAAGCAAGATGCTCTGGGCCACATCGTTCGCTATCGTGATATCCACCTAGCTTTGCGTCAAGCCTTGAGAGCGATTCAAGTTGAGCTCAATCAATCTAGATCTCGTTTTTTATGGCTACATATCGATAGTAATGTTGAACCGCTCGACATTACCGCCAAATGCATTGTTCACGCAGAGGGTGGTCTATTTAAAAAACAGGACTGGGTTGAGTCTGGCCGAGATTATGATCAATCAGCCCTAGTGGGGCTAATCGAAGTAGAAAATGCAGCCCCCCATCAAGCATGGGAACGCTTCACAGCAGAGGGTCCTCTGGCAGTATTGCCAAGTCACTATGGCGCTAATATTCTGAACTTAGTGTGGTGTGGATCACCTGAATCTTCGCAACAGCGCCTGAATTTAGGTGACGCTGATTTCTTGGCAGCGCTACAACAAAAGTTTGGATCGCGTCTTGGTCGATTCTTGAAAATTCAAGATCGTCGTCTTTATCCGCTAGGGCTAAATTACCGCAAAGAGATTACCCATGGTAACGAGGTATGGATTGGTAACGCTGCTCAGACACTTCATCCCGTTGCCGGCCAAGGACTTAATCTTGGCTTGCGTGACGCCTATCTTTTGTCAGAAATATTAGCGGAGACCTTCTCAAACGCAGCAGTGGAGCAAACCCCATCTCGCCTTGAGACTACCCTAGCTAAATATGCGAAAAGCCGTAAAGCCGATAGAACCACCACCATCGGCCTAACTGACTTTATGGCCAGAGTATTCACCTCGAATCTACTACCCATCGTGATCGGTCGTGGATTGGCTCTATCAGCCCTTCAATGGCTTCCGCCAGTTAAAACAGCCTTAGCTCGCCAAATGATGTTTGGACGCCGCTAAGGCGATTAAATTCAAGCGCTGCGGCTCTGATTTAAAAGGTAATTATGCCTATTTTTTAGGCAGAATTACCTGCATCTATGCTAAAGTGTCATGCTTTCCACGCCACCCAGAGATACTCTCGAACCCACCCCTTTGCAGATGAAGATTGGTCCTCACCTCCTCGCAAACCGTTTATTTGTCGCTCCTATGGCTGGAGTGACTGATCGCCCATTTCGACAACTCTGCAAGAAATTAGGTGCTGGATACGCAGTATCCGAAATGATCGCTTCCAACGCATTAGTTTGGAAGAGTGAGAAGACTCAACGCAGAGCGAATCATCAAGGTGAGTTCAAGCCCATTGCAGTGCAAATTGCTGGGGCTGATCCCGTCATGATGGCTGCAGCTGCAAAACTCAATGTGGATCATGGCGCGCAAATTATTGATATCAATATGGGTTGCCCAGCCAAAAAAGTCTGTAATGTGGCAGCTGGCTCAGCACTCATGCGTAATGAGCCTTTAGTGCAGCAAATATTGGAGGCCATCGTTCAAGCTGTTGGAGTGGGTCCAGATGCGGTTCCAGTGACATTAAAAATTCGGACAGGCTGGGATCGCGCCAATAAAAACGCCATCGCCATCGCCAAACTCGCAGAAAAATCTGGCATCACGATGTTGACGATTCACGGTCGTACTAAGGCCGACCTGTATCACGGCGAAGCTGAGTACGAAACAATTACTGCGGTAAAAAATAGCGTGAGTATTCCGGTGGTTGCCAATGGCGATATCACCACACCAGAAAAAGCAGAATTTGTTTTAAAGACAACCGGGGCTGATGCCATCATGATTGGTCGCGCCGCTCAAGGACGTCCTTGGATTTTTCGTGAGATCAATCACTATCTTGAAACTGGCGGCAAATTGCCCACACCAAAGATTATGGAAATTCAAGAGATCATGAACGAGCACTTGCTTGATCATTACGCCTTTTACGGTGAGTATGTTGGCCTAAGAACGGCCCGAAAACATATTGGCTGGTATTGCAAAGGTTTACGTGACTCACATGCCTTCCGCCAAAGCATGAATACTGCAGATGACTGCAAAACCCAATTACAAATGGTGAATGATTTTTTTGATGAGATGAAATCTCATTCGGATCGTTTGCTCTTTTTAGAAGCAGCTTAATTTTTAGCAACCCCTATATCAACATGAGTAACAAACACCCCATCACCGAATGCATTGAAACGCAATTACAACAATACCTTGAAGATCTCAAGGGAACAGCTCCGTCTGATATCTATCAAATGGTATTAGGTGTTGTAGAGAAACCCATGCTGGAATTAGTCATGAAGCATGCCAAACAAAATCAATCATTGGCAGCTCAATACCTCGGGATCAATCGTAATACTCTGCATAAAAAACTTCTTGAGCATCAGCTCATTAAATAAACCAATCATCATCCACATTATTAATCTAACTACTCGCCTATATGATCCGTACAGCCCTACTCTCCGTCTCCGATAAAAATGGCATTGTGCCTTTCGCCAAAGCTCTTTATGAACAGGGCATCAAGCTGATATCGACAGGCGGTACAGCAAAACTCTTAGCAGAGAATCATTTGCCCGTTGTTGAAGTTTCTTCTTTAACGAAGTTTCCGGAGATGTTAGACGGCCGCGTGAAAACACTGCACCCGATGGTACATGGTGGTTTATTAGCGCGGAGAGATTTTCCTGAGCATATGGCTGCGCTAAAAGAGCATGGCATCGATACCATTGATATGCTGGTGATCAATCTTTACCCGTTCAATGAGACTGTTGCTCGTGAAAACTGCTCATTTGAAGATGCAGTTGAGAATATTGATATCGGTGGTCCAGCGATGTTGCGTGCTGCCGCTAAAAATCATCAAGATGTCACTGTATTGATCTCCCCCGAGGACTATGCCCCCGTCTTGACGGAGATGAAAGCCAATAACAATGCGGTTTCATACAAAACCAATCTTGGCCTGGCTAAGAAAGTCTTTGCCCATACCGCCCAATACGATGGTGCGATTGCGAACTATCTCTCTTCTTTGGGTGAGGCACTTGACCACAAAGCGCGCTCTCCTTATCCAGAAACCTTGCATCTGGCATTTGAGAAAGTACAAGAGATGCGCTATGGCGAGAACCCGCATCAATCTGCCGCCTTCTATAAAGACATCCAGCCAATTGATGGCGCCTTAGCCAACTACAAACAGTTACAGGGTAAAGAACTTTCTTATAACAATATTACCGATGCAGACTCTGCCTGGGAATGTGTCAAGAGTTTTTCGAATAATGCTGGTGGTGCAGCGGCCTGCGTCATCATCAAACATGCAAACCCTTGTGGTGTAGCAGTTGCTGACAATGCACTTGAGGCTTACCAAAAAGCCTTTAAGACTGATCCGAGCTCAGCCTTTGGCGGCATTATTGCTTTTAATGTACCTTGTGATGGTGTTGCGGCTGAAGCGATTTCCAAGCAATTCGTAGAGGTCCTCATTGCCCCGAGCTTTAGTGCCGAAGCAAAAGCAATCTTTGCTACCAAGCAAAATGTCCGCCTGCTAGAGATTCCACTGGGCAATGCATTTAATGGTTTTGATTTCAAACGTGTTGGTGGCGGCTTATTAGTTCAATCGCCAGACGCTAAAAACGTTCTCCAAAGTGACACACGCGTTGTCAGTCAAAGATTACCAACTCCCAGCGAGATGAATGACATGATGTTCGCTTGGCGTGTCGCTAAGTTTGTGAAATCCAATGCCATTGTGTATTGCGCTAATGGCATGACCCTCGGAATTGGTGCGGGCCAAATGAGTCGGGTTGATTCAGCACGTATGGCCAGCATCAAAGCAGAAAATGCTGGCTTGAGCCTTGTAGGCTCGGCAGTGGCGAGTGATGCCTTCTTCCCCTTCCGCGATGGTCTTGATGTGGTTGTAAAGGGTGGCGCGAGTTGTGTAATTCAGCCAGGTGGCAGCATGCGTGACGACGAGATAATTGCGGCAGCTAATGAACATGGGATTGCCATGATCTTTACTGGCACACGTCACTTCCGTCACTAATCAACAGAAAAAACGGTAAGAAGCTAATTACACATGCGTTGGATAGGAATCGACCCAGGTCTAAGAACCACTGGTTTTGGCGTCATTGATGTTGTTGGTCAAAAGCTCACTTACGTAGCCTCTGGAACGATTGAGAGCGGTGATCCAGCTCAGGGACTTCCTTACCGACTAGGTCTTCTTTATGCGGGTGTGAAAGAAGTTCTCGAAACCTATCACCCAGAATCTGCTGCGATTGAAGAAGTGTTCTTAAATGTAAATCCCCGCTCAACCCTAATGCTAGGGCAAGCTCGGGGTGCGGTCATTGCCGCTCTCGTCTCTGAAAAGCTCTCCGTAGCCGAATATAGCGCCTTAAGGGTGAAGCAATCGATCGTCGGCACTGGTCGAGCCACCAAACCCCAAGTACAAGAAATGGTGAAACGCCTACTCAGATTAAATCGCGCTCCAGGAACGGATGCATCAGATGCCTTAGGAGTGGCTATCTGCGCCGCGCACCATGCTCAAATCCCCAAAGCAATAACAGCCGCTCTTGCACCCAAGAAGCGTGGAAAATAAAAGCATCTAAACAGGTTAAGATCTTTATATGATTGGTCGCATTCAAGGTACTCTCGTTTCAGTACATCCTCCCCGCCTATTGGTTGATTGCCAAGGGGTTGGCTATGAAATCGACGTGCCCATGAGCACTTTGTATCAACTGCCCGAAGTTAATCAAAAGATTACCCTGCTCACCCATTTCCAAGTGCGAGAAGATGCGCAACAACTCTTTGGCTTTGCCACCGAAACGGAACGCGAGGCCTTTAGGGCGCTCATCAAAATTAGTGGTGTTGGCTCTCGAACAGCTCTAGCTGTTCTTTCTGGTATGAGCGTCAATGAATTGGTTCAAGCCATTGCCCTGCAGGAATCGGGTCGGCTGACTCAGGTACCTGGTATTGGCAAAAAAACTGCGGAACGTCTTTGCCTAGAACTCAAAGGCAAATTGGCCCCAGATTTAGGTATTACTGGTGGCAAGCCCCAAGCGATTGAAGCCAGTAGCGAAATATTGCAAGCACTCTTAGCGCTCGGCTATTCTGAAAAAGAAGCTCTATTAGCTCTAAAACAAATCCCGCCTGACAGTACCGTTTCTGACGGTATTCGGATGGGCTTGAAGTACCTCTCTAAGACTTAAACCCACTACACTTGCAGTATGGCAATACATACAGAAGACCTCAGCTCTATTCCTGAAGATTTACCGGAGGGGGGCGATCGTATCGTGAGCGGCGCCATTGGCAACTCTGAAGCCGTTTTTGAAAGAGCCCTACGCCCAAAACAGCTTGATGAATATGTTGGTCAAACCAAAGCTCGCGCCCAATTAGAAATTTTCATTAGCGCCACGAGAGCAAGACAGGAAGCGCTGGATCACGTTTTATTATTTGGCCCACCAGGTCTTGGTAAAACTACTCTAGCCCACATCATTGCTCGTGAGCTAGGTGTCAATTTACGCCAAACTAGTGGTCCCGTATTAGATAGACCTGGCGACCTAGCCGCCCTACTCACAAATCTAGAGACAAATGATGTTCTCTTCATTGATGAAATTCATCGCCTCTCACCAGTAGTTGAAGAAATTCTGTATCCAGCCCTTGAAGATTACAGTCTGGATATCATGATTGGTGAAGGGCCAGCTGCACGCAGTGTCAAAATCGATCTCAAGCCATTTACCTTAATTGGCGCAACCACTCGCGCTGGTATGCTAACCAACCCATTACGCGACCGCTTTGGCATTGTGGCAAGACTGGAGTTCTATACAACCGAAGAGCTCACTAAAATTATTAATCGCTCTGCGAATCTTTTAAAAGCGCAGATCGACCCAGAGGGTTCTGTTGAAATTGCTAAACGTGCGCGCGGCACCCCCCGTATTGCCAACCGTCTACTCCGTCGAGTTCGTGACTATGCAGAGGTAAAGGGTACTGGCGTGATCACCAAAGCCATGGCAGATGCCGCCTTAAAGATGTTAGATGTTGACCCCAGCGGTTTTGACGTCATGGATCGTAAATTACTCGAAGCGATCTTGCATAAATTTGATGGTGGTCCTGTCGGGATTGATAACTTAGCAGCTGCGATTGGTGAGGAGCGTGACACGATTGAGGATGTCTTGGAGCCCTATCTTATTCAGCAAGGTTACTTACAAAGAACCTCGCGCGGAAGAGTGGCAACGCGTCAGGCCTATGAGCACTTTGGCTTAACGCCCCCAAGTAATCCAGCCGCTTAAGCCTAATAGACTTATTAGCAACCCAATGAAAAGACCCGCCTAGGCGGGTCTTTCTGTATGCAGTTAGTCTACATCAAACTTATAAACCTACCGTGTACGTAGCCATAATAGTGGTTGTCGAAACACTCTGATATGACTCTTGACGATAAATTCCAGTAACGCCTAAACGCTGATTCTTCTCGACATCGTAGGTAGTACCTACAGAGCCTGTTGGACGAGTCTTCACAGGATTTACATTAAAGTTAATTGCGGTTAAGCCATTAATACCCGTAGCTGCGTAAGTCCCATTTGCCGTATTGGTGTCCGTTTCTACACCAGCGCTAGCAAAGGCAGCTGCCTTAGGAGTGAAGCGGTAGGAAGCACCCACTCCAGCCAGTGCAGTTGTCGCATTCGTATTGAGAGAGCTATAGGTCAATGGAGCAGTCACGGCACTTGTGGTCGCCTCGGTATACCCACCCATATTATTCTGGGTATAACGCATACCCACATAAGGAGAAACAATCACCATTGGTATTACAGTAAAGCCATACTTAGCAGTTACTTGCGCACCTTGACTGTTTAATTGTGATGAGCCCGAGCCAGATTCCGATGTTCCGACCGTTTGACGGTTAACAGTTGCATTCTTTTGACCATATGCTGCCGATACTTTTACTTCTATTCCCCTACCATCTGCGTGTTGATTCCAAGCACCGAATAACCCAATTAATGGCGTATTGTTACCCAAGTTCACAGCGTTACCCGCATTGTTAACGGCTAGGTTCTGATCAGCATAGGCGCCAACACGTACTTGAGGGTGTACCTTATAAGCAGTAATCAATAATGCACTAGTGTTATTCAAGCCATTGGCTGCTGATACAGCAGTATTGCGACCACCAGCCGAGATACAAATACCATTAACACCAAATTCCGTACAGTCATAAGAGAAGCTATTTACTAACACTGAATTTTGGAGTGTATAGGCATTCTGCAAGGCCGCAGAACTATTCACCAAGGATTGCTGAGTCTGCGCCGTAGTAAAAGCGTATACGTTTAAGTAAGCGTTATTAGCGTCATAAGAAAGGTTAGTTGCTGATGCTAAGTTAGTACTCAAACTACTAAAGGCACCGCTCAAACCGCTGTTAGCATTTACCAAGGAATAGCGCGCGGCGCCATAGGTTCCAGTAGCAGCAGCTAAGCTCAGAGCCCCTCCTAGTTTTGCAGTTCCATCAACAACCAATTTATCTGCGTTGCTTGTTGAAATACGCAACCCTAATGTACCCGTTGAAGTTTGAACAAAAGTGCCGCTAGTAGTGTGTATTGTGCCCGGCGCAGAAGTATTAGTAGCCCCAATACCCATCCAGCCACTATTTTCAAAACGGGAATATATCCCTGCAGCGACAGATACCTGACCATCAATAGTACCGCCGGCACCATTCACAATAAGGCTGCCTACTGCCGCAGTAGCCCCAGTAACAATAGAGGTTTTAATTGCGTAGTCTCCTGCAGTGGCGCGTAATGTTCCATAGTTAACTAATGTTCCAAAAGTACCTTGCATCAACACTGCACCATTACCAGCCCCGCCAGTAACAGAAATGGTTCCATAGTTAGAAATCACGCCGCCATATTGGGTTGCAGTAGCACATCCAAGATAACCGCAACTACTGCCACTCTCAACACCATTTGCGCTGGCTACATTAATAGAGCTAGTATTAATGACATCTGAGCCAGCCCCAGAAACTGTGGAAGCAGTGGGAGACGAATTCTTAGTGGGGTCATAAACTTTTGTAGGTGATCCTGATACGCTGATGACCTGATCACCAATGTTTGCCTCGTACGCCGTAGTCACTCCGCCCAGAACATACACACCAATCACATTGCCCTGATACATGGAATTAGCCGAAGTCAGAGAGCTACCAACCTTGATTTCAGTCCAAGTAATTTTTGGCTGACCTGTACCACCAACTCCACTATCAATTGCGTTCAGATCAACAGTAGCTACATAGGCTTTGACCTTATTGCCCGCAACATCTACCGCATCTGCCACCAAGTTATAAACGCCTGGCTTACCTGCACTAGTGATTCCCTCGAAATGGGTTACCAGTGAAAGATCCGGGGAAGAGAAGGTATAAGTCTTCCCGCTTGACTGATTATAAATATAGGCATAAGTTCCAACAGTCCCATTATAAGTTCCAGTGTATCCACCAGAAATCAGATTGTTGTAGACACCATATGCAGTATTACTAGTGACTCCAGTGATGGTGTTTGCAAATGATGTACCCACCAAAGGAACGGAAGAGTACACACCTGTTGCGGTGTTATAGACAAAGGAATTGCCCGTCGCTAAACGGGTATCAAAGTTACCAACTACTTGGTTGCCAAAATTACTATGGGCAATCGTATTGAGGATAGGCTCACCACCTGCAAGATTCGTAGGCAACAGTGTTGTTGTAGTTCCATTTGCTGCATCGACTAAATAACCAAGATCGCCCGCTGCACCGTTTGCAGATGTTGCAGTTTTATAACTACCAACTACTCGCAAAATGCCCGATGATGATCCAAAGCTAGGTCCGTAGGGAGTGCTGCTGATTGCGCCTGTGAAATTGGATAAGTTTGATGTAGCTGTTTGGTATGCGGAATAAGTAGAGCTCGATAAAGTGTTATTAAATAGTAGGCCTCCCGTATTTCCACCAGTCGTACTAAAGTTACCAGTAATATTTCTATCGCGAATACCTGTAATCGTAGTTACAGCACTTCCTGGGTACTGAAAAGAGGTAAATCCGGAAACAGTAGCAAGATCTATATCAGGGGTAGCAAGAATGGATCCAGAAAAGGCAAAAAGGGAGATGGCGCCAACTAAAGGGCGAAAAAATGGAATTTTCATGAGCCTGGGAAGTGAGGGTAATAGCTATAGAGCTAATAGCAGCCCGAATTATGGCAGAGAATCCATGCGTCAGATGGACTTTATCAACCCTTTACCTCCAAGGCTAAAGCTGTACTGCATAACTTACCGCTCTTGAAAGACTAGCTGAGTGTTACTTTGGCAAACTTACGCTTACCTACCTGTACCAAGTAAGTGCCAGTGTCTACTTTTAATTGCTTATCAGCAACAGTGATGCCATCAATCTTCACACCATTTTGTTCGATATTGCGATTAGCTTCCGATGTAGAAGGTGCTAGTCCAGCCGCCTTCAAGAAATTGGCAATTCCCATGGGCGCCCCAGATAAATTGATTTTAGGGATATCGTCAGGCACACCACCCTTAGCGCGGTGATTAAAGTCCTCTAAGGCTTTTTCAGCAGTGGCTTGCGAATGAAAACGAGCCACAATCTCTTGAGCGAGCAGTACTTTGCAGTCGCGTGGATTACGCCCTGCCGCTATCTCTTGCTTCATCAAATCAATCTCCGCCATCGGACGGAATGAGAGCAAGGTAAAGTAACTCCACATCAAGTCATCGGAGATACTCATGAGCTTGCCAAACATCTCACTAGCAGACTCGCTAATGCCAATGTAATTGCCTTTGGACTTACTCATCTTCTCAACTCCATCTAGACCAACCAACAAAGGCATAGTCAAGATACATTGAGGCTCCTGGCCGTATTCCCGTTGTAGCTCGCGCCCAACCAAGAGATTAAATTTCTGATCAGTACCGCCGAGCTCTAGGTCACTCTTCAAAGCTACCGAGTCATAACCTTGCATCAAGGGGTATAAAAACTCATGAATAGAGATTGGTATGCCACTGCGATAACGCTTCGTGAAATCATCGCGCTCGAGCATACGAGCAACCGTATGTTTTGCAGCCAACTGAATCATGCCGCGTGCGCCCAGCGGGTCACACCACTCACTGTTGTAGCGTACTTCTGTTTTATTGGGATCAAGCACCATGCTTGCTTGACGATAGTAAGTCTCAGCATTGACTGCAATCTCTTCTGGCGTCAATGGGGGGCGAGTTGCGTTGCGACCAGATGGATCACCAATCATGCTGGTGAAGTCACCAATCAAGAAGATCACGGTATGCCCTAAATCTTGTAGCTGACGTAGTTTATTAAGAACGACGGTATGGCCCAAATGAATATCCGGCGCAGTTGGATCTAAACCCAATTTAATCCGCAAAGGAGTCTTCGTGGCTAAACTGCGAGCCAGCTTTTGGACCCAATCAGCTTCAACCAATAACTCATCACAGCCACGTTTTGTGACTTCAAGAGCTGCGAAAACTTCAGGAGTTAAAGGATATTTTTGTTCTGGTTTAGCTGTCATGCTGATTCGGATACTGATACAGTTATTTACTATTTAAATTGCTAAAGCATAATTGTCGCATTCCCGAGAGCAAAGCCCAGAACCGCATGAACAAACTCCATTCCCTCTACATTGGGCTTATGTCTGGCACCAGCCTAGATGGGATTGATGCCGTTCTTGCCAGAATTGGCCCCAATGGGGAAACAAGTGCCGAAGCATCTGTCAGCGCCCCTTTTACTTCGGATCTGCGTAAAGCGCTGTTTGAACTACAAAGCCCTGGTCCCAATGAGCTGCATCGTGAAAAACAAGCGGCCAATGGGCTTGCCTTAGCTTATGCAAACGCTGTCCAGCAGTTACTCCAAAAGGTTGACTTAAAGCCTGCTGATATTACTGCGATCGGGGCTCATGGCCAAACGATCCGTCACCAACCCTATTTAGGTGCTGATTTAGCCTATACCCACCAAACCCTCAACCCAGCACTTCTTGCAGAAAAAACAGGGATTGATGTCATTGCTGACTTTAGAAGTCGCGATCTCGCTGCCGGCGGGCATGGTGCGCCTTTAGTTCCCGCTTTTCATGCGCAACAATTTTCCTCACCAGAAAATATAGCAGTTCTGAATATTGGTGGCATTGCCAATTTCACGCTCTTACCAGGCAATGGTGAAGTCACAGGTTTTGATTGCGGGCCGGGTAACATGCTGATGGATGCTTGGATTGCAGATCAGCAAGGCCATGCTTTTGATGAAAATGGTGCTTGGGCTTCGCAAGGCAAATTGAATTCAACATTACTGAAAAGAATGATGGCCGATCCCTTCTTTAAAAAATTGCCCCCCAAGAGCACCGGTCGAGATGACTTTCATTTGAGTTGGTTGCAAGAAAAAATAGGGGCGGAGAATATCAATGCAGAAGATGTGCAAGCGACGTTGCTGCACCTTACCGCCCACACCGCACTCGATGCATTAGCGCGTCATGCTCCACAAACCCAAGTATTGATTGTCTGTGGAGGGGGCGCAAGAAATTCTGCGTTGATGAATTTACTAACAGATGAGATGCAAAATTTCTTTAAAGTGTCTTTAGAAATCATCACCAGTGAAGCTGCAGGTATTGATCCACAACTCGTAGAAGGCCTTGCTTTTGCATGGCTTGCTTGGGCATATAAAGAAAAACGGCCGGCAAATCTGCCAGCCGTTACGGGTGCTAAAGGCCCTAGAATTTTAGGTGCTTGTTATCCAGCTTGAATCACTGCTTCAATACAATAATCTATCTTTAGGCAGAGAAAGAAGACCCGCAGCCACAAGTAGTTTGGGCATTAGGATTCTTGATCACAAACTGTGAGCCGTTGATATCTTCTTTATAGTCAATCTCAGCGCCAACTAAATATTGGAAGCTCATTGAGTCCACTAATAAAGTAACACCATTCTTTTCAAACAAAGTGTCATCATCATTCACGGCATCATCAAACGTAAATCCATACTGAAAACCAGAACAACCACCACCTTGAACGAAAACGCGTAACTTGAGTTCCGCGTTACCTTCTTCGGCAATCAGATCTGCAACCTTTGCGGCGGCACTATCTGTAAACACCAGTGGTACTGGTGGCTCAGCAAGATCCTGTGCGGGCTGTGTAGCTACTTGTGTCATGGCTTACTCCTAAATCAAAAGGCAACAGCTCATTTTAGGCTTTTAATGGCCAATTTGCTGAAGGGGGCAAATTCATACCCCCACAGCTATTAAGGCGATACCGCAATCTGGGTAAGACCAGTTGTTTCGGGTAGACCAAACATCAAGTTCATGCACTGCACCCCTTGGCCAGAAGCACCTTTAACCAAATTATCCTCAACCACCAGAATTACCAAAGTATCCCCGTTTCCAGGGCGATGGATGGCTATTCTTAAGCCATTACTACCCCGCACTGAACGCGTTTCGGGATGGCTACCTGCTGGCATCACATCAACAAATGGCTCATCTTTGTAGAAGTTCTCATATAACCTCTGATAATCGATATCGATTCCCGCCTCCGTTAAGCGCACATAAAGCGTCGAATGAATGCCCCTCACCATCGGGGTAAGATGAGGAACAAAGGTCAAACCAATCTGATCATGACCTGCAATTGCTTTTAAACCCTGAACAATTTCTGGCAAATGACGATGCCCTTTAACACCATAAGCTTTAAAGTTATCACTAGATTCAGAATGTAAAGTACCGATCTCCGCCTTACGTCCAGCACCAGAAGTGCCTGACTTGGAGTCGGAAATAATATGGGTGCCATCGATGAGCTGCTTTCCACCTGTCGATTTAGGGGATAACAAGGGCGCAAGCCCCAGCTGTACAGAAGTTGGATAGCAACCTGCCAAACCAACCACGCGCGCCTTCTTAATTGCCTCACGATTGATTTCTGGCAAACCATACACTGCTTCCGCCAAGATCTCTGGGCAGTTATGCTCCATACCGTACCACTGAGAAAATTCTTTGATATCTTTCAAACGGAAATCTGCAGCCAAATCCAAAATCTTCACGCCAGCTGCCAATAGCTCTCTAGACTGGGCCATAGCAACACCATGCGGTGTGGCAAAGAAGACTGCGTCGCACTCGTTTAACTTGGCATCATCTGGAGTACAGAACTTCAGATCAATACGCCCACGCAATGATGGAAACATTTCAGCCACTGGCATACCAGCTTCTGTGCGAGAAGTAATTGCACAGATCTTTACCTCTGGGTGCTGCGCCAATAAACGTAGTAACTCCACGCCGGTATATCCCGTTCCACCAACGATGCCAACCTTAATCATGTCTTTCTCCAAAGTGCCAATAGACTATCCAAGCTATATAGCTTAATACCTCATTCTTACAGTTTGCTTAATTGTAGAAACAAAAAGGGCCGCTTGCGCGACCCTTTCAATAAAACTAAGCGACTGAAAGAAATTAGCGCTTGCTGAACTGCTTACGACGACGCGCGCCATGCAGACCAACCTTCTTACGCTCAACTTCACGAGCATCGCGAGTTACCAAGCCTGCTTTAGACAGGGCTGGCTTCAAGGCATTGTCGTAGTCGATCAATGCACGTGTGACGCCATGACGAACTGCACCAGCTTGGCCAGTTTCACCGCCACCGCTAACGTTAACTTTGATATCAAAGGTCGTTAAGTGAGCTGTGAGAGCCAAAGGCTGACGAGCAATCATTCGTGATGTTTCACGAGCGAAATAGGCATCGATAGTCTTACCGTTAACGATAATTTCACCTTTGCCAGATTTAATGAATACGCGCGCAACAGAACTCTTGCGGCGACCAGTACCGTAATTCCAATTTCCGTAATTAATAGCCATTTGGTTTCCTT
>CAIOIX010000346.1 GCA_903858445.1 uncultured beta proteobacterium
TATAAGAACAAATACAGCAAATTCGCTGATTCATTAAATCAACTTTCGCCGGAATTTCTACCGGCTCTTCCTAAAGATCCTTTCACGGGAAAAGATTTTATATATAGGAAGCAGGGGAATGGTTTTGTGGTATATAGCGTTGGCGAGGACTTAAAGGACGATGGCGGACAAGAACGAGGAATGAAGAAAGATATTGTCTGGATAGACGAAGGGAATTAAATATCAAACTGGCCTGCCCCCATTAGTTGTACCAGTTCTTAAGAGAGAGCAACGGCGTTTTTTAGTAAATGTCACCCTCTTTAGAGTTGACACGGGCTATCTTGCTGCATGACAAATGGTTATAGAGAGCAGCTTCTCAAAAAAGGTGACAAAAGGGACACGAAATCTATCTCTAATAGGCCTAATTTCTTGATATTTGCCCAATTTCCTGTATAATTAGCTTGTTCGTATTGAGAGATATAGTTATTACCTATACCAGTACGCGCAACCAAATAAATCTCTCGAAATCCAGAACGAGAGATAATTCAAGCCCTGATTGGCAACGCTAGTCAAGGTATTTTTTATCTCCCAATGTGTCAAAGGGTTATGGCGTTATTTTGCGGGTTCAATGGTCTAGTGCAACACTTTAATCTGCTATAATAGCAGGGGAAAGGAGTTGCAGATGCCCAAGTATCAAAGACTTAAGTCTATAGAACGAGAGGAAATTTCTCGAGAAGTAGCCTCAGGGGAAAGCCTCAGGCATGTGGCACAAAACCTACGTAGGTCCCCCAGTACCATAACCCGCGAAATAAATCGAAGTGTTGTTGATCGTAAATTTTATCGGGCAGTATTTGCCCAAGGGCGCAGCAATAAGATTCTTCATCAACGACATAAGAACCGCAAGCTTGATAATAATCCTGCCCTGCGTAAGGTTGTGCTTTTTCATTTAGCCAAGAAATGGTCGCCAGAACAGATTGCAAAAAGGCTAATTATGTTATATCCTGATGATATGACAATGCGCATTTCACATGAGACGATTTATTCTTATCTGTATGTTCTGCCGCGTGGGGAATTTAAACGTGAACTTGCCTCTTGTTTAAGAAGGGGCCATGAGAACCGGCGTAAGAACAAGGATGACCGTCGCAAGAGCGGGGCAATTCAAGATTATTTAAGCATTGAAGAACGACCTACGGAGGTTGCAGATCGCATTATTCCTGGTCATTGGGAAGGTGATTTGCTCATGGGAGGACGTCATGCGTCAGCGATTGGGACACTGGTAGAGAGAACAACACGCATGACCTTCTTGGTTAAGTTGGAAAATAAATATGCGCGAAATGTCAGGAAGGCATTTGCGGAGGAGTTCCGTCACTTACCCAAAGGATTGAAAAAAACCTTAACCTATGATCAGGGGCATGAGATGGCCGAGCATAAACTTTTTACGAAAGAAACGGATATAGCTGTTTATTTTGCCCACCCCAGTTCACCCTGGGAGCGTGGGACTAATGAGAATACAAATGCTTTGTTACGGCAGTATTTCCCCAAGGGAACTGATCTTTCGCAGATTACAAAGGCTCATCTGA
>CAIOIX010000347.1 GCA_903858445.1 uncultured beta proteobacterium
AGACGCCGTTGGCGACACGGTCGCCGTCGCGATCGCGTCCATCCCACGGGACACGCACCATCATATCCCCCATCGATGTCGTCCGAAGATCCTGGATCAGGCGGCCGGCGATCGTATACACTTTGATTTCCACGTCCAGCGCGTTCTGCTGATTCACGTCCGTCAGGTGACTCACGTCCTGCACGCTCTGGAGATTCACGTCCATCTGCTGGTCCGCGTTTTGCTAAACCAAAAACAGGCAGTGGTCAACGTAGAAGCTTTAGCGGTAACTAATCGTGATTCACCGTCGTCGTCTCAGTTCTATTTGGAATCGAGTCGATTCCGGTGAGATTCATCAGGCGCCACGCGAGTGGCAGCCCTGGCTTAGCGACACTGGATCATTAACCCAAAAAATTGAGCAGGCAATTGGTCAAAAACTAGATATTCAAGTTCTGAGTGATTGCCGCCAAAAATTAAATAGCGACGAGAGTCGCTATTTTCATTTTCAGATGCAGCATTGCCGCATTCGTGAGGTATTGCTTTGTGCAAACGGTATCCCATTGGTCATGGCGCGTAGCGTGATTCCAGCCCTCAGTTCAAGTGGTAGCAATCAATCCGTGCTTCGTTTGGGCAGTAAGCCTTTAGGTGCGGTTTTGTTTGCCAAGACTATAAAACGCTCCAAGAGAAAATCTTTGCGAGAAATCACCTATTTAAATAAACACAGCACTCTTTGGCGTCAATGCTTCAAGAAATATGAAAAATTGTCTACCCCGCTTTGGGCACGCCGCACCCTTTATCAACTCAAAGGTCGCCCACTGCTAGTCTGCGAAATATTCTTGCCGACATTACTGAAGTACTCATCAATAGATTAAGTGAACCTCATTGAGGTTGATTCAAACTCAACCAAACCTGACTGGCTTTAATTAGCGCCTCATCTCCAGGCTCACAAATAAATACCTTTCCAAAGCCAATGGCCTTAGCGGCCTCACCAATATTTTGATGGGGGCAAATAGCACTCGCATAGAGTAATGTTTGTGCGAATTGATCTTGGATCACTTTACCTAGATAGCGCACTGCCTCTGAAGAGGTAAGTAGCCACAAGGATTGAGAAAAATCTATCTTATGAATCGCTTCCCAAGCAGGGCTGTCAATACTCAAAGGTTCCCTGGTATAGACTGATATCGCCTTTACAGTCGCACCAACAGACGCTAAGGTGTCGGCAAGCCAAGCGCGCCCGCCATCACCCTTAAAGATCACCACCTTGCGCTTAGACCAATCCCAGTTGAGGGATTGCAGCTCTGCCCACAAACCCTCCGAATCCCAGTCTTCATTATTCCTAGGAATCAATATTGTTGTGGGAATTTCCTCAAGCCCGATGCCGTGATGCTGCAATGCGACCTTGCTACTGCCGCCCATGACTCCGATTGGGATCCTCTTTTTTGATAAATCTTGCCATGTACTTCCCAGTAAATGCATAGTGCATTCAATTGCATTTGGGCTCACAAAAATTGCGAGATCAGCATCCCTTAAGGCGGTAGTAATGTGTTCGAACAAGGAATTCGCTTGGGAGCGGCTGGGCTCATCTCCTTTAGGAATAATGGTTAGCAAAGGTAGGGAAAGGATTTTGGGTAAATCTGATTTATCCTGCCTTACTAACTCCTCTTTCTTCAAGTTAGCGCTCAGTAATTCAATTAGTTTGCGTGCTTGACCTGCTGGTCTGGTGACAATGATGGTCTGCGTGCTCACTCTGTCTACCTGATATAGGATTTACTGATGAATTGGTTGCGATTTTTTACTGAGGTAAACCGTTAGGCAATAATTCAGCTGCGCCCTGTGCAATTAAATCCTGCGCAACAGATAAACCAAGTGCTTCAGCCTCGGCCACGTTTTGCACTCTGCTTTGAGCGTTAGCCAAGCAAATAGCCTTACCGTCCACACTCGCTACGAAAGAGCGAATCTGCATTTGGTTTTCATTCCAGACTGCATGTGCTGCCAAAGGAACTTCGCAAGAACCACCCAGTTGACGCGAGACCATCCTTTCAGCGGAGATTGCCAATAGGGTTGGCAAATCGCTCAAAGGCTCAAGCCAATGCTTGATATTAGGATGCTTGGTCAGAGTCTCAATGCCCAAGGCACCCTGACCAGCAGCTGGGGTATAGGGATCAAAAGGTAGAAATGCCTTGATCCGACTCTCCAAACCTAAACGCTTGAGACCAGCAGCAGCCAAAATAATGGCTTGATACTCACCACGATCTAGCTTACCCATGCGCGTATCTAAATTGCCACGCAGGGGTTGCACCTCTAAGTGAGGAAAGCGCGCGCGCAAGACTGCTTCACGACGCAAGCTCGATGTACCCACTATCGCGCCCTGAGGAAGATCCTCTAGGCTGGCGAAATCATTTGAAACAAAGGCATCTCGAGCATCCTCACGAGCCATGACACAGGCCAGATCAAAACCCTCAGGCATCACCATGGGTACGTCCTTGAGGGAGTGGACCGCCAAATCAGCACGCCCATCTTCTAGAGCAGCCTCAAGCTCTTTGACAAATAAACCCTTCCCCCCGACCTTAGAGAGGGCTCTATCCAGTATTTGGTCACCCCGAGTAGTCATCCCCAAAATCTGCACATCACAGGCTGGATAGAGGGCTTTAAGGCGATCTCGGACGTGTTCAGCCTGCCACATGGCAAGCCTACTCTCACGAGAAGCGATAACTAAGCGACTAGGAGGGGTGGGTATTACTGAAGAATTGGGGATTGGGGACATAGCATTTAAAATAATCGAAGACCTACACCAATATACTGCGTTTATGAGCACATCAAAAAATTCCTTAGCCAACAAAGCCCAAGCTTGGTCGGCGCGTTTCAATGAACCCGTCGATGAGCTGGTTCAACGCTACACTGCCTCCATTGGATTTGACCAACGTTTTGCCCTGGTTGATATCGCTGGATCTCTAGCCCATGCTGAGATGCTGGCTAGCAAAAAGATTATCAGCGCGCAAGATTTGGCTGATATTCAAAGAGGTATGGCTCAAATTCAGAGTGAAATTGAAGCAGGTCAATTCGAATGGCAACTCGCTCTAGAGGATGTGCATCTCAATATTGAAGCTCGCCTAACCGCTTTAGTTGGCGATGCTGGAAAGCGTTTGCATACCGGTCGCTCACGTAATGACCAAGTCGCAACCGATTTACGCCTCTGGTTACGTGGCAGTGTTGATGACATTTCTGCAACTCTTAAAACCTTACGTATTGCTCTGTTAGATTTGGCCGAGAAACATGCCGACACCATCATGCCCGGCCATACTCATCTTCAAGTAGCGCAACCGATTACCTTTGGTCATCACTTGATGGCTTATTACGAAATGTTCAGTCGTGACACAAGTCGCTTAGTTGATTTGCGTACCCGCTTTAATCGCTTGCCTTTAGGTGCGGCCGCCTTGGCTGGCACAACTTATCCAATCGATCGCGAACAAGTAGCGCGCACGTTAGGATTTGATGGGATTTGCAACAACTCTTTAGATGCAGTGTCAGATCGTGACTTTGCAATCGAGTTCTGTGCCTTTGCATCCATCTTGATGATGCATATCTCACGTCTATCCGAAGAGTTAGTGCTTTGGCTAAGCCCGCGTTTTGGCTTTATTGATTTGCCAGACCGCTTTTGCACTGGTAGCTCGATCATGCCGCAAAAAAAGAACCCTGACGTACCTGAGCTGGCACGTGGCAAGACTGGCCGTGTTTATGGCGACTTGATCTCCCTATTGACACTCATGAAGAGTCAGCCCCTGGCCTATAACAAAGATAATCAAGAAGACAAAGAGCCTTTATTTGATGCAGTAGATACCGTACAGGATACTTTGCGGATCTTTGCTGACATGATTCCCCACATTGAAGTAAAGGCTGATGTCATGAAGGCAGCAGCTGAAGAGGGCTTTGCTACTGCCACGGATTTAGCTGACTACTTGGTTAAAAAAGGGTTAGCGTTCCGTGACGCGCATGAAGCAGTAGCTCATGCGGTTAAAGCATGTGTCGGTAGAAATTGTATGCTGACTGACTTAAGCCTTTCAGAGTTACGCTTTGCTTGTGGCCTAGACAGCCGCCCAGAATTGATGAGTGACGATGTCTTCGCGCTACTGACTGTAGATGGCTCCGTACAATCTCGCCAACATGCTGGTGGCACTGCACCTGCACAAGTACTTGCCGCAATTAAACGGGGTCGTGCAGACCTCTAAATTGCATGGGGTTCTGGGTAAAACTCTCCGCAGGAATTGATCGCGTAAATCAACTGTTTGGCAAACTCGCCAGCATCATGATTTTGCTATCTTGCGTTGTATCAGCAATGAATGCCCTTCTGAGATACGGCTTAGACATGAGTAACAACTGGCCGCTGGAACTACAGTGGTATCTGTTTGCAGCAGCCGTAATGCTCGGCTCCTCTTACACACTCAAATGCAATGAACATGTCCGAGTTGATCTAATTTACTCGCAACTATCTGATCGCGGACGGATTTGGGTTGATTTATTTGGCCTCGTTTTATTCTTAATGCCAGCCTGTCTTTTGTTTGCGTGGCTCTCCTGGACCACGCTCTTTTATCCATCATGGCTAGTTGCAGAGCATTCACTCAATTCTGGTGGATTACCACGCTACCCCATTAAATTGATCGTACCCTTTGGTTTTTTCATGCTGAGCCTGCAAGGTCTGTCAGAAATCATTAAGCGCATCGGCATACTGAAGGACAAATACGTCTTACCTGCTGACGACCTTAATTACGAGAAACCATGGCAATGATTCCAGTCGAGTGGATGCCGCCCCTTATGTTTGGCGGTCTCATCATCTTTATGTTGATTGGTTTTCCGGTAGCATTTTCTTTAATGGCGGCGGGCTTGTTCTTTGCTGTCATCGCCATGAGCCAGAACTTCTTCGACATGGTCTTCTTACAAGCTATTCCCCAAAGAATTTTTGGCAGCGTTCTAGCAAATGACCTGCTCCTCGCCATTCCCTTCTTTACCTTTATGGGCTCAATCTTGGAGCGCTGCGGCCTTGCAGAGGAGATGCTTGACTCCATGGGTCAACTCTTTGGTCGTGTGCGAGGCGGCTTGGGCTATTCAGTCATTATTGTGGGCTTTGTCCTAGGAGCAATTACCGGCACTGTAGCCGCTCAGGTGATCGCCATGGCCATGATCTCTTTGCCAGTAATGATGCGCTATGGTTACAACATGCGCTACGCTACAGGCGTTTTAGCGGCTTCTGGAACGATTACGCAACTCGTTCCACCATCTCTTGTCTTAATTGTTCTGGCGGACCAGTTAAAAACCCAAACAGGTAGCGCAGATGTGGGCAGCATGTACCTCGGCGCATGGGGTCCATCGCTTCTGCAAATTGCCCTTTTTGCGCTCTATACCTTCTTTTTATCGCGCATCCGTCCAGACTGGTTACCAGCAGTTCCTGAGAGTGAACTCAATCTCAAAGGTTGGGCGCTCTGGAAAAAGTGTCTCATGGGCATTATTCCTTCGGCAGTACTGATTTTCTTAGTGCTCGGTACCATCATGACGGGTCTTGCTACCCCTACTGAATCTGGAGCAATGGGGGCAATGGGGGCTTTGCTTTTGGCATGGATCCGCAGAGCAAATATTCCAAATCTAAAAGGCCTCATCCAAGAAGCTTATCAAAACACCATGCGTATTACTGCGATGGTGGTCTTCATTCTCATTGGTTCGACTTGCTTCTCTGTGGTCTTTCAAGGCGTTGATGGTGGTCGCTGGGTGGAGGATCTCTTCTCTAATCTGCCAGGCGGTTGGGTTGGCTTCTTGATTGTGGTGAATTTATTTGTATTCTTCCTAGCCTTCTTCTTAGACTTCTTTGAGATTGCTTTTATTGTGGTGCCCATGCTGGCACCTGTAGCCGTTAAAGTGCTCTCACCAGTATTGCTTGATTCTATGAATGGCAACCCGCAAGCAGCCGCTAGTGCGGCATTAGTGTGGTTCGGCGTAATGCTGTGCGTCAACATGCAAACCTCATTCATGCATCCGCCTTTTGGCTTTGCCCTTTTCTACCTCAGGGGTGTTGCACCTAAAGAAGTTAAGAGCAGCGACATCTATTGGGGTGCATTACCCTGGGTTGGCCTACAACTCATCATGGTTGTAGTAGTCATGGCCTTCCCAGCCTTAGTTACAACACTCTTAGATAAACCGCCAGTCGTGGAGCAAAGCCAAGAATTTAACTTCACTAATAGTGACGAGAGCAAGTCAGAAGCAACGTCAGAAAAAACGACTGGCGCTAAAGATGAAGATGCGCCTGTAATCTTTCAGCTAGAGAAATCAACTAAGTAAACAACTTACTTACTTTAGAGCCTTAAACCAAGCCAAACCATCTTCCGTCTTTCCTTTGGGACGATACTCACAACCAACGTAGCCGTCATAACCCATTTCATCCAAGAGTTGATATAGGTATGGGTAATTCACTTCACCATCATCAGGCTCATTTCTTTTGGGAACGCTAGCAATTTGAGTGTGGCCAATATCCTTGAAATATTTTTTAAAGGTTTCAGCTAAATCACCTTCCATGATTTGGGCGTGATAAAAATCCATTTGTACTTTGACATTGGGCTCACCAGATTCAATCCGTAACTCATGCGCTTGCGCTTGGGTGTTGAGGAAGTAGCCAGGCATGTCCCGTGTATTAATCGGTTCGAGCAATAAGTTGAGATTATGTTTTGCCAACGCTTGCGCCGCGAATTTCATATTCTCAAGATAGGTCTTGCGATGCAAGGCCATATCTGACCCTGCCGGAATCAGGCCAGCCATCATATGCAGTTGTGGCGTACCCAGCTCTAAAGCGAACTCAATCCCCTTAGCCACACCGTCACGAAATTCTTCCTCTCGACCTGGCAAAGCAGCCATGCCTCTCTCCCCCGCAGCCCAATCGCCAGGTGGAAGGTTAAAGAGCACATTCTTGAGTTTATTTTCTTTGAGCCATTTAGCCACTTCAGCAGGTAAATAGTCATAAGGAAATAAAAATTCAACAGCATCGAAACCCGCTTGTGCGGCAGCAGCAAATCTGTTTGGGAACTCATACTCGTTGAACATCATGCTTAAATTGGCGGCAAACTTCGGCACGGTATAGCTCCTTATTTAAAAATCAAGCTCAAAGGTTTTTTTAAGATCTTCAATTTGAGCCTCATCTAGGGGGCGAGTCTCAATACCTTTTAATAACAAAAACAATTTAGCAGTTTCTTCTAGCTCCTCTGCAGCATTGACTGCGGCCTCGAGAGAGCTTGCAGATACCACAGGGCCATGATTGGCAAGTAACACTGATGAGTTCTTAACAGCGAGCTTTTCAATCACCGCCGCTAAATCGGGATCTCCAGGGCGATAGTATGGCGTCAAAGGCAAACGGCCCACCTTCATTACAAAATAAGGTGTCAGTGGCGGAATACAGCTGTCATGGTTTAACCCACACATACACGATACCGCTGCCGAGTAGGTTGAATGTAGATGCACAATTCCTCTAGCGCCACTTCTTGTGTTGTACATTGCACGATGTAAGAATGCTTCCTTGGAAGGCGGCAATCCACTAATGGTGTTGCCTTCCCAGTCCAACTTAGTCAAGCTTGATGGATCCAATCTTCCCAAGGATGCATGTGTTGGTGTTAATAACCAACCATCGTCTAGGCGCACACTTAAGTTGC
The DNA here is from genome assembly GCA_903858445.1 of uncultured beta proteobacterium. Taxonomy (GTDB): domain Bacteria; phylum Pseudomonadota; class Gammaproteobacteria; order Burkholderiales; family Burkholderiaceae; genus Polynucleobacter. Next base: position 7,662 of record CAIOIX010000347.1, read on the forward strand.
CGCTACTACCTGCAGTTAAGCCCCGATCAAAAATCGATTTACCGAACTCCACGATTTGTTCGCGTTGTTTCGATTCCTCAGACTTGCTATTAAACGAGAATGTCATTTAATGTAATCCCATGCTTCATTAAAGAATTGCGGGCCGCCAAAATTACCGGATTTCAAAGCGAGCATTAAAGGTTTAGCCTGTGCATCACTCAATATAGCCTTAGTCCAAGGCACACCCGGTGCAATCTCTGGTCCAATTCTTAAACCGGTGATTCCTAAAGCCTTTACTACCGCTCCCGAGGTTTCTCCGCCAGCCACAATCAGCTGATCAACACCCGCTTCTACAAGACCGCTAGCAATGCCGGCAAGCGCATTTTCCACCATAGCGCCAGCCTTTTCAATACCAAGACGCTCCTGAATATTCTTCACTTCATCAGTAGTGGAGGTAGCGTATATCAAAACAGGTCCCGAGGCGATATGTTGAGCTGCCCACTCTAAAGCTTCCCGCACTACATTTTTACCATCAGCCAAGGCTAAAGGGTCAAGGTGATAAGCGGGAGACTGTGCTTTCATGAGTCTAACCTGCTCTTGTGTAGCCACTGAACAGCTGCCTGAAATCACCGCCCTTAAGCCATGAAGATCGCCAAGCTTGTCGGTATCAGCAGAGGTCTTGAGCAAACCTTTTTTACGGAAATTTTCTGGTAAACCTAACGCAATACCAGACCCGCCTGTTACCAAAAGTAAATCAGCGCAGGCAGCGCCAATACTATGTAGATCAATGTCCGATAAGGCATCAACAATGGAGAATTTACAGCCATCTTTTTGTAAATCGGCAAAGCGTTTCTGAATGACTCCCGAGCCACCCTTCACCACTGAATAATCCGTTAGACCAACCTTGGCAGTAACTTGCTGCTGCAAAACACGCACGAGATTTGAATCTGTCATCGGCGTTAGCGGATGATTACGCATCCCAGACTCACTCAGCATTTCATCACCTACAAATAAATGACCCTTATAAATGCTGCGCTTGTTAGCCGGGAATGCTGGACAAGCAATTGTGAAGTTGGTATTCAGGGCCTTCATTAAAGCCTCTGCTACGGGACCAATATTGCCTGCTGGCGTAGAGTCAAAAGTAGAGCAATACTTAAAATAAAACTGCTGACAACCTTGAGCCTTTAACCACTCTAACGCTGCCAATGATTCCTGAATGGCATCTGGAGTTGGATTGGTCCTCGACTTCAACGCAATCACAACAGCGTCCACAGCTTCAGGCGCTGGACCAGTAGGAACGCCAATCAGTTGAATGGTTCTCATACCGGCCTTCACCAGCATTCCAGCTAAGTCAGTGCCCCCCGTAAAATCATCAGCAATGCAACCCAATAAAACTGCCATATCTTTCTATCTTTTCTTCGTAATCTATTAATGAACTGTTTGCATTAAGCTTTGGTTGGCAGTTTAATTCCAGGAAAGATTTTAATTACCGCTGAGTCATCTTCCCTGCCAAAACCAGCAGTGGAGGCTTGCATAAACATTTGATGAGCAGTTGCACTTAAAGGCAAAGGAAATTTACTTGCTCTTGCAGTATCCAAAACTAGTCCTAAATCTTTTACAAAAATATCAACGGCTGAGAGCGGTGTGTAATCAGCCGCCAATACATGGGCCATGCGATTTTCAAACATCCAACTATTGCCAGCACTATTAGTAATGACTTCATACAGGGAAGCTGCATCAACACCTTCGCGCAGACCCAGCGCCATTGCCTCGGCTGCTGCTGCAATATGCACTCCAGCCAATAATTGATTGATAATTTTTACCTTGCTACCAGCGCCAGCGCAATCGCCGAGTTTGTATACTTTTGCCGCCATGGTATCTAAAGCAGCGCCCACCTTGGCATAAGCCGCTGGCGAGCCTGCGCTCATGATGGTCATCTGGGCTGATGCAGCCTTCGCAGCACCACCAGAGATTGGCGAATCTAAATACAAGAGCCCCATATCATTCAATTTCTTCTCTAGAGCAATTGACCAATTTGGATCAACTGTGGAGCACATGATAAAAACAGCGCCTTGCTTCATGGCGCTTGCGGCGCCATTTTTACCAAATAGGACCTCTTCGGTTTGCGCAGCATTCACAACAACACTCACCAGCACTTCACAGTACTGAGCAACTTCAGCAGGGGATGAGCAGGCAATACCACCTTCTTTTACAAATTCATCAGCAGCTTCTCTTCTAACATCGGCTACATAAACCTCATAGCCTGCGCGTCGCAATGAACCGGCCATGCCACGACCCATTGCCCCAAGACCGATTACTCCAATACGCTTTTCCTGCTGACTCATTTCACTTCCCCGTCTTCAAATAAAAAGTGGTATCAACCCAAGGGCTGATACCACCCGATCTACTCGGTACTGCCAATAAATTAACGATTAACCATTTTCGCAGGGAATTTTAAGACTGCAAAAGTTCCAATCACCAAAACCCCTGAAATAACATAAAGGCCAATATTGGAGGATCCAGTAGCATCTTTAATAGCACCAATCAAAAATGGTGCCGCAAATCCAGAAAGATTACCAACTGAGTTGATCGCAGCAATACCCGCTGCCGCTGCAGTACCCGTCAAGAATGACGTCGGCAAAGCCCAGAACAATGGTGTAGCAGATAAAACACCTGCCGCAGCCAAAGTCAAAAAGGCAATACAAATTTCGGTATTGCTGGTGCCTGCAAGTGCGCTACCCGTTAAGCCAATCACACCCATATACATAGGGATAATTAAATGCCAACGGCGCTCACGCATTTTGTCAGATCGGCGACCCAACAAAATCATAGAGACGACCGCTGCACCATAAGGAATAGCAGTAAATAGACCAATATTGAGAACACCTTTAATACCAGCAGTCTTAATCAAGGTTGGCAAGAAGAACGTTAAACCGTATTGACCCATCACAATGCAGAAGTACACCACAATGCCCAACCAAAGACGACCGTCCTTGATGACGGCAAGAAATGAACCATGATCCACTTTCTCACGTTGATCTTCAGCGATATTGGTTGCTAACATTGCCTTTTCTTCGTCACTTAACCACTTAGCGCCTTTAATACTGTCATCCAAATAAGAGAACACCACTACAGCCAAAATTACCGCAGGAATCGCTTCGAGTACAAACATCCATTGCCAGCCAGTCAAACCATTGACGCCTGCAACAGACTCCATAATCCAGCCAGATAATGGGCCACCAATTAAACCTGCCAAAGGAATTGCCGCCATAAAGGTGGAAATAATTTTAGAGCGGCGTGTTGAAGGAAACCAGTATGTAAGATACAAAATAATGCCTGGGAAGAAGCCTGCTTCAGCCAAGCCCAGCAAAAAACGCATGACATAGAAGCTAGTCGGAGTAGTGACAAACATACATCCACCAGAAATAATGGCCCAAGTGACCATAATGCGAGCAATCCAAACTCTCGCTCCCACTTTATGCAAAATGATATTGCTGGGTACTTCAAACAGGAAATAGCCAAGGAAGAAGACGCCAGCGCCAAATCCATACACCGCTTCACTAAAGCCTAAGTCACCCAACATCTGTAATTTAGCGAAGCCCACGTTTACGCGATCCAGATAAGCCACAATGTAGCAAATCATTAACAAGGGCATGATTCGCCAAGCAACCTTTTTATAGGTTTGATCTTCAAAGACGCTCGGAGTCGCCTGATTTGCAATAGCCATTACTGCCTCCTCTAGTTGCTAGGTTAAGTGAACCCCACCCAGCTTGTTTTAATTTCTAAATACCACTTTTCAATAGGCATACTATTGGTAGAACCTAAGCCTGTCAACGATATCCGGTCTATCACTTACCCTAAGCAATCGATGACTTAAGGCATGATCTGTCGACTTGCAAGACTATTCTGGACCAGTCGTAGTACTAAGGCACCAAGTCCAGATGCAAACCTTGACCAAGATCAAGTTTATTTTGTCTTATTTAAGGAGCTGACGAGCCAAGGCACGGTGGCCCCTGCTTTCTCAGTATGAAGGGCGTGTTCAAAGATTTTCTGCGTAGCAGTTGCTGCCACAGAAAATGCATCAAGCTCTTCAACCATCGCGCCGTAATAACCTAGATCTTTTACTGCATTCTCTAAGGTAAATTGAAAGCTAGCATCATCTCCAGATTGAATAAATCCCTTCATGCGATTCAGGATGGCGCCATTACCAGCTCCTGTTTCCAAGACCTGCAGTAAAACCCTGGAATCTACATCAGCCAACTTGGCACAAGCCGCCGCTTCAGCCAATACACTGGCATAACCCAAAGCGACAAAATTATGAATAAGTTTGAGGCGATGACCAGAACTCAAGGGCCCGGCATACACAATATTTTCCGTAAAGCACTTCAAAACAGGACGGCACTGCTCAAGCAAATCAGGGTCGCCGCCCACCAGTACATTTAGCCGCCCTTCAAGCGCCTCTTTGGGAGTTCTAGTCATGGGTGAATCAAGATAAAAACTGCCAGCTTCTTGAATGGCCCGCGCAACTTTTAGGGTGGACTTAGGAATCGCTGTACTTAAGTCAATCACAATGGAACCTGGCAGCAAATTGGCCAGCACCCCATCCACCCCAAAGATGACTTCCTCAACTTGCGAACTTCCTGTTAAACATAGCAGAATAACTTCGGAATTCTTTGTCACTTCAGCAATTGAACTCAGTGGCTTAGCGCCCTGAGCAATCACATCGTCTTGCGAACTTTTGACTGAGCGCTGCAAGAAAGATAACGGGAAACCAGATTTTAATAAGTTAATGCCAATGCCTCGCCCCATCATTCCAAGGCCAATGATTCCAATTTTTTTCATTATTACTAACTCTTCAAGTCATCTTCAATATAGGCTTTGATAATGCTTTCAAAGTTAGCATCTGCCTTTAAGCCTAATGACTTCGCCCTACTATCATCCCATGCGCCTGGCCAACTTCTGACAATCGCCTCTATCTTGTTATCAGGCTCTATCGAAATACGAGCAGTCACTTCATCACCAGCAATCTTGCGAAGCGACTCAACCATCTCGCCAACGCTTACTGAAACACCTGGTAAATTAATCGACTTATTTAAACCCAAAACGCTTGAATGTAAGTCATGGCCCGCAATTAAAGATTCGATGGCATAGCGTGGGGATAACAACCAAATACGTAAGTCGGGAGATACAGGGCAAATGGATGGCTTGCCATTTAATGGCTCACGGATAATGCCACTCGCAAATGATGAGGCAGCCTTATTAGGCGCCCCAGGCCGAACACTGATAGTGGGAAGACGTAATACACGCCCGTCCACAAATCCCTTACGGGTGTAATCATTCAGCAAAAGCTCGCAAATAGCTTTTTGCGCACCATAGGAAGACTGAGGATTGAGTGCCGTTGTGTCCAATACCATCTCGGGCAATGTACCGCCATACACAGCAACAGAACTAGTAAACACAATTTTTGGCTTATGCCCTGCACTTCTACAAGTTTCTAATAGAAGCCTTGCTGCGTCTAAATTAATCCGCATGCCAAGATCAAAATCAGCCTCCGCCTGCCCGCTGACAATAGCAGCCAAATGAAAGATTGACTGAATCTCTGTCGTAATGAGTTGCTGCATTAACTGGGGATCAGAAATGTCACCAGCAATCACCTTGACGCGTTGATCGCCAAAATCATTTGCCTCCACAACATCAACCAGAAGTAGTTGATCGATTTTCTGGTCAATACCATCGGAATCTTTTAAAGATTCACGTGCTAGTAATTGTTTGGCGAGTTTTTGGCCCAAAAAACCAGCACCGCCCGTAATCAGTACTTTCATAATAACTATCTATCGTTAAGGTTAAAGAGGATTTATTTTGAATTATGCACTTATTGGTTTATGCGAATCCAGGC
>CAIOIX010000348.1 GCA_903858445.1 uncultured beta proteobacterium
AAATTTGATATTACGGATTACTGCTATATCAACTCAGATGAGCATTTCACGTTAGCTAAATCTCTAGTCAATATAAACAAGAAGCTTGAGGGCGCAATGCAAAATATCAGTGGGCTTGAAAGTAATTTACGCTCTTGCTACAAAAGCCTAGAAAACCTTAATCTACAAAGTTCGTCGCCAATGAATTATCAGGAGATTGAAAGTCTATCCCATGCACTATCTGTAAGAAAGGTTGCCCGTATAAAACTAAATGATTTAATTCGCTCTGAGTTTATTGATAATATTTGTTGAAAATCAAGCCAACTTCTCGGCATTCATCATAGGGGTTAACTTGGAATAATGCCGCTCTATCATGCCAACACTAGTGCCCATTTGCCTAGCAAGAGTGTGGATATCAACACCGCTAGCTAAGGCAAATGTGGCATAGGTATGACGTAGGCTATACAAGGTTCTATTCTGACCGCCGCCATCCGCTCGCATATTGCTACGAACCATGAGATTACGAAAGATATTTTCCATATTGCTGATCTGCTCGCCTGTTGGCAAGCGAAATATCAACCGATCAACTTTTGCCTCAATAATGGCATTAAGTCCTGAGTAAGGTAGCTTCTGCCACTTCATAACTTGTTCTAACACCTTAATCACAGCAGTCTTGGCAATTAAATATCTTGGTCCGGTCTTGCCTGACACCCAAATTCTTAAGTATTTCTTATTGCCAATCCAATGCCACTGCAAATGCTTCCATCTCAGCGGCAATGCCTCTGTTCCATGACGAACACCAGTATTAACCAAGAACTCTATGTAATAAGAACATAGCGTTCGCATCAACGCTGTTCTATCTGTATAGCTACTCTTTTGCCAAGTCTCTGTATAGCTCAACAACTCTTTAATTTCTTCTGCGGTAAATGCAGGGCGGGGCTGGCTGCGTTTGCCTTTGCTATCAAGTAATGGTACGGACTGGTTATGCCCAATATAGCCACGATCTCTTGCTAGGTTAATTACACGAATATAGGCACTGGCGTGATTGCGCTTAGTGCTCGCCATGGGTATTCTTCCCATTTCGGCAATTCTCCAAGATTCAAAATCTGCCAACATCTCATTAGTAATTTGACTGATCTCGTACGACCCAAAGAATGGGATTAGGTATTTATTGATGGCAAAGGTGTAATCCCGATAAGTTCGCTTGCCCGTTTTGTTATCAGTAGCTTTCGACATATTGGCAATTTCATCCAAAGCCACTTGCCCGAAAGTCTTGGCTGTAACTGCCAAGCCTGCGCTGATCTTGATCTTTACTGTCTCGTAAATAGCTATGGCTTGAGTTTGAGCCAAATCAGAATCTTCTGTGTTGGTAGAAGCAGCATGCCATTGCCCATTAGGCAACTTGAAACGGCATTGCCATTGACGGCTTTTTGGTCGCTTGAATAGAGTTAGCTCGCCCTGCAACAATCGGATTGTTTTAGGCGAGTCTAGGCCTGTATTGGTAGGAAATAAATACTGTAAGTTTTGCAAGTTGAGCGTCTAGTTGCTGGACGCTCACAAGCTTACTTTCAGATTAGGATTTATGCGACCATTTCCATGAATGGAGCTTTAAAAGGACGTTTCTATAAGCATCAACATTAAAGGCGCTTAGCAATGCTCGCATCATCGATTGCGACAACCGTATTAAATAGACCATACCTTGAAAGTCCTTCATGACTGTCAATCCCCGTGTATCTTAAAGAAGCATCTTCATAACGTCTAAAAGCAAAGACTGCTTGATTCATATGCTCTGTATTAAAAACACGAAGTTGTACGAGAAGATGAAAATCTTTTACTGTTAATCCCGTAACCGTAAGGAATAAATCTGGCTCTAATTTTGTAATAACATCCTGTAAAGTATTTTCCCGAAAATCTGTGAGATACATAAATGCTGGAATACGAGTTGCGAATTTAATCAACTTTTCTTGGACAAGCTTTCTCTTAGATTTGTACTCTTTTTCCTCTTCAGTTAGTGCTTTCTTTTCTTTTTCAGTCAGATCACGATTCTTACCTTTTTCCTTAATTTCCTTAATTTTGTCGCTTTTATTAATGATTGTTTCAATAATATTGTCACCTAAGGTTCGCCATCCTTCAATGCGTTCAACTGCCGCCATAGCCTCAGGATTGTCTAAAACGCGACGCAATGTTTCATTGTCCACATTGACTAACAAAGCACTTTCCCATTTACGGGCTAATAAAGTAGCTGAAGTGCCGGCCATGGCTATATCAAGTACGCCACCCGCATCAATCTGTGTCATATTTGCACCGTCATAAGCCAAAACAGGCAAAAAAGATACAAGCTCTTCTACTGCTTTTTCTGGATTGGCTTCATTAGGTGACAAACCAATGCCATACTCAGATAACTGCCTTAATGCACGAGTAGGTGCGAAGTCAAACACAAAACAAACAGGCTTAAGAATTTCCTCTTGCTTTGGGTCATCCCCATTAGGATTTTTAATTGACCATGGTGACTGAACCCTAAATGCAGATTGAAAGTAAGTCTCTGGTGACTTAAGATTTCTTAACATCAGAATAG
>CAIOIX010000349.1 GCA_903858445.1 uncultured beta proteobacterium
CTACGCCTCCTAATCTTGCCGCCTCTAAAGCCAACTCCGCAGTCGATATATCAACGCCCATGCCACCCACCATGATGGGTACCAGCTCTTTTTTGCCAAACTTCAAGCGAAAATCATCAACGCGTTTCATTAATACCTTTTGCAATTAATCCCAATAATAATGACTGTACTCCTAGTCGCCTTGGGAAAGCCTTATGTGCCTTCTACCTGACGTTTAATGAACTGAATAATCATATTGGGCTTAATGATGATGTCTTCTAAAGTATGTTTATCTAAAACACTAAACATACCTGCCAATGCTGAGCTCAGAACAGTCTGTAACGCGCAATCTGACTGAATTCGGCATGCTGAGTGATCGTTAAAACATTCTGCCAAAGCAAAGTCTGTTTCTGTATCACGTATCACGTTGCCCAAAATGATTGTTTTAGGGTCACGAGCCAATCGCATGCCACCACCTTTGCCCCGGATTGTTTCAATGTAGCCAAGGGTTCCAAGCTGATTCACCACTTTCATGAGGTGATTTTCTGAAATTCCATAAAACTGGGCAATTTCAGAGATTGTGGCCAGCCGCTCATGTTGACTGCCGAGGTACATCAGTACGCGTAGGCTGTAATCCGAAAAAATGCTTAATCTCATGCTATTAAAGCCCTTATTAGGTAAATACTTGCTAAAACTGAGAGCCCTCTCAATTGAGCCCAATCTTCCTAAAGCCCAAGAATATTGCTAGAAGCCCTATAAAACCATTAATTTGCTAATACCCCTACCTTAAAGAGGTATATAGTTTACTTCTTCTATAAGATGTATATAGAATACATCTATTGGCAGTGTTAACAGATTTAATTTTCATAAGTTAGGGGTTTTCAAATGTATTCATCACGCAAACTATGGACCTGGCTGGCAGTCATCTGCCTGCTCTCCTTTGGGGTTTTGGGTTGGGTTGGCACTGAAATTTATTTAACAGCTCCTCCCATTCCTAATCAAGTCATCAGCACAAGCGGTGAGGCGGTCTTTACTGAAGGTCAGGTTCAGCAAGGGCAGCAAGCTTGGCAATCGGCTGGTGGACAACAGTTAGGCTCCGTATGGGGACATGGTAGTTATGTTGCCCCAGACTGGTCTGCAGATTGGCTACATCGTGAAGCTCTAGCACTTCGTAACATTTGGGCAGAGCGTGACTACAAAAAATCATTTGAAAATCTAAGCCTAGGTCAACAAGGCGAAATCAACGGATTATTAAAAAATGAAATGCGTAGCAACACCTATGATGCGCGCACAGGCAATATCACCCTATCGGATGATCGTGTAGCAGCAATCAAACAAGTAAAACAACATTACATCAATTTGTTTGGTGATGATGCTTCGCTCAATCATCTCCGTGAGCAATACGCAATGGGCTCAGGCTTATTGCCAGATCAAGCTGACTTGGAAGCTTTACCGGCATTCATCTTTTGGTCATCTTGGTCAGCAGCAACCAATCGTCCAGGAGAAACTGATCTGAGCTATACAAGCAACTGGCCACATGAGCCCCTAGTCGATAACACCCCAACTGCAGGCACTGGTATATGGTCAATCGCCAGCGTCATTTTTATGATCGCCGCCATTGTTGGCATGATTTTTCTTCGCTCTACTAGCAAGGAAGAATCTGATCCAAAACCATTGGAGTCCGATCCACTATTTGACCTCAAGCCAACACCATCAATGAAGGCAACTAGAAAATATTTCTATGTTGTTATTGGATTAATTCTGGCTCAAGTCGGAATGGGAGTCATTACAGCCCACTACTCAGTAGAAGGACAAAGCTTCTTTGGTTTTCCTTTGGCGCAAATTCTGCCGTTTTCAATTAGCCGAACAATACATACTCAGTTTGCAGTTCTATGGATTGCCACTGCTTGGCTTGCTACTGGCTTATATATAGCCCCAGCCATTTCAGGGCACGAGCCAAAATATCAAAAGCTAGGTGTTGATCTATTGTTCTATGCACTTCTCTTCATTGTGGTTGGCTCTACAGCAACCGGCTGGATCGGCTCACTTCAACATTTAGGAAGCGGCTTTAGCTTCTGGGTAGGTAATCAAGGCCTCGAATACACCAGCATGGGTCGCGTATGGCAAATCTTGCTCTTCGTTGGCTTGCTATTTTGGGTTCTCTTATTGGGTCGCGGTCTGATGCCTGCACTCAAGAAACCATCCGAGAGTCGCGGACTCATCATGATGGTATTTTTATCAGCCATTTGTATTGGCGGCTTCTATGCAACCTCCTTAACTTGGGGCCCACATACCCACTACTCTTTAATTGAATACTGGCGCTGGTGGTTAGTGCACTTATGGGTTGAAGGCTTCTTTGAGGTATTTGCAACCGCGGTCATTGCATTACTTTTCACACGCCTTGGTTTAATCCGTGCCTCTACAGCAAATCTCGCAATTGTTTTTGAAACCATCGTCTTTTTATTCGGCGGAATTTTAGGAACATTACATCACCTGTATTTCACAGGCACACCAACTTACGTCATTGCGATTGGCGCCATGTTCTCCGCACTTGAAGTGGTTCCGCTGGCAATGGTTGGTTTTGAGGCTTATCACAACTATCAACGCTCAAAAATTGCTCCATGGGTTCAGTCCTATAAATGGTCAATTATGTGCTTCATCGCAGTAGGCTTTTGGAACATTGTGGGAGCAGGTTTATTAGGCTTTTCTATCAACACACCAATTGCCCTCTACTACATGCAAGGACTCAATATGACGGCAGCTCATGGTCATGCAGCCTTATTTGGTGTTTATGGAATGTTAGGTATCGGACTCTTGCTGTTTTGCTTGCGCGGTTTATCCAACCGCCTGGCATGGTCCGATTCACTTCTCAAGCTGATGTTCTGGTCTTTGAATATTGGTCTTGGAATGATGGTGTTTATGTCACTGGTACCCGCAGGCATTTACCAAGCAGCTGCCAGCATTAGCAAGGGCATGTGGTATGCACGCTCACCAGAAATTATCCACTCTCCATTCATGGAAACATTGGTATGGCTCAGAGTTCCTGGTGACATTGTGTTTGCAATCGGCACTTTATTTTTAGCATGGTTTGCAGTTCGCTTACTTTTACCCAAAAAGACTCACCTCAAGACAGTAGAAACAATTACCCATACCAGCACTCTTTAACTAGTCCCTAAACAAGCCAGAAGCTTGGCTTTAGCAGAAAGGAATCATCATGAAAACGAATAAATTGATTTTGCTTTTATCGCTGACTGCCGGCCTACTCATGGCCTGCGGAAAGTCTGATCCTTATGACACCAGCAAGATGGATCTAAAGCCGACTCCGGCTAAGGTAACATCAGAACGACACACTGGGGCGTTTGCCGAAGGAGCGTCCCTAAACTTTGGAAACGAACTCAAACCAGTTGATTCAGCACCAGTAAAAATCGTCAAGCTCGATACAACCCACAAGATTATCGAGATAGCACCGGGCGTTAAATTTGGCGCTTGGACATTTGGAGATCAAGTTCCTGGCCCTACAGTGCGCGCTCGAGTTGGCGACAAAATTCGCTTTAGTATGACAAACCGTAGTGATGAAGTATTGCCTGGGGTGCAGCTCACCGCTGCGCCAATGATGCATTCAATGGACTTTCATGCCGCAATGGTTTCACCACAAGACAAGTATCGTTCTGTAGCTCCTGGGCAGACCATCGAGTTTGAATTTACGGTTAACTATCCAGGTGTATTTATGTACCACTGTGGGACACCGATGATCTTGGAGCACATTGCTTCAGGAATGTACGGCGCGGTCATTGTTGAGCCAAAAGAAGGTTATCCCGGCAAAGTGGACCGTGAATACATGGTTATCCAAAGCGAGTTTTATCTCAAACCTGATCCATCTGGAAAAAAAGTGGATGACCAACCTTTATATGTTCTCGATAACGATAATCTGAAAAAAGCAATGCCTAGCTACACCGTATTCAATGGCAAGCACAATGGCATGGTTAAGAATCCATTACAAGCAAAGCCAGGTGAACGGGTACGTTTATTTGTACTGAATGTTGGCCCAAGTAAGACTTCAAGCTTTCACGTGGTGGGCACCATATTTGACAAGGTTTGGATGGAAGGAAATCCTGATAATCAATTCCGCGGGATGCAAACCGTTCTGCTGGGCTCATCTAATTCAGCCATTATTGAAATGATGATTCCTGAATCTGGCAAATACATCATGGTGGATCACCACTTTGCCAATGCATCACAAGGCGCAATTGGCTTAATTAGCACCGAAGAAAACAAAATCAAACCTAGTGAAGATCTTGAGCATCACAATATGGGCGCCACCTCCACTCCAACAGACCCTGTTGCCGTAAAAGGAAAGCTTGATTTTGAAAGCAAATGCTTAGCTTGCCACTCTATTGGTCAAGGTAAAAAGCTTGGACCAGACTTAGCTGGCGTAACTAAGCGTCGTACTGATGCGTGGTTAACAAGCTGGTTAACATCTCCAGAAAAAATGTTGGCATCCGACGCTGATGCAAAGGCTATGCTGAAAGAATCCAACAATATTCCAATGCCTAACCAAAACTTGACTAGTGCTGAGATCCAGCAGTATCTGAAGTACTTCCATTGGGCAGATACACAAGCAGCCGGTAGCATTAAATCAGGCGGCGGTCACTAATCATGCGCATCACTAGCATTATCGCAAGCATCTTGCTGATTCAAGCTTCATCAGCATTTGCTTGCGGGCACTGTATCGAAGATAAAATCGCGTCAGTCTATGACTACGCGATCGTTTCTAAGGCTGTTAGTGAAAAACATACTGTTGTATTTTTTGGGATTGAAGGTCCCTTGGTCACTAATGAAGATTCAAAACAGAAAATAAAGTCCATGGTGGAAAAAACCAACGGGATTGATCCCAAAAGTATCAAGCTTTCAATGGATACGGCTTCACTCTCGGTGGCATTTGATCCAAATCGTATTTCTTATGCAGCGTTGTTGGATTCACTTGAGAAAAAAATAGCAAGTAAAAAATTGTCGCTTTACCCACTCGATACCGTCACCCAAATGCCGAAGTTGAAAGTGGCCAGCAAGTAGCCCTTATATGAATAAGAACATCACCATCTATGTCGGATAAAAAATTTGCATTATTTGCTTTAGGTTTTAGGCCTTTTTATATACTCGCCGCATTTTGGAGCATCTTCACCATTGCTGAATGGCTACTGGAGCTCCAAGGCATTGGAATACGACGAACGAACTTCATCATGGGAATGCAATGGCATGCCCATGAAATGATTTTTGGTTTTGCTGCCACAGTAGTAACGGGTTTTGCATTAACAGCAGTCCGAGCCTGGACTGGGCTAGATACCCCCAAAGGCACCCCTCTGCTTCTGCTAACACTGCTATGGATAGCGGGGCGCATCGGCGTACTGACAGGCTCTAGCTTAATAGTGCTGGATATTGTTTTTCTCCCTGTAGTGGCAGTCATCACAGGGCGCCTCCTATTGAAAAGAAAAATGTATCGCAATCTGTTTCTACCGATCATTCTGACGACTCTTGGTATTTTGAATGCAAGCTTCTATTTATCTGCATTAGGATTCCTCAATGTAGATGCCAATACCCTGCTATTTGCATCGCTCTATCTGATCGTCATGATTGAAATCATGATTGGCAATCGCATCATTCCAAGCTTCACAGCCAATGCCGTGATTGGGCTCTCTCAATTTCGTAATGCGACCCTAACAAAATTAGCCATCATGAGTAGTGCATTGACATTCTTGTGCATACTCACTGGTGTTCATTGGATTATTTCTAGTATTGCTTGTTTTGTTACTGCAATCCTCCACGGCGTATTACTCTGGGGATGGCGTCCATTAGCCACACGAGGTAAACCCATCCTATGGATACTTCACGTATCGTATGGATGGATGCCGGTAGGGTTTCTATTATTGGGTCTATCCCGCTTAGGAATGATGACCATCTATCCTGCTCTGCATGTTTTTGGAATTGGTGTAACAGGTGGATTAATTATCAGCATGATCACCCGAACCGCATTGGGACATACTGGCAGACCATTGAAGGCTGGATCCATTGAATTAGCGTCCTATCTCTGTATTCAGGGGGCACTCATCATTTGGCTACTCTCTGGAATGGGCAATAATTCATGGTTCTATCCACTGCTAGTCATTGCTGGCACATTATGGTGTGCTACCTTTGGGCTTTATCTTTACAAGTACATCCCCTTGTTGATTCGTCCACGCCCTGATGGCAAACCTGGCTAGTTCATATGAATGCTTTAACTATTGCACGTGCAATTCACATCCTGAGCATAGTCATCTGGATTGGGGGCGTAGCCTTTGTCACTGCCGTCCTCATACCCACAATTCGGCGTTTTGCTCATGAAAAGCAGCAACTATCGATATTTCATGTGATTGAAAACCGC
>CAIOIX010000350.1 GCA_903858445.1 uncultured beta proteobacterium
ACTTTACCAGATGACTATTGGAAAATAGCTCAAGTCATGTTGGCCGGGTATTTCAAGACCTTGGAGGTGGAGTAATTTGTGGGGATACCTCAGGGTCTGACCCTGAGGTATCCCCACAAATACCCTATAAAAAACAGAAGACTATAGGTATTTATTTGTACTCATAATGCAAAATGAGACTAATATAAGTTTTCCTTCCAAATAAATATGTTATCTGGAGAATCTTATGTCAATTATTCAAACGCTACATAGCTTCTTGAAATTATCCCTCCCTAGCATTCATGAAACGAGGCTTAAAGCTCTAATGGCAGCAGTCGAGGCTAGTTTAAGTGGTGCTTCTATATCTATTACGACGCTGGGGCGGGCTCTATCAGGTCAGGCATTTATCAAACATAAAATTAAGCGAATGGATCGGTTGGTGGGGAATGCTAATCTTGGAAATGAACGAAAGGCTATCTATGGGATTATGACGCAATGGTTACTGAAATCAGTACCCATGCCTATTATTCTTATTGACTGGTCGCCGTTGACGGCTGATCAAAGTCAGCAATTACTTCGTGCCTCACTTCCTGTAGGCGGGCGTTCAATCACCTTATATGAGGAAGTTCATCCTAGCCGAAAATTAGGTAACCCCTGCGTACAAAAGCAATTTTTGGCCCAATTGAAGCTGATGCTACCTCGAGGTGTTACTCCAATAGTGGTTGCAGACTCTGGTTTTAGAACGCCATTCTTTCGTGAGGTGGAGCAATTAGACTGGCATTGGATCGGGCGAATTCGAAACAGGGATTTTATTGCTTTCACTGTCGATGCCGACAACTGGTTGCCCGCTAAATCGCTCTATGCTAAAGCCACTCGGAAGCCTAAATCGTTGGGGTTGGCTCATTGGGTGCGTAGCAATCCCTTAGTCGGAGAACTGGTTACTTATTATAGGAAATCCAAAGGCCGCAAACAATTTACGTTGCTGAAAATGCCTGCTAAATCTAGACACAGTCGTAAACAAGCTGAGCGTGAAAAAGAACCTTGGCTATTGGTTTTATCACCATCTCTAAAGACCTTCTCAGCAATTCTGGTCGTAAATTATTATCGAACTAGAATGCAAATTGAGGAGGGTTTTCGTGACACAAAAAGTACGAGTTACGGATTGGATTTAGCCTGTGAAAGCCGGATAAAAACCGAACGTCGCGCAAATCTTTTACTGATTTCGGCGCTCACTATTTTTGCATTATGGCTAATAGGGTTAAGTTTGAAAGGCACTGAGACTGAACGACAAATCAGGGTAAACACCGGTCAAAAAGGCTCTCCTTATTCGGTTATTTTTCTCGCACGTATCGCCTGCCGTTACTTGTCATTAACTTTACCAGATGACTATTGGAAAATAGCTCAAGTCATGTTGGCCGGGTATTTCAAGACCTTGGAGGTGGAGTAATTTGTGGGGATACCTCAGGGTCTGTCCCCTATTATTGCCCCCTATTATTTGGGCTACTAAACCGTGGTACGTCCCCTATTATTTCACAGCATCGATTCTACGTTTCAACTCATAACGACGATAAGGATTACGTTTGATTTCATAGTACATAGTATCTGGCGCTAGATCCAATCCATTTGGCCAAACCAATACACCATTATCAACTTCAGCGCAACTTAGCCAGTCATCGTTTTGCAAGGGTTCAAAAACACCTGTACAAAAAGAATGATCAATATGCAAGATCCCAGAAAGACCATCGGCAAAGCGAATAGCAAGCTCACGCCCAGCAATATATTTCACCTCTAATACATCCCAATACATTACAGATTACCTATTATTTTAAAGGATCAATGGGATTTGGATGTTGATTAGCTTGG
>CAIOIX010000351.1 GCA_903858445.1 uncultured beta proteobacterium
GCCCACCCAAATTCCAACGTGATATTTCTTCGTATAGCAATAGCAATCCATATCGCTTCTTATATGTTTCAATAATTGACCTGTATAAACATCAATGGAATGTTGTTGAGGCAGTTTCTCTTCTGAGGGGTAGGGGGATTCCAATAGCGCTTGACTTAGTGGGCCCATCATACCCGCCAGCACTTTTAAAACTTAATTCTATAATGAATCGTGTTGATCCCTATAGGCATTGGGTTTGCTACCATGGACCTGTTGCATTTGATGGGCTTCATACAATTTATAAAAATGCTGATGCTGGTATCTTTTCATCTAGTTGTGAGAATATGCCAAATATTCTTATAGAAAAAATGTTATCTGGCCTACCTATAGCCTGCTCAAATAGGGGCCCTATGCCTGAAGTTCTTGGTAGTTCAGGGGTATATTTTGATCCTGAAGATCCTATTGACATTGCTAATGTATTGCTTGAGTTGGTCAATTCTTCTGCGATGCGCACAAGCCTTTCTGGAGATAGTTACAAGCGGGCTAAAAAATATTCCTGGGAGCATTGTGCCGTTGATACATTTGGTTTTTTAAACGAGATTTCAAGAAAGTACATCGCTAAAAGTTAAAGAGAAAAGTTTTAAATTTATTCATAAATTAGTTTTAGATTACTTGAGTTCTTTTGGTTTATTTCTTTACATGATTTTTCTGCCTCATCTGTCCATGTCTGGATAATGTATGCCCATATTTCTGTTAATTAAAAAAAGGAGTGAGTGTAATATTCAAGTTATACGATTGATTATTATGGGCCTTCTTGTTATCGTAAATAATTAAAATATAATAGCGTTAAAGTTAGCGGCCCTAATTTAATCACAAATGTTGGGTATAATAATTTTTCATTAATATTATTATAATTGCCATGAAAAATATTATCTTTTCATTATCCCTCACGTTGTGTTAGATGCTGCTAGTAGTATGTCTTCTCGCTAAAAATACTTAATAATGCAGATATAATAAACTGGAAATTTCAAATTTACCGACTTAAAAAGAATTTTTCGTGTTGATTTTTTATATTAAATTGAAATTTATTGCTTGGTAAGGCTTATGGTAATTTTTTTCATCCATTTAGAATAACGTAGTCCAATATTGATTTAGGTTTCAATATTTTTTTAACGCACCAAAACTTAATTTTTTGGATTTACGAGAGGGTATTTGAATGTTCAAAGATGGAGTTTTATTAATTTCTGGTGGCACTGGTTCTTTTGGTAATGCAGTTCTTGGGCGCTTTCTCGAGTCCAATCTTCGTGAGGTTCGTATTTTTAGTCGTGATGAAAAAAAGCAAGATGACATGAGAAGAGCCTACAGTAACCCAAAGTTAAAGTTTTATATTGGCGATGTACGTGATTATCAGTCTGTGCTAAATTCAGTTCGTGGCGTAGATTTTATTTTTCATGCTGCCGCACTAAAGCAGGTTCCATCATGTGAGTTTCATCCGCTGGAGGCTGTTAAAACTAATATTCTTGGCACTGAAAATATGTTGGAGGCAGCTATTTTGTGTGGTGTAAAGAGGGTGGTTTGTTTGAGCACTGATAAGGCTGTCTATCCTATTAATGCTATGGGAATTAGCAAGGCTATGATGGAGAAAGTAGTAGTTGCTAAATCTCGCTCTTCGACTAAAACTGTGATTTGTGCTACTCGTTATGGCAATGTGATGGCTTCACGCGGTTCAGTAATCCCCCTTTTTGCAAATCAAATTCGTGCTGGTCATGCGATTAGCATTACTGATCCGAATATGACCCGGTTCATGATGACTTTGGACGATGCAGTTGATTTAGTTCTGTATGCATTTGAGCATGCCAAGCCCGGCGAGATTTTTGTTCAGAAGTCTCCGGCTGCTACGATCGACACATTAACTAGGGCGCTGACTGATTTACTTGGCGCCTCAAATCACCCCATTCGTGTCATCGGCACTCGCCATGGTGAAAAGTTATTTGAATCCTTGTTGAGTCGTGAGGAGATGGTCGCAGCAGAAGATTTGGGTGGTTATTATCGCGTTCCTCCTGACTTGCGAGATTTGAATTATGGTAAGTTTGTTGACCAGGGTGAGGTACTTATATCCGGGGCAATTGAATACAATTCGCACAATACAACTCGATTAAATATTGATGGCATGAAGGAATTATTAATGAAATTACGTTTCATTCAGGCGGCAGTTTGTGGCGAGATGAATGATCCTGAAGAATAGTATGAAAGTTTTGGTTACTGGTGTAAATGGTTTTATTGGTCGAAACCTAAAACTATATCTTTCTGAGC
>CAIOIX010000352.1 GCA_903858445.1 uncultured beta proteobacterium
ATGGTGCTTGGTTTGCGCTAGGCTCTTTAGAGTTGAAGTTTTGGGAGCTCTTTTGCCAAACTGCTGGCAAGCCAGAATGGGCAACTCAGCATTGGTCACTAGGGCAACAGATCGGTAGCGGAGAAGCTATGGGGTTGCGCGATGAGGTGCAGATACTGATAGGCTCCCAATCCAGAGAATATTGGATATCGTTATTTGATGGGGTGGATTGTTGTTTCACCCCCGTCTTGTCGCTTGAGGAAACGATGGTGCACCCGCTTTTTGTTGAGCGCTCCATGGTCAAAACCGATAAAGACGGAAAAACTTGGATCCAAAGTCCAGTTCAGTTCACGTAAAAAACTTCAACTAAGAGTTGCCCCATATTTTTTGATGTGATCCCACACAAGGTTCATGCGGTCAATCTTTTTGTGTTCATTGGGCATGATCATCCAAAAGCTCCTGATGATTTCTATTTCATTCGCTAGAACCGGTATCAAGCCTTCCACAGGTTCGGCCATAAAGTTGGGAAGAATGGCAATTCCCAGTCCCGATTGCGCAGCCTGAAGTTGCGCTTGAATGCTGGTGCTTCGAAAGGCAATGCGTTGTGGATGGCAAATATCATCTAAATAATTGAGTTCTTTGCTAAATAACAAATCATCAATATAGCTAATGAAAGTCTGTTTATCCAAATCGCTTCTAGAGGTGATGATGGGATTTGCCTCAAGATATTCAGCTGAGGCATACAGTCGCAAAGAGTAATCCTGGAGCTTGGTAACCAAGTAGGGTCCACGAGTAGGGCGTTGCAGGGTAATCACAATATCTGCTTCGCGCCTAGATAGATTTACCATTCTCGGCAACGCTAACAAATCAATGACAAGTTTCGGGTACTTTTTTCCTAGAGTATTTAATAAAGGTGCAATCACTACGGTACCGAAACCTTCAGTGGTGCCAATCCGTACTAATCCTGCTATTTCTCGGCTGCCTTGCTTGACTTCATTCTTAACATTACCAATCTGTTTTTCAACTTGCTTGGCAATCTCCTGTAATTGGAGGCCGGCTTCAGTAAGCTCATAACCAGAGTTGCTGCGTGTAAATAGCTGAACACCCATTTCTTGCTCTAAGGCTTGGATTCGGCGGGCAATGGTAGTGTGATTCACTTGTAATGAGCGCGCAGCTACCACCAAGCGATTATCTTTGGCTAGCGCTAGAAAAAAGCGTAAATGATCCCAATCCATACTTATCCTGTATACGTGCAATTGTCTAAATGCAAACGCTTATATCTGCATTTTTGCATATTTAGTATGCATTAAACCTTATTGCCATCATATTTTTATGCTGATAACCTTTCCTATCTAAAAGTTATCCCACTTATTTTTTACTTTAGCCAACACCAATAACAAGGAAATGTCATGTCAGCATCAGGTCAAAATATTCCACAAGTCCCACTATTTATTAATGGTCAAAAGGTCGCATCTAAATCGACCAATATTCGTAATGTTGTAAACCCTGCCACTCAGGAAATTCTGGCGACGGTTCCTTTTGCAACGATGGATGAAGTCAATGCAGCAGTAGCAAGTGCAAAAGAAGCATTTAAGACATGGAAAAAAACACCAATCGGCGCTAGATCCCGTATTTTCTTAAAGTACCAACAGTTAATTCGCGAGAATATGAAAGAGCTCGCAGCCATTTTGACTGCTGAACAGGGTAAAACTTTAGCTGATGCTGAAGGGGACGTATTTCGTGGTCTTGAAGTTGTAGAGCATGCATCTGGAATTGGCAATTTGCAATTGGGCGATTTTGCTAACAACGTAGCGAATGGCGTTGACACTTATAGCTTGCTGCAACCTTTGGGTGTCTGTGCAGGTATTACCCCCTTTAACTTCCCTGCGATGATTCCATTGTGGATGTTCCCAATGGCGATTGCTACTGGCAATACTTTTATTTTGAAGCCTTCGGAACAGGATCCCATGGTGACAATGCGTTTAGTAGAGTTGGCTGCTGAGGCCGGCGTCCCCCCAGGTGTTTTGAACGTTGTGCATGGTGGCGAAGAGGTAGTCAATGCAATCTGCGATCACCCAGACATTAAGGCGATTTCATTTGTAGGCTCTACGAAGGTAGGAACGCATGTATATAACCGCGCATCTCTTAAAGGTAAGCGCGTGCAGTGCATGATGGGTGCTAAAAATCACGCCATTATTCTGCCTGATGCTAATAAAGAGCAAACCCTGAACAATTTGGCTGGCGCTGCATTTGGTGCTGCTGGTCAACGTTGTATGGCAATTTCAGTAGCGATTTTGGTTGGTGAAGCAAAGGATTGGGTCGCTGACTTGGCTGCAAAAGCATTGACTTTAAAAGTAAGTGCGGGTGTTGAACCTGGTACAGATATTGGCCCTTTGGTTTCAAAAGATGCCCATAAGCGCGTTACAGGTTTTATCGACAAAGGCGTTGCTGAAGGTGCTACTTTGGCCCTAGACGGCCGTAGTCCTCAAGTCAAAGGCTATGAGGGTGGTAATTTCGTTGGACCCACTATTTTCTCTGGAGTAAAGCCAGGCATGGTGATTTATGACCAAGAAATTTTCGGACCAGTCCTCTGTGTGAGCTTTGCTGAAAACCTTGATGAAGCTATTCAAATGATCAATGCCAATCCAAATGGTAACGGCACGGCAATCTTCACCCAATCTGGAGCAGCTGCACGCAAGTTCCAAGAGGAAATTGATGTCGGCCAGATTGGTATTAATGTACCTATTCCGGTACCTGTCCCGATGTTCTCTTTCACAGGCTCGCGTGCATCGAAATTAGGCGATTTAGGTCCTTATGGCAAACAAGTGATTGCCTTCTATACTCAAACCAAGACGGTGACTGAGCGCTGGTTCGATGACAGCACTGTTTCAACCGGTGTTAATACCACTATTAGCTTGAAATAATAAGGAAAGAAACTAATATGACTTATGAAAATATTTTGCTTGAAAAGCATGGCAAAGTAACTCTCATTCGCCTTAATCGTCCTAAAGCACTGAATGCGCTGAGCCCAGATCTCACGAGAGAATTAGCACAGGCATTGGATATTGTGGAAGCCGATGATGATATAGCGGTTGTGGTGATTACCGGCAGTGATAAAGCCTTTGCCGCTGGAGCTGACATTAAGGTGATGAAAGACTGGTCATACATGGACGTGTATAAGTCCGACTTTATTACCGTGTCTTGGGAACGTATTGCTAAATTCCGTAAGCCTACTATTGCAGCAGTTGCAGGTTATGCCTTAGGTGGCGGTTGTGAATTAGCCATGATGTGCGATTTTATTATTGCGGCAGATACTGCCAAGTTTGGGCAGCCTGAAATCACTATCGGCACTATTCCTGGCGCTGGAGGTACGCAACGTTTAACCCGTTTTGTAGGCAAGTCTAAAGCCATGGAAATGGTGTTGACTGGTCGCATGATGGATGCTCAAGAAGCAGAGCGTAGTGGACTCGTTAGTCGCGTCGTGCCTGCAGATAAATTGATTGAGGACGCACTTGCAACTGCAGAAAAAATTGCTTCGATGTCATTGCCAATTGCGATGATGGCAAAAGACTCTGTGGATAGGTCTTATGAGGTTTCCTTAAATGAGGGTATCCATTTTGAACGCCGCCTATTCCATTCAACCTTTGCTACTGAAGATCAAAAAGAAGGCATGAATGCATTTGCTGAGAAGCGAAAACCAGCTTTTAAGAACAAATAATCATGTTTTGTGTAATAAGCCCTGATTAAACCTTAGGGCTTCCCCTTAAATTGTCTATTAAATGACAACAAATCAAACAGCACAAGCTTAAGCTTATTACTCAGTTAAGACTATTGGCTGGCTCTAATCAGGAGGCTAAATGAAGATCGGATTTATTGGTTTAGGAAATATGGGCAGCCCAATGGCAAATAATTTGCTGAAGGCAGGTCACGAGCTCTTCATCTTTGATTTGGTTCAAGCATCAGTCAAAAAATTGCTAGATCAACATCCAGGTAAGGTACGCGCATTGTCGGCGCCTAAAGAGGTTGCAGCGGCTGGCTTAGATTTAATCATCACAATGTTGCCAGCGGCAGTGCATGTGAAATCGGTCTACCTCGGCCCCGATGGTGTGTTGGCAAATGTCTCTACGCAAACTGCATTAATCGATTCATCAACGATTGATCCACAAACTGCGCGCGAAGTTGCTGCTATTGCAGCGGCTCAGGGTAACGTGATGTTAGATGCTCCGGTGTCAGGCGGTACCGGTGGAGCAGAAGCAGGTACCTTGACCTTTATGGTTGGGGGTGATGAAGCTGAATTTACTCGCTACAAGAATATTTTTAACGCCATGGGTAAGAATATTGTCTATTGCGGTGGTAGCGGCAATGGCCAAGTGGCTAAGGTTGCCAACAATATGCTTTTAGGTATCTCCATGATTGGTACGGCTGAAGCAATGTCGCTAGGGGTTTCCTTAGGTATGGAGCCTAAAGTATTGGCTGGCATCATCAATACTTCCAGTGGTCGCTGCTGGAGTTCGGACACTTACAACCCATTCCCAGGTGTTTTGGAGAACGTTCCAGCAAGTCGCGGTTATACAGGTGGCTTTGGTTCTGATCTCATGCTCAAGGATTTAGGTTTGGCTGCTGAAGCAGCAAAGTTAGCAAAGCAACCAATCCCATTGGGCAGTTTGGCACAGCAAATCTACCAAACTTTTAGCCTGCAAGGTAACGGTGGCTTGGATTTCTCAGCCATTATTAATTTGTTCAGAAAAAAATAAATTTACCAAGTAGACATTAGCGATATGCACACACCAGATTTAATCATTGAGAAAAATAAGGGCGTAGCACATATCATTATCAATCGTCCATCAGCATTGAATGCGATTAATTTGGAGATGGTGCGTGATATGCATACCTACCTTAAAGAATGGGCTACTGATGACGCTATTCATGTAGTCGTAGTGAGTGGCGCAGGCGAAAAAGCATTTTGTGCTGGCGGCGATATCCGCACCTTATATGAAAGCATGAAAGGGGGCAGACAGGAGCACCTCAATTTTTTCAAAGAAGAATTTGCACTCAATGAATATATCTACACCTATCCAAAACCTTACATAGCACTCTTAGATGGCTATGTGATGGGCGGTGGTATGGGAATCTCGCAAGGTGCGTCTTATCGGATTGCTACTGAACGAACCAAGTTATCCATGCCAGAGACTGCCATTGGCTACTTCCCAGACGTAGGCGGAAGTTATTTTCTCTCGCGTTGCCCCGATTCCATTGGGATCTATCTTGGTTTGACGGGCAAAAGCATACAGGGGCAAGATGCAGTATTTAGTCGTTTGGCAGATTGGGTGATGGACTCATCTCAACTAAGCTTTTTTTTGCAAGCGCTTGAGACTCTTGAGAATTCGTCACCACTCCCAGGGCAGATTGACAAATTATTGGAAAGTCTTGGTGCGGCTAATCATGCTGTTGCAGCAAGCTTTACTGCGATTGGTAAGCAAATTGCCCAATGTTTTTCTTTAGAAGCAATTCCTGCTATTGAAAAAGCGCTACAGAAATTAGATCAGGAAGCTCCTGCCGAGTGGATTAGCGAAGCCTTGAAAAAGATCTCCAAGAATTCTCCATTGGCAATGGCAGCTACCTTGAGAATGATTCAGGCGGGTAAGTCTTTAAGTCTCTCTCAATGCTTTGTAATGGAGCTTACTTTGGCTGAACATTGGATGAAGATTGGGGATTTTATTGAGGGAATCAGAGCTTTAATTATCGATAAAGATAATTCACCGCAATGGCGCTATACAACAGCAGACTTATCCGTTGAGCAATTACATGCTCTCTTACCCGAGCTTTACCCTCACTAATTGCTGAGTAAACAAGGACTGGATTGAACCATGAGCTTTCTCGAATTTACTGAAGAACAAATGATGGTACGTGATATGGCAAGAGATTTTGCCAAGAACGAATTGGCGCCGCATAGTGAACGTTGGGATAAAGAGGGCTGGATTGATGATGCCGTTATTGCGCAAATGGGTGAGCTTGGTTTATTGGGGATGATTGTTCCCGAAGAGTGGGGTGGTGCCAGCGTGGATTATATTTCCTACGCACTAGCCGTCGAAGAAATTTCCGCCGGTGATGGCTCAGTTGGCGCCATTATGAGTATTCATAATTCTGTAGGTTGTGGCCCAATACTGAAATATGGCTCTGAAGAGCAAAAGCAAGCTTGGTTGCCTGAATTGGCGAGCGGTAGATCGATTGGGTGTTTTTGTTTAACAGAGCCACAGGCTGGTTCTGAAGCGAATAATTTAAAAACCCGTGCTGTGCTCAAAGATGGTAAATGGGTTCTTAATGGCTCTAAACAATTTGTGAGTAATGGTAAGCGCGCAGCCTTGGCGATTGTTTTTGCTGTGACTGATCCTGAGCTAGGTAAAAAAGGTATTTCTGCTTTTTTAGTCCCTACTAATACTCCAGGTTTCATCATTAATCGTTTGGAAAAGAAGTTAGGCATTCGCGGTTCAGATACTTGTGCAATTACTTTGGATAACTGTGAGATTCCCGAAGCTAATTTATTGGGGCCTAGAGGTAAAGGTTTGGCGATTGCTCTATCCAATCTAGAAGGCGGCCGTATCGGCATTGCGGCTCAAGCCTTAGGGATTGCAAGGGCTGCTTTTGAGTCCGCATTAAATTACTCCAAGGAGCGCATTCAATTTGGTGTTCCATTGATTGATCATCAAAGTGTTGCTAATTTTTTGGCAGATATGCAAACCCAAATTAATGCTGCGCGTTTATTGATTCTTCAGGCCGCTAGTATGCGTGAGCAAAATGTGCCATGCCTATCTGAGGCCTCACAGGCAAAACTATTTGCCTCAGAGATGGCAGAAGCCGTCTGTTCAAAGGCTATTCAGATTTATGGTGGTTACGGTTATCTAGAAGACTACCCAGTAGAGCGTCATTACCGTGATGCTCGTATTACGCAGATTTATGAAGGTACTAGCGAGGTTCAACGCTTAGTTATTGCACGTGCTTTAAAAGATATGAATTTCTAGGAGTTTAAGAATAATTTACGGAATCGTTTTTTATGCAAATTAAAGATAATGTGTTCGTAGTCACTGGCGGTGGGTCTGGTTTAGGTGCCGCTACTGCGCGCATGCTAATTGACCATGGCGGCAAGGTTGTATTAGTCGACGTGAATGCCGATGGTGGGAATGCTGTCGCCGCTCAATTGGGTCCCAATGCGTGCTTTGTCA
This sequence comes from uncultured beta proteobacterium, assembly GCA_903858445.1. Lineage (GTDB taxonomy): Bacteria > Pseudomonadota > Gammaproteobacteria > Burkholderiales > Burkholderiaceae > Polynucleobacter. Next base: position 7,200 of record CAIOIX010000352.1, read on the forward strand.
GTGCCGATGTGACTGATGATGCTAGTGCTCGCAATGCGTTTGAAGTTGCAGCGCAGATGGGCACTCTCCGCGGTCTAGTCAATTGCGCAGGTGTCGCTCCAGCAGAAAAAGTGGTTGGTAGAGACGGCCCTCATAAGTTAGATTCTTTTGCTAGGACGATCAATATCAACTTGATCGGCAGTTTTAATATGATCCGACTCGCTGCCGCGATGATGGGCGAATCTGCCCCTGATGAATCAGGAGAGCGTGGTGTTCTGATTAGTACAGCATCTGTTGCTGCTTATGATGGACAGCTTGGCCAGGCTGCTTATGCTGCGTCAAAAGGTGGCATTGTGTCAATGACACTGCCGATTGCACGTGAACTTGCACGTATAGGCATCCGAGTGATGGCAATTGCCCCTGGAATTATGGAAACACCGATGCTGTTAGGTATGCCTCAGGAAGTGCAAGAGGCGTTAGGCAAAACAGTCCCGTTTCCAGCTCGCATGGGAAAGCCTGCAGAGTTTGCAGCGCTAGTTCAACATATCCTCAGTAATAAATATTTAAATGGCGAAGTGATTCGTTTAGATGGATCCATTCGGATGGCTGCTAAATAATTTTGATAAGTTAATATAACTATGAATAATGATCCTGTAGTAATTGTTTCTGCAGCAAGAACCCCAATGGGCACTTTTCAGGGTGGGTTCTCTAGCTTAACTGCTCCGATCTTAGGCGCAGTAGCAATCAAGGCGGCCATTGAACGCTCTGGTCTTGATGCTAGCTTAGTAGAAGAAGTATTAATGGGTTGTGTCTTACCTGCTGGCCAAGGTCAGGCGCCGACACGCCAAGCCGCGCTCTTAGCTAATTTGCCCTTAACAGCCGGATGTACAACGATTAGTAAAGTCTGCGGCTCTGGAATGAAAGCAACCATGATTGGTCACGATGGCATTGTGGCTAATTCATATACTGTAACGGTAGCAGGTGGCATGGAATCGATGACCAATGCACCATTTTTACTCCCTAAGGCACGTGGCGGGTATCGATTAGGTCATGGTCAAGTTATTGATCATATGTTTATGGATGGCTTGGAAGACGCATATTCGAAAGAAAACCGTGGTCGTTTAATGGGCACCTTTGCAGAAGACTGTGCTGGTAGCTATCAATTTACTCGCGAGGCACAGGATGACTATGCCATTCGCTCAACCAAGCGTGCTCAAGAAGCAAGCAATAACGGTAGCTTTAATTGGGAGATTGCACCAGTGACTGTCTCTGGAAGAAAGGGTGATGTATTAATTGGTAAGGATGAAGGTCCATTTGCAGTCAATATTGAGAAGATTCCAGAGTTAAAGCCAGCCTTTAAAAAAGATGGATCTGTTACTGCCGCCAACTCTTCCTCTATTTCAGATGGTGCTGCTGCTTTAGTGCTGATGAAAGAATCCCATGCTCGCAAGTTAGGTTTGCAACCTTTGGCGCGGATTGTTGGGCATGCCAATAATGCATTTACTCCTGCACTGTTTCCGACTGCACCTGTTGGTGCAATTCAAAAGCTCCTACAAAAGATCAATTGGACTACTGAGTCCGTCGATTTATACGAAATCAATGAGGCCTTTGCGGTTGTAGCAATGGCGGCTATGCATGATTTAAAACTACCAGCCGAGAAGGTCAATATTCATGGTGGGGCTTGTGCTCTTGGTCATCCTATCGGCGCTTCCGGAGCTCGTATCGTAGTGACCTTATTGGGAGCACTAAAAAAATATGGTTTAAAGAGAGGCGTAGCGTCTCTCTGTATTGGCGGCGGTGAAGCTACTGCTTTAGCTATTGAAATGTATTGAGAACAACCAGATGATATTAACGACCGAACAAGAAATGATTCGCGACTCGATGCGCTCTTTTGCGCAAGAGCGTCTCGCACCATTTGCAGCAGAATGGGATAAATCCCATGCTTTTCCAGCGCAAGCAATTAAGGAGTTGGGTGAGCTTGGTGCTATGGGTATGGTTGTACCTGAAGAATGGGGTGGGGCTGGCATGGATTACATGTCTCTCGTGTTGACACTTGAAGAGATTGCGGCTGGCGATGGTTCTACCTCAACGATTGTGAGTGTTCAGAATTCTTTAGCCTGTGGCATTACCCTCAGATATGGCAGCAAAGCCCAAAAGGAAGAGTGGTTAAAGCCTTTAGCTCGCGGTGAGAAGTTAGGTTGTTTTTGCCTAACCGAACCCCATACTGGGTCTGATGCTTCAGCCATTACTACACGCGCTGATAGGGATGGCGATTACTTCATTCTGAATGGTGTGAAGCAGTTCATTACTTCTGGCAAAAATGCTGATGTAGCTATTGTTATTGCTGTCACAGATAAGGCGGCGGGCAAAAAAGGGATTTCCTGTTTCTTAGTGCCAACCAACACACCTGGCTACATTGTTGCTCGTCTTGAAGACAAAATGGGTCAGCATGCTACCGATACTGCGCAAATCCTGTTTGAAAACTGCCGCATCCCTGCATCTTGTTTGATGGGTAAAGAGGGGGAGGGCTATAAGATTGCTCTTTCCAACTTAGAGGCTGGCCGAATTGGGATCGCTGCACAAGCAGTGGGAATGGCACGCTCAGCTTTGGATGCAGCTATTCGATATGCAAAAGATCGTGTGACTTTCGGTGTACCCATTATTGAGCATCAGGCTGTAAATTTTCGCTTGGTAGATATGGCTACTCAACTTGATGCAGCAAGGCTTATGGTGTGGCGTGCTGCTTCATTGAAGGATGCTGGCAAGCCTTGTCTTACGGAGGCATCGATGGCTAAATTATTTGCTTCCGAAGTTGCTGAAAAAGTCTGTACTGATGCCATTCAGATTCATGGTGGTTATGGCTATGTCAGCGATTTCCCAGTAGAGCGTATTTACAGGGATATGCGCGTTTGCCAAATTTACGAAGGTGCTAGCGATATTCAACGTCTAGTGATTGGCAGAGCACTTGCGCAATAATTTTTTATTTACAAAAGAGCTTAAAGAGACCCCAAGATGAAAATCTTAGTAGCTGTAAAACGTGTCGTTGATTACAACGTCAAAGTTCGTGTGAAGTCAGATAATTCTGGTGTTGATATTGCTAACGTCAAAATGAG
>CAIOIX010000353.1 GCA_903858445.1 uncultured beta proteobacterium
AACAAAATGCATATATTGAAAGATACAACCGCACCGTACGTTACGATTGGCTTAATCAATACCTCTTTGAATCGATTGATGAAGTTCAAGACTTTGCTACCGATTGGATGTGGACATACAATCATGAAAGACCGAACATGTGCTTAGGTGGAATTACGCCAAAGCAAAAACTAGCACTTGCAGTACCAGCTTCTACTTTTAGCTTAAGTTAAAAATGGGGGGATTACCATCCGATCCTGGAATTTGATTATTTTGTGGATAGACCGTAATTTGTAATTGCCCATTTGTTTCTCTTGCAACCGCTGCCCACAGGTCAACTAGGAATGAGTGCTGATGGCTTAAGGCCGGTTGGTTATGGTATTGAGACCCCGCCCATTTTGGGGTTTGAGCATATGTGGGTGTATTAATGCTGCAGAGGCTAGAAGTGCTGATGAGACTTGCCCCATATTTTAAAAATAAGCGTTTTGTATTCGGTAATATTTCCATTCTGAATCTCTCGCTGGTAGTGCGCATATATTTTTTAGAAGTAATTTGGGCAACTGTTAAAAATGCCACCCGAAAGTGGCATAACTTTTAGGAACCAAAGCATTACTTTGTTCTGACAAAAGTAACCCAGTTCGCACCCTTTCCACCTGCGACCCTTTCAATTAGGGAAAGTTCTCCAGTAGATTGATTAATGGCATATAGCGAGACCTTATCTGATTTTTGACCGGCTGCGACCAAGAATTGTCCATCTGGATCTATGTTAAATCCGCGAGGCATTTCTTCTGTGGGGGTGGTGAATAAATATTTCACTTTTCCTGATTGAGGATCCACTTCAAAGCCACTCAAAGAGTTATTGGTCCTATCAGAGGTATAAAGATATTTGCCATTAGGTGTAATTTTAATTTCAGCACTAAAAATCATATTAGAGTCATCAAAAGCAGTTGCCTCTGCGGATCCCGTTGGAGGCCTCGGTCTTCCGGGAACTAATTTAGTATCGCTGGGAAGGCTCGATACAGCTTGAATTTGAGTTAAAGCCCCAGACTTTAAGTCCCTTGAAAAAACGAGTACTTGGCCAACCATTTCAGTGATGACATATGCGAATTTATTGTCTGGTGAAATGATGATGTGTCTTGGGCCGAACTGCTTTTGGATCGCTACTGAAGTGGATGTCTCGGACAATGGCTTTGTTTGATTGGCATTAAAGGCATGGACTTTAATTTCATCGGTTCCTAGCTGGGGTACATAGACAAACTTATTGGACTGATCGAAAACAATTGCATGGGGATTTTTTCCTCCGCTTGGAAAGACTTCGGCGGGAGTTGGATTAATATAGCCACCCGCTTGAATTTGATTGACGCTATTTTTATGGCCGCCAAATGATGTCGCCAATAGCCATTTACCGGTTTTATCTGTAGAAATATTTACCATGCTGTCAGCTAAGGGAATGGCGCCTGTCCATTTAAGTTTGCCAGTAGCTTGCTCAATTTGATACATGTATAGCGAGTATGGTATCGAGCGCACAGATGCATATAAAGTCTTGCTGTCTGGTGCAGCTACCATGGGCATGACAAATTTCCCAGCTGGAAAGCGCCCGATCGAAGTGAGATGCGGGCTTACTCCCGCAGTTAATTCATATCCAGAGATATCAGCATCATCAATATTGGATATATAGGCATACGTTCCGCAATAAGCTGTTGTTGAGATTGCAATGCTAGATGTTGCAAGAACTAATTTTCTAAAAATAGCCTTTTGAATCATTTCATCTCCTATTGGTTTTTATAAACTGCTTTTTGACTCAGGATAGAGGCTATTACAGGCTAGGCTGTATTGGTATCTACCATTAGTTTGAGGATTGGCCGAGGTAGGCAGTGTCTTTATGGTGGCGGGCCTCTAGGTACGATGTGGGTTATTGGCCTAAGGGCAAAACTTATTAAAAGCGAAGGCACCAAGCTTCGGCAGAGTATTTTTTAAAGTATTTCTGCTGCTAAAGGTAAAGAGTGAAACCTGCTAAATAGTATTAATACCCCTTAAAAACACCTAAATTTGATGTTTTAAGCTTGGTTTATCTCTGCCATGCATTTTTCATAAATTTTATTTAAAATGTTGCAATGCAATATTAGAAGTTATTTTTAAGACCTTTCTTTTATGGAGAATGACCATGTTTCAAAATGCAATGAATGAAAAATTAGCTAGCGCTCAGGCGAAATCTTTAGAGTCAGCACAAGCTATTGCTCAATTGGCTGTTGAGAGCGCCCAAGCAATCGCTGAAATTCAGTATGAGGCGGCAAAAGATTCAGTAGCTGTAGCTCAAGCTAAGGTTGCTAAAGTGCTCACATTGAAAGATCCAAAAGAAGTATTGGAAATGTTAAAGGGTGAAGATGCACAAGCTGCATTGGCTGAAGTTAACGCAATCCATAGTAAGGTATCGGAAGTACTTCGTAAGGGCAATAAAGAAGTTGTAGAGATGATTGAGTCTGCAATGGGTGAATCACGCTCCGAGTTGAAAAAAATCATTAAAGAAGTGACAGCAAAAGCTCCAGCAGGATCCGAGGCAGTAGTTTCTGCATTCAACTCTATGCTAGAAAATACCTTGTAAAGTTTTGACCAGGCATACTCTGCTTCAAAAGATGCTTATGCAAATTTTGAAAAGAGTGTCGATAGCACAATGAGTTCATTTCAAGGACAATCTGCAAAGTCTGCTCCTAAATCACGCAAGGCAATTGCTGCTTAATTAGTAGATTAATTTAGCAATCAACCCCCGGCTAGAAAATGTCCGGGGGTTTTCTTTTGGGCGTACTTGTCAGTGTGCCACTGAGAATCTTGCTGGCTACTTTACGGATGAGCGAATTAAGTAGTCAAATGCCGCCAAAGATGCTTTGGCACCTTCGCACATAGCAATAATGATTTGCTTATAAGGTACGGTCGTACAGTCCCCGGCGGCAAATACCCCAGGCATTGAAGTTTCGCCTTTATTGTCGATTAAAATCTCTCCACGCGGCGATAGATCTACGCTACCTTTTAGCCAATCCGTGTTCGGCAAGAGACCAATCTGAACAAAGATACCTTCAAGCTTAATTGTATGGGTAGCTTTGGTGATGCGGTCTTCATAGCTTAAGCCATTGACTTTGTTGCCATCGCCAAATACTTCTTTGGTTAGTGCGCTGGTAATTGTGGTGATGTTGTTTAAGCTATTAAGTTTCTTCTGTAAAACAGCATCTGCACGCAATGCGTTATCAAACTCAATTAAGGTGACATGGCTTACGATTCCAGCCAAATCAATGGCTGCTTCAACGCCTGAATTACCGCCACCAATCACAGCAACACGCTTGCCTTTGAATAAAGGACCATCACAATGGGGGCAGTAGGCCACGCCTTTATTGCGATATTCCTGCTCGCCGGGGACATTCATTTCTCTCCAGCGCGCACCTGTACTCACAATTACCGACTTGCTATTAAGAATCGCGCCATTAGCTAGTTCGACTTCAATACCGCTATCAGATTGACGTAAAGCAGTGGCCCGTTGCAAATTCATAATGTCTACTTCATAGCTCTTTACATGCTGTTCAAGTGCCTGAACTAGTTTTGGCCCCTCGGTTTCTTGGACAGAGATGAAGTTTTCAATTCCTAGAGTATCCATTACTTGACCGCCAAAGCGTTCAGCAAGCACCCCAGTCCGAATGCCTTTACGAGCCGCATAAATAGCGGCAGAGGAACCGGCTGGACCTCCACCAATCACTAGGACATCAAATCCATCCTTGGCATTGAGTTTTACTGCATCTTTTTGAGGGCTAGCAGTATCGAGTTTGGCAACAATCTCCTCTACACCCATGCGTCCTTGACCAAAAGTCTCGCCATTGAGAATAACAGTGGGAACGGCCATGATCTGGTGTTGATCTACCAAATTTTGAAAAAGGGCGCCATCAATCATCTCGTGTTCGATATTGGGATTGAGAGCCGCCATTAAGTTCAATGCTTGTACGACATCTGGACAGTTATGGCATGACAGTGAGATGAAAGTCTGAAAATGTAACTTGCCATCAAGTCCTCGAATACGTTCAATAATATCTGCTTCTACTTTTGGTGGATAACCGCTGCATTGGAGAATAGCCAAAATAAAAGAAGTCATCTCATGACCCATTGGCAGGCCGGCAAAGGTGACGCGTGGCACATCGCCGGCTTTGCCAACGGTAAAGCTAGGGACATTCTTGGCATTACCGTCGGTTGCAACGGTAATGTTGGCGGATTGTTCTGCAACCTCATTTAAAAGCTCAAGCATTTCGACAGACTGAGTTCCACCATTAACAGTTGCTGTCAATACGATTGGGCTAACTATCTTTTCAAAATAAACCTTGAGTTGGGATTTGATGTTGCTGTCTAACATGACGGTTTCTTTCGTATTTAAATTGGGTGAGTCTATTGGGCAGGATGCTGTCCTCTCCAATAGACTCTCCGAAGAGAGTCTAGTTTTTTAACTAGGGATAGCTATTTAGATCTTGCCTACGAGATCCAAAGAAGGCGTTAATGTTGCTGCGCCTTCTTTCCATTTGGCTGGGCAAACCTCACCTGGGTGTGCGGCTGTGTACTGTGCAGCTTTGAGCTTACGCAGTGTTTCAGAAATATCACGAGCGATTTCGTTGGAGTGAATTTCTGCAGTCTTGATGACGCCTTCTGGATTGATAATGAAAGTACCACGCAATGCAAGGCCTTCTTCTTCAATGTGAACTCCAAAGCCGCGTGTCAGAGTATGGGTAGGATCACCAACCAATGGGAATTTGGCTTTACTTACAGCGGGTGAGGTTTCATGCCAAACCTTATGAGAGAAGTGGGTGTCAGTGGTAACAATATAAACTTCTGCGCCCATTTTTTGAAATTCTGCATAGTTATCTGCAGCATCTTCAATTTCTGTTGGGCAGTTAAATGTGAATGCTGCTGGCATAAAAATTACTACAGACCATTTGCCTTTGAGGGTTTCATCGGAAACGGTAATGAACTTGCCATTATGAAAAGCTTGAGTTTTAAATGGTTGAACTGCTGTATTAATGATTGACATGATGTTCCTTTTTTTTTGGTTAAAAATACCTGACAACCCTAGTAATTTATAGGCTAATCATTTATTTGTCCAATGAATAGATTTGATAATATTGATCGAATTTATCGATCAATAACGCTCCCATTTTTTACCCAGAGAGATAGGCTTGATATTAATATCACAAGAGCAAGAGATTGCTTCTGGGGGCAACTGTTTATGCAAGATTAGTCCCCTATAATCGAGTTAATTTCCACTAAGGGGGGCTCATGTGCCTATATATTTAGGAACTACCTTGCGAAGGCTGGTGAGCGAAAAGCGTGGGCTTTTAGTTCCAGGTGCTGGCAATGCGCTTGCTGCGCGTGTCATAGAAGATTCTGGATTTGAGGCTGTCTATCTCAGTGGCGCCGGACTAACTAATCAGTTTTACGGGATTCCCGATCTAGGCTTTATTAATCTGAACGATGTAGCTACTCATACTGCGGCGATCTGCGATGTTGTGCAGATCCCCTTGATCGTAGATATTGATACCGGTTTTGGAAATGCAGTCAACGTTCATCACGCCATTAAGGTGCTAGAACGGGCTGGTGCTAGTGCCATCCAAATGGAGGATCAGGCCAGTCCTAAACGATGCGGGCATTTTTCTGGGAAGCAGATTATCAGCAAAGAAGAGATGTGCGGCAAGATTAAGGCAGCAGTAGATGCAAGAGTGCATGAGGACTTTTTGATCATTGCTAGAACAGATGCTCGAGCGCTTAATGGACTGGATGATGCGCTTGATAGGGCTGCCAGCTATGCCCAAGCGGGTGCTGATATGACTTTTATCGAGGCCCCTGAAAGCATTGAGGAAATCAACATTATTGCGTCTCAGTCATACTGCCCACAGCTGATCAATATTGTTATTGGCGGAAAGACGCCTTCGTTGCCACTGGCTGATTTATCTGAGATGGGTTTTGGCATAGTGCTTTATGCCAATGCGGCCCTACAAGGTGCAGTGCGAGGTATGACGAATGCACTCAACCATCTCAAGGAGCATGGCGAGCTCAAGGAAGATCCTACACTGGTAGCCACTTTTTCTGAACGACAAAGCTGTGTAAAAAAAGATTATTTCGACTCACTAGAGAGAAAGTTTTCATGAACAAAATTAAAGTCTTAGCAATTGCCTTTGCGCTTGGTATCGCCAGCTGCGCTTCTGCAGATACATGGCCAAGCCGCCCCATTCGATTTATTGTTGGCTTTGGTCCTGGTGGCGCTAACGATCTTGTTGCGCGTGCCGTTGCTGAAGGTGTTAGTAAGCAGTTAGGGCAACCGATTATTGTTGAGAATAAGCCTGGAGCTGGTTCAGTGGTAGGCGGTGACTATGTCGCTAAGAGTGCCCCTGATGGTTACACCTTTTATGCTGGAGCAGCAGGTGGTGTTGTAACTCTGCCCATGCTTCGAAGCAATATGCCTTATAAGATCGAGGACTTGGTACCAGTGGGGATGATGGCTGTGAGCCCATCTGTTATTGTGGTGAATAGCGAATCTCCGATTCAGAACTTTAAGGATCTTATTAAAAAAGCGCAGGGCAAACCAGGGCTAACTTTTGCCACTGCGGGTAGTGGTAGCACTCCCCATTTCGTAGCTGAAATGATTAAGTTGTACGCTGGTGGTGGTAATTACGAAATTATTCCCTACAAAAGTGGTTCAGAAGGCGTCTTCGCCGTGGTATCTAAGCAGGTTGATGCTACTTCAGAGGCTAGCGTAGTGGTGCTACCTCAAATTGAGGGTGGCAAGTTGAGGCCGATTGCCTCAACTTGGAATAAGCGCATTACTCGTTTACCAAATGTGCCAACGACTAAAGAACTGGGATACCCCAGTATTTTTATTGGCCATTGGTCTGGAATCTTTGCGCCTAAGGGTACTCCGGCTGACATCATTCAAAAAATGAATGCTGCTATACAGGCCGCCTTAGACACTAATTCGCTGAAGGCCCGCCTCATCCCGCAAGGTATTGAGCCGGCGCCAGGCTCTCAGGCTGATTTTATTAAGTTCTTAAATGAAGAAAGAAAACGTCTTCAGCCGATTGTCAAGAACGCTAATATGAAAGATGAGTAAGAGGGTTGCCTTCTGCATTTAAGGTAATGCCCGCTAAATCTAGCGGGCATTTTTTATGAAGAGCTCTTAAGCTGTTCGTTCAATCACCATAGCAATGCCTTGGCCAACACCAATGCACATGGTGCAAAGCGCGTAACGCTTTTGCCTTTCCTCGAGCTCGACTAAGGCGGTAGTTATTAAGCGTGCACCACTCATGCCTAGTGGATGTCCCAGAGCAATAGCACCGCCATTGGGATTGACGCGGGCATCGTCATCAGCGATCCCAAGGTCGCGAAGTGTAGCCAAACCCTGGGCAGCAAAGGCTTCGTTCAATTCAATAACATCCATCTGATCAATTGAAAGATTCAGTCGTTTCAGTAATTTCTTAGTTGCTGGAGCAGGCCCGATTCCCATAATTCGCGGAGCAACTCCTGCCGTTGCCATTCCAATAATCTTAGCCCTAGGTTTGAGGCCGTACTTTTTAATGGCCTCGTCGCTCGCGAGCAGTAGGGCGCAGGCGCCATCGTTGACGCCAGAAGCATTGCCAGCAGTCACGGTACCATCCGGACGAACAATAGGTCTGAGTTTGCCAAGGGCTTCCATAGTCGTTGCGCGTGGATGTTCATCTTGAGTAACAACGATGGGGTCACCTTTTTTCTGCGTAATGACGACAGGTGTAATTTCCTTGGCAAAGCGCCCACTGGCTTGCGAGGCAGCGGCTTTATTTTGACTTCTGAAAGCCATTTGGTCTTGATCTATACGATTGATCTTGAAATCATCGGCTACATTTTCCGCAGTCTCTGGCATGGAGTCTACGCCATAGGCCTGTTTCATGAGTGGGTTAATAAAGCGCCAGCCGATAGTAGTGTCATGCACAGCATTAGTTCTAGAAAATGAAGATTCTGCTTTAGGCATAACAAATGGGGCGCGACTCATACTCTCAACGCCACCAGCAATCATAAGTTCTGCTTCCCCAGCAGCAATGGCTCTGGATGCAGTTCCAACAGCATCCATCCCAGAGCCGCATAAACGATTAATAGTGGCGCCGGGGACGCTTGCTGATAGACCTGCCAGTAATAAACTCATCCGCGCTACGTTGCGATTGTCTTCGCCTGCTTGATTAGCGCAGCCATAGATCACATCATCGACTTGATCCCATTGCACCTGAGGATTGCGCTCCATCAATGCTTTAATGGGGATGGCACCCAAATCATCTGCGCGAACGCCAGAGAGAGAGCCAGCATAGCGACCGATAGGGGTTCTGATAGCATCGCAGATATATACAGGTTTCATGTGCCGTCTTCCTAATAAGTGAGTATTGTTTTGGATTCCACTATACATCTTTAAGGAAGTTTATTAATGCAAGTAGCTGCTTGAAAAACTCGCATTTAATATGCCTACTAATTTGTATGAACCTCTTTTGCATTTTCCAGTGCTTGCACAAAGTCTTGGATAGGATGAAGAGGTAGGTTGAAATAGATGCAAAATTAAAACAAGCTCACGTTGTTTAAATAAGTAACGTTGATGCTAATGCGAACAAGATTTTGTTCTTGGGTATTGAGGCAATAAAATGACGGCGCAGCTAAATGAAATGAAATAGGCATAAGCCTATTTCATATAGATCGAGATCCTTAAAATCTCTTTTTAGGCAATAGTCCTTATTTTCTGGTGTGACCAATATCAAAAAACAAGCTTTTAAAAAGTACTTTGGAGGGGGTCCCTTCATCCTCCCGCCGATAGCTTGATATGGATCAAATCGAAGATTTTTGAGTTAAGCATAATTAAAACCAAATCAAATTTCTTAAGGATGAAGTCATGTTGAAGAATTTAATGGTGCATTTAGATCAAAGCACTCGATGTGAGGCTCGCCTAGAAATTGCCGTCGCTTTGGCAAGGATTAATCATGCCAGGCTGGTTGGGGTATTCGCTCAAAAAGCACCATCTAAATTGGTTGGCAGTATATCTAATTGGCCTCCAGAGGAGTATGTGAAAGCTAGTGAGGGAAGTAAAAGGAAGTTTGAGTTCGCCACTCAAGGGCTGGAATCAGAATGGCTTGATATTAATAAAGGAACTGATTCGGCTATATTGGCTCTAGTTACTGATAAGGCAAGGTATTTTGATTTAATTATCATGGGTCAGCATGATGAATCAAGCGTTCAGTACACTCCTTCTGAGTTGGTTGAGGAGGTCTTAACGAACTCCGGTCGTCCAGTGCTTATTATTCCTTATGTTGGAGATTTCTCGGGTGAATTTAAGCACCCACTGATTGCCTGGAATACTTCTAGTGAGGCCGCACATGCCCTAAATGACGCGCTGCCACTGATTTTGAAGTGCGATCAAGCCGTAATATTGGCTTTTGATTCCAGTCTTGTACGGGCCACAGCATCTTGCAAAGAGGTGGCTGTGCAACTGTTATGTCATGGCATTAAATCCAAGTCTGAGGTGATGATTATTGAGGATATCGGCGTGATGGATATGCTGCTCAATAATGCCTGCGACCAAGGCGCCGACCTTTTGGTGATGGGGGCACATAGTCATATTGGTTTCCCATTTATCAGCAGAGGGGCTGGTACAAGACATATTTTAAAAACAATGGTTTTACCAGTGCTCATGTCTAGCTAAACCTTTCCACTGTTTGCTGCAAGCCTCCCAACTGCTCAGGCAGTGTTAGCCACCTACGGGTGGTTCTTTTATGAGACTTTGACAAATGCTGAGGGGTGGATCGTTTTGAGAGATACTAGCGAATAGTGGGTTGTAAAGTTAATTAGAAATCATAAAAAATGAGTTTTAACTCACACGGAGACTAAATGAAAATCGCTTACAAAATATTGGCTGTGCTGATTTCATGTATTGGAATTGGGCAGGCATTCGCCGCCGGAAAAATCGAAATGAAGGAATACATGGTACCAAGTGATACGCCTGGTATTTCTCTATATGTGCGCAATAAACACCTCGCTGGAATGAAGAAATTTTCAGCAGAGAAAACCTTACTATATGTTCATGGCTCCACTTATCCATCAGAGACAGCCTTTGACTTATCGCTAGGCGGCACTTCTTGGATGGAGTACATCGCCGCCAGAGGTTATGACGTTTGGTTGGTTGACTTGCGTGGTTACGGTAAATCAACTAGGCCACTAGAAATGGACCAGCCCGCAGAGCAGAACGGACCCCTAGTGAGGACGGATGTGGCTGTGAACGATGTTTCAAGCGCAGTTGATTACATCTTAAAAAAGCGTAATCTTCTGAAAATGAACTTGCTTGGCTGGTCATGGGGCACCACCATCATGGGCAAGTACACAGCCGAAAACAATGAGAAGGTTAATAAGCTAGTTTTATATGCTCCACAGTGGTTGCGTCAGGGTGGAGCGCCTTTAACGGATAAAGGCGGAGCTCTCGGAGCTTATCGTGTGGCTTCGGTAGCTGATGCGAAGAATCGCTGGTTAACTGGCGTACCAGAAAATGCTAAAGCTAGTCTGATTCCAGAGGGATGGTTTGAGAAATGGGCTAGCGCTACTTTTGAGACTGACCCGTGGGGTAAAACACAAACACCTAAAAAATTAAGAGCGCCCAATGGCACTGTGCAAGATGCGCGAGAGTATTGGACTGCTGGTAAACCGGTATATGAGCCAAAAGATATTCGCGTGCCAGTGATGCTAGTTCATGCGGAGTGGGATGCTGACTTACCAAGCTACATGATGTATGAGTATTTCACTAAATTAGAAAACGCACCCTATAAGGAAATGCTGCAAATTAGTGAGGGTACACACACCATCATCATGGAGAAAAATCGCATGTTGATGTTTACCGGTGTCCAACAATTTTTGGATAATAACTTTAAGCCAGAGAAGTAATTCTTAGATTGCCCCACTAGCCATCTAAGGGTGGCTAGTCAGCAACAATGAAGTCTGCATTGAGTGGCCTCACTCTTTCATCAACATAGTAGCCTCCATACTCTCCGTATCGGAGGTATTTGCGAGAACAATCAATACACTGGTAAATATCGCAGCGGCTATAAGGGTGATAACCGATAGCTATCGGAGCATCGGGAGACCATGAGTTTGTTCCCTCGGGATGATGCTCCTCCCAAGTTTCAGGACGCTCTTCATCGCGAAGCGTTCCAATGAGTTTGAGGAGTTGTAGATCAAAGCCACCAGGGACGGACTCCCAGCCTGGATTCATCAGCGCATTACAGGAACCACATTCTGAGATGGGCTTATGTAAGAGGGCGATTTCTATGAGCTCAGTGGAGTTGGTAATTTTGAGCATTGTTTGGTTTAGTTAGCGGTGTAGCATCGATCAATCGATCGACTGGATCTAAAGGCTAAATCATAGGCCTAAATTAGCCCTAAAGTTTAGGGGCGAGTCAATATATTTGCGTTATATTGGCATGGTTAAAACAATATAAATTATTTAGGAGATTTGCTAATGAGCACAGTCGGAATTGCAATTCACCCCAGAAAAGATGCGTTTGAAGCCGGTATTGTAGCGCTGACGGGATTGGCAACTTCAGTGGTGAGTGATGTACTAGGCAGAACCATTGGCGCAGTGAATATTTTGCCTGTGAATAAATCTTCTGTCTCTGTTTGTGGCAATGCAGTAACCGTCAGTGTGCGTGCTGGAGATAATCTGTTCATTCATAAAGCTTTACAAATGCTAAAACCGGGTGATGTCTTGGTTGTGGATGGTGGTGGCGATATCTCGCGCGCACTATTTGGTGAAATCATGATGACAGTTGCTAAATCTAAGGGGGCTATTGGCTGTGTCTTTGATAGCGCTATTCGTGACGTAGATGCGTTTGAGAAACACCAGTTCCCCTGCTGGGCTCGTGGCGTAAATATGCGCGGTCCGTATAAAGATGGACCTGGCTCTATTAATATTCCCATCAGTATTGGCGGGATGGTAATTAATCCTGGTGACATTATCTTGGGTGATTGCGACGGCATCATCGCCTTATCTCCTGAGATTGCGCTAGAGGCGGCCAGATTAGGCAAAGAAAAAGAAAGCGCCGAGCGCAAAACTATTCAATCCATCTTGGATGGCCAATATAACGATGCTTGGGTAGATGTCGCCTTGAGTCAAAAAGGTGTCTTATGAATATTAGAGTCCTAGTCGCTCTATTTTTAAGTGCTGTAGCGATTGACATCTTTGCCGCTTATCCAGATAAGTCTATTAAGTTTCTGGTGCCTTGGCCTCCGGGTGGAGCAACCGATCAGGTGGCGCGTATTTTGGTTCAGCCCTTAACGAAAGAGTTGGGTGTTTCAGTATTTGTTGAAAATAAGGGTGGTGCAGGAGGCAATATTGGCACCCAAGCTTTTGTACAAGATAAGCCTGACGGCTATTCGATGTTGATGGCAACTAGCTCTACAAACGCTGCAGGGCCCCATCTGTTTGCAAACCAGGGATTCGATGCCGTAAAAGATTTCACCCCAGTAGTTTTAGTTTGCACGATTCCTAACATCATGGTTGTGCCTGCTGCATCACCATGGAATAGTATGAAAGACTTAATAGCGGATGCCAAGCAAAATCCTGGAAAATTTACCTATGGCTCAGCTGGTATTGGCGCTTCCCAACATTTAGCTGGGGCGCAATTTAAAACAGTAACGGGTTTGGATATTCGCCACGTACCTTATAAGGGTAGCGGTCCAGCAGCCGTCGATTTGATGGCTGGCCACATTGACATGATGCTCGATACTGGCTCACTAAATAATATTAAGGGCGGTAAGCTCAAGGCCCTAGGCATTGCTGCTGATAAGCGCATTCCTGAGTTGCCTAATGTGCCAACGATGAAAGAAGTTGGCGTAGCAATGGTGGCGAATGCTTGGTATGGGGTCATGCTCCCAGCTGGCGCATCAAAAGATATTACCGAAAAGTTGAACGCAGCTTTTAATAAGGTGCTCAAGGATCCTGAAGTGAGACAACGCCTACAAGCAATTGGCGCACAGGTCGATGGAGGTTCTGTAGCGGAGTTCACGAAATTTTCACATTCAGAGATTGGTCGTTACGAAGGTATTGTCAAAATGTCAGGGGCTCCTAGAGAGTAAAAATGATGAAGAATACAATTTCGAGGGCTTTGTTATTTTGTGGGCTTTTTTTCTCAGCCATTTCAATGGCTCAGGACTATCCCAATAAACCGATCAAGGTCTTAGTAGGGTACGCACCAGGCGGAGCAGTAGATTTAGTAGCCAGAAGCTTGGGGCAAAGTCTTTCGGGCTCAATCGGGCAGCCCATCGTGATTGAGAATAAGCCAGGTGCAGGTACAAATATTGCTGTGAAGCAATTGATCGATAGTGCGCCAGATGGGTACACATTGATGGTTGCAGCTAATGCCTTGGCCGCAAATATGGCCTTGTATAAGCCTCAGCCTTTTGATATTGATAAAGATATCACCCCCATCGCAATGATTGGTAGCGTACCAGTAGTCATAGCAACAACGACTACTGGAAAATATCAAAAATTATCTGATTTAATTAAAGCTGCAAAGGCAAATCCAGATTTCATTACTTATGGATCTCCCGGTAATGGGGCAACCCCTCATATGGCGATGAAATTCTTTGAGCAAGCTGCAGGAGTTTCTCTCAAACACGTTCCATACAAAGGGGGGTCGCCTGCCATTACCGATCTCATTGGTGGCCAGCTAGATCTGGTGGCGATGAATATTTTAGAAATTGCCCCTCAGGTTAAAGCCGGTAATCTCAAAATTATTGCGGTGATGAGTGCGAAGCGCTCTTCATTATTTCCAGCTGTACCCACGGTTGCTGAATCTGGGTTCCCTGGATTTGAAGCCTCTGTTTGGTATAGCTTAATTGCACCATCTAAAACCCCCAGCGCTATTGTCAAGACTTTGCATGCGGAAGTTGAGAAGGCGCTTAAATCAAAAGACATGATTGAGAGATTAACCTCAGTTGGTGGCGAGGTGAGTCCTGGCAGCACTGCGCAATTGACCACTTTCTTAAATGCAGAGCGAAAGCGTTACGAGAAGTTGGTGCGCGAGGGCAATATTCAACCTGATTAATTCTTAACAAATAAACTAATGAGCTATCGTTTTTTCTGTGTGAGGGCGTGCGGATTAGTATTTTCACTAACCCTCTTCGCTTGTTCCACTGCGCCACAAAACCCTATAGCCCCTCAAGGGGAGTTAAAGACAGGTCTATATAAAGGCACTCCAACTTCTATCTTGCCGGCTGGCTCTATCGGTGTTGAGTCTCGGGGTATCGGCTACGAATTAGGCAGAGATCTCTCTGCCAAGTTAGGCGTTAAATACTCACCTGTAGTTTTTGAAAAGAATGCGGATGTTCTGGCCGCTGTGAAAAAGAGTGAGGTCGATTTAGTCTTTACTAATGCCAGTGCTGATAGAGCGCAATATATTCAATTTTCAAAAACGGTAATTCAAATTGAAAAAGGTTATTTAATTAGCCCACATAGCAACATTAATTCACCCGCTGAGCTCAATCAAAAGAAGGTCAAGATTGGTTATAGCGTTGGTAGTAATTCCCAGCGCGAGCTTCCAGAGCTGATCCCGTATGCAACGCTGGTACAAACTACCTCAACTAAGCAGGCTATTGAACTTCTAAAATCCGGCGAGTTAGATGGATTTTCAACTAATAAAGCGATTTTATATGAGCTAGCCGCAAGCATTCCTGGTTCTAGAGTGCTACCAGCAGTCATAGGCTATGAAAACCTTGCCTTAGGAACACCTTTAAATAGACATGGCACGATTGAGCAGTTAAATCTGTTTATTGATGAGATGACTGCCTCAGGGAAATTAAAGGCGATCATAGAGCGATCCGGTATTCAGGGTCTTGCGACAAAATAACCTAACTAGGAAAAAGTGAGATTCTGAATGATCATTGATTGCCATGGGCATTACACCACAGCACCCAAGTCATTGAAGACATGGCGTGATGCTCAAGTGGCCAACTTAAGTACCCCTGAACTTGGGCCAAAATTATCAGACCTTAAGATTAGCGATGATGAAATCCGAGAATCAATAGAGCGGAATCAATTGGTCAGAATGCGCGAGCGCGGAATTGATGTGACCATATTTTCGCCAAGAGCCAGTTTTATGGCTCACCATATTGGTGATTTCAATACATCGGCAACCTGGGCTGCTATCTGTAATGAGCTCTGCTATCGAGTGACTCAGTTATTCCCGCAGAACTTTGTGGGTGCCGCCATGCTCCCGCAATCACCAGGCATGGATATTTCCACCTGCTTGCCCGAAATGCGTAAGTGTGTGAATGAATATGGATTTGTGGGAATTAATCTCAATCCCGACCCCTCTGGTGGCTATTGGCAGACCCCCCCTTTAAGCAATCCTTTTTGGTACCCAATTTTTGAAGAAATGACCACGCTAGATGTGCCCGCCATGATTCATGTCAGCACTAGCTGTAATGATTGCTTCCATACAACTGGGGCACATTATTTAAATGCTGATACCACTGCATTTATGCAGTTTTTGACTTCTGATTTATTTGAAAAGTTTCCTGAGTTGCGTTTTGTGATTCCGCATGGTGGCGGGGCTGTTCCTTATCACTGGGGGCGCTTTAGAGGATTAGCTCAGGATATGAATATTCCGGATCTAAATCAAAAGCTTCTAAATAATATTTATTTTGATACTTGTGTTTACCATCAGCCAGGCATTAATTTATTAACTGAAGTGATTCCGGTGAAAAATATTTTGTTTGCCTCTGAAACTTTTGGTGCGGTAAAAGATCTTGACCCTGATACTGGATTCTATTTTGATGATACGCGTCGGTATATCGATCAAGTGAAGTCATTAAGCGAGAAAGATCGTTCAATGATCTTTGAGGGTAATGCTCGAGCAGTATTTTCTAGAATTAATTCCAGAATTCCCCGCTAAAAAATATAACTTGTCGACTAATTCTTAAGGGCCGAAGCAATTCGCCTCGTTAGCTTTGGGGGGCTTGAGTCAATATGAAAGCGATGTCGTTCTTCCTGCATGGCTAAGTCATCAGCTGTGAAGCGATCAAATCGTCTAAGGTAGTCTGCCCAAGTTTCAAATACAAAATATTCTAAGAATTTGCCGGCATGCTCAGCATCCTCGAAGAGGCTCCAAGATAGTGCCCCTTGCTTCAGTCTCGACCTTCGGGTTTTAGCCATTAAATTCTTAAACTGTTCTGTATGCCCTTGATCAATGTGATACTCCATCGAGATCATCACAGGACCTTCATCCGGATCGATATCTCTAGCAGGATGGGGGCGCTCAATAGGGCAGACCGGTGTTAGGTCTTCAACTTCATGTCCATTCACTGGGTGCTTGCGAATCAAAACCAGCATGAGCAATCCAAATAGCGCACTAATCCCAATGCTGACAGTGACATTGCTTGAACTTGTAATCTTGCCCCAAACAAACGCTCCAATGGCGCTGCCACCCATAAGACTCATTTGGTAAAAAGACATACCTCGAGCGCGTATCCAGTTGGGTAATGAGAGTTGCGAGGCTGTACTCAGAGTGTTACCTACGCAGAACCAAGACATCCCACTCACAACCATGAGTGGAGCTGCGTACCAAATATTGGGAACCAGTACAACGCCAAGCGAACTTATGGATAGAAAAATAATCCCATAGGTTGCTAATTGATTTGGGTTCCAGCGAGCCCTCAGTGCTTGGAGTTGTGAGCCGACAAGGATGGCACCAAAACCTAAGCATGAAAGTAGCAAGGTGAATGTATTGGCATTTCCCTGGAAATGATCTTTTGCAATAACGGGTAGTAGCGCAAGCAAGCTCGAGGATTGCATGTAGAACAAAAATGATCTAATTAGGATCGAGCGCATCGGTTTGGATTGTCTAATGTATTGAGTACCAAGACGCATGGCGCCAAAAAAGCGCTCTCCAGGTAAGGTGGAGACATAACTCTCATTTTTCCAGCGAATAACAATCCAAGTCATGCCCAGTGAGAGCACCATGTTCAGAGCAAAGACAAATTCAGTCCCAATACTGGCAATGATGAAACCGGCAATGAGCGGACCCAAAATGCGAGAGGCATTCATTGCAATCGAATTGAGCCCTAAGGCCAAGTGTAGTGAATCTCGTGGGATAAGGTCTGGAACGATGGCTGCATAGACAGGCCAGCGCATTGCCAAACCAATGCCATTAATAAAGGTCAGTATTAGAAGAAACACGGGGTCGAGCAACCCAAATGCCGAGGATAGATAAAGCAAGGTAGCGTTCGCTGCCAACCAGAGTTGGGTAAATACTAGAAAATGCTTCCGATTCAAAATATCTGCGAGAGCGCCACTCGGTACACCCAGTAAAAGCACTGGCAAATTAGAGGCTGTTTGAACTAGTGCGATTAGTGTTGCTGAAGTGGTCAGCGAAGTCATCATCCAAGCTGCTGCAACATCGTTTGTATACATGCAGACATTAGCAACTAGCCATGTAGACCAAAGCGCACGAAAGACGGGAAATGACTTCAGAGGAGCCAACCACCCAGGAACTTTTCTTGGTAGTAGGGTATTTATGCTCATAGCCCCTATATTACTTGAGCGGCATTATTCTTGTTGGTGCTCTATAGCGCAGCAAAAGGAATGGGCTTTCGATCGGAGACAATAAAATCCTCCAACATGTCTAACCTATCTTGCCCCCAAAACGGCTCATCTTTGTAAAAAAAGAAGGGCGTGCCAAATACCTGACGATCTACACCCTCTTGGGTTAGTCGATCAATGTCTAGTTGAATGCTGGGATCTTTGCTTTGCTCCAAGAGGGCGTACCCATCAAGACCAGAGCGATTGGCAGTAGCCACCATGATTTCTGGATCCTCAATATTGAGATCATCAACCCATAGAATCTTAAGTGAATTGTGAACAAATTGGCGAATGTCTTGCCCATTGGCTATAGCTGCCAATAGCATCCGGTGTCCGATTTCAGGATTGGATGGATGGTGTTTAGGCTTCAAAACTAAGGGGATCTTACGAGCAATAGCCCAGCGTTGCATTTCTACAAAACGATAAGCTTGTCTTTGGGGAGGTCTTTTGGAAACTGGAAGGCCGCCACCTGCTGTAAAGATAGCATGTAAATCAATTGGCTTATATGCAACCTCTAGGTCATGTTTTTGCACAAGCGTCTGAAATGCTTCAAATCCAATGTAGGTATATAGGGATATAAAACTAAAGTAGAAGTCGATCTTTCTCTTGGTGGTCAATTGAGTTTTCCTAAATGGATTCATCAGAAATGCAGCTTAATCTACTTTCGCTCCGGAGTCTTTAATCAACTTTGCCCATTTAGGTGATGAGGTCGTTAAATAGTCGGCTAGTGTTTTTGGGGAGCTTGCGATGACTTCGAATCCTTCTGAGATTAATTGCTTTTTAACTACAGGGTCTTTTAGAATCTTCACAATTTCTTGATTTAAAAGCATGATGATGTTCTGGGGGGTGCCTGCTGGGGCTAAGACTCCTTGCCAAGAGTTGAGGTCGTAGCCAGCTAGTCCCGCTTCAGCAATCGTTTGAATTTCTGGTGCTCCAGTTGAACGTTTCGCAGAGCTAATACCTAACGCGGTTAAACGGCCAGAGCGAATATGTTGAATCGCTGCTGGTAAGGTCACCATGAGAGAGTCAACATGCCCTGCAACTAAGTCAGCTACTGCAGGTGCGCCACCTTTATAGGGGATATTCGATAACTTAATATCAGCCATACTTTCCAAAAGTGTACCTGCAAGATGGCCTGGGCTGCCATTGCCAGCATTAGCCAAGCTAATCGCCCCTGGATTTCTTCTGGCCACCTCAATAAAAGTTTTAAGATTTTTAACGGGTAGTTTAGGTCCGACAACCAATACTTGTGGCGCGGTAATTGCCAAAGAGATTGGAGCAAATTGATCGAGTTTATATGGGGGGTTGGGGTAAAGGCTTGGGTTAATTGCTAAGCTGTCCCAGCCCAATAACAAGGTGTAGCCATCTGGCGCGGCTTTGGCTACATACCCAAACGCAATATTGCTACCACCCCCCGCCATATTTTCGACAATGACTGCTTGATTGAGTGATGTAGTAAGACCCTTTGCAAGTGTTCTGGCCAAAATGTCTAAGCTACCACCTGCCGGTACAGGAACAATAATCCGAATGGATTTATTGGGCCAATTAGTATTTGTAAGTGCGCTTATGGGAAAGGCACTAGCGCCTAGGGACCCCAAGGCAAGGGCTATAAACTTTCTACGAGCGGGGTACATGGGACACTTCCAATTATCTTTATTCCGTTCAGGATACCTAAAAGAACTGAATGTCGGAACGAATATATCGGCATGTTCATATGCCGATATCGTATATAGAATAGGACGATGCGGGGCAGTACTTCATTTACCTCTGAATGAGATCCATCCCACTACTTTGTATGGCTTGTTGAGCCTGTTTGGAGGTTAGAAGCCCAATGAGTTGCTGGGCAGTTTTTGATTCTGTTGAGCCGGTCACTATTGCAGCGGAAAAAGTTTGTATCAGTTGAAGCTCTTTTGGGAGTCGACCAATAAAATTAATACCGGTAACGTTCACCAATTCACTAGTTGGTTGAATAGCCATACCCGCTTCTTTAGCAGCCAGTATTGAAGTGGCTTGACTGCCCCGTTCGGTTACTTTCACAGAGATTTGATTGTTTACACCAAGACTGGGGAAGAGCTCATTCACAAGATAAATCCCGCTCGTACTTCCAGGAACGACGATGGATTTAATGTTGATCAAAGCTTGCTTGAATGCGGGCACGGTGCTGATATCAGGCTTGATTGCTCCTGCGGGAATGGCCGCACCCAAGGGGGCGAATGCCAAGTCAACATCTGTTCCCGGCACAATTTTTCCTGCAGCTATTAATTCTGCGAGACCCTCTCTAGACAAAATGACAACATCTGCGTTCATGCCCTTATCGAGTTGGGCTTTAATCGTTTTAGGACCAGATCCCTGCGATGCGCCAGATAAGGTAGTCACTGTAACCCCCGTCATTTTTTCAAATTGGGGAAGCATTTGCTTATACGGGCCACTAAAACCGCCAGAGATCATGACTGTAAGCTGTGCCATTGTCGAGGTACTTACTAATAGGGTAGCGATGCCACTAAGAATATATTTCAATCTTTACCTTCAATTATTTTGATTTGGTAAACCGTTGAGCGCGCTTGCCGGTGTCGACTTCAGTGGTGTAAACGCTACCATCAGAATCAACAGCAATGTTATGCACCCAATGGAAATCGCCTGCGTTACGACCACTTCTGCCAAAAGAGCCCACTTTTTGCCCGTTTTCTCGAATAAGGACTGTTACCTCATTATTGGTGCCGTCGGCAATCAGGATATATTTTTGGCTTGGATCTGATGGAATGAGATCCCAAACCGATCCGGATCCTTTTGTATCTGTTTCAAATGCCATCTCCCGTATAAACTTTCCACTTTTCTCAAAAACTTGAATGCGATTATTGGCGCGATCGCAGACAAAGAGTGTGTTGTCTTTCATAAGGCGTACGCAATGGACTGGATTTGCAAATTGAGGTGACGTTGAATTGAAGTTAGCCATCTTCTCATCACTAGGAACATTGCCATAAGCACCCCAATGACGTTTATAAGCTCCAGTATTTGAATCGAAAACAATCACGCGTTTATTGAGATAGCCGTCTGCAACATAAATTTCATTAGCAGTAGGGTCTACATTCATATGGGCAGGGCGACCCAATTGAGTGGTGCTATTGCTACCCAAGCTTTGCCCGGGACCACCAATTTGCAGTAAAAATTTTCCTTGGGGCGTGAACTTCAAAATCATGTGATCGGTAACATCATTACCGCCAACCCAAACATTGCCAATAGGATCTACATAAATGCCATGTTCATTTTTTGGCCAGTCAAATCCAGTACCAGGGCCTCCCCAAGCATGCAAGAGATTTCCTTGTTTATCAAACTCCAAAACAGGGGGAGCGGGGATGCAGCATTTGGAGCGCTTGGGTGTTAAGGTTGCACCTTTCTCATCATCAGTAATCGTGAGCGGGCGATGAATAATCCAAATGTGATCATTTGCATCAGTGGCAACGCCCGACACTTGCCCCAAAATCCAATTATTGGGTAATGACTTTGGCCAAGATGGGTCAACTTTGTATTGAGGTGCTTTGCTTGTGGATTGTGTTTGTGCGTAAGTGCAACCACAAAATAAAATAAGGAGGATCAGGAAAAAGCTGCGAATAGACGGGCTCATATTTTTCTTCTTAACGCGTTGCGGGTTTTGATAAATACTCTTTGGATTGCGCTTCGCCTTTTAGTGGTGTGACTTTGTCTGGATCAAAGCGAATCATTAGGTAATTAATGTGATCATCAATCTTGGTAAACCAGTGCCCAGTTCCCGCAGGAATCACAACTACATCGCCAGGCTTGAGTTCGCGGGAGATCCCATTTAATATTTCTGTGCCGTTATTGCCGGGCCCGTTAAATTCGACAACAGTTTTTTGGTTGGCGGGTCTGCGCTGTCTATTGGTAATGTTGGGACCTAAAACCAAGGTGCCAGTTCCAGAGATGATGTGATACACCTCGCTAATTTGGTCATGTTCAGCTACTGAGTCAGTTGCAGGCCCATCTAGCTTGCCACGGTAGACCATGCCAATTCCTACCCTTGCTTTTCCAATGTCAATATCGCGCACTTGCTGATCAATATGCTTTTCATCGATTGCTTTCTTGGTATAGGCATTTAGCTCATCCACTGGAATAAAGGTGCCTGGACACATTTGACAGCTTGGTTGCGGATCGGTGGGGTTGATTTTTTCTTCAGCAAACAAGCAAGTGCTGATCATGAGCGTAAGTGCGCCACAAAGTACGTATTTCATTTTGTCTCCTATTGTTACTTCTTTTTATGCTTAGAAGCTTAGCCTAAAACGACCCTATGTAAGCTCGGGTACGGGGTAATCCCTTAGGGAGCATTGCTATTGAGCATGTTAGATTGGCTCAAATGGCGGCAACTAAAAAATAAGAAGATATGGAGATGAGCATGAAACTATTCAATTTTTGTAAAGTGACTTTGTTGGCTCTAGTAGCGACTACGACTACATTCTCAGTTCAGGCTCAAAGTAGTCCAAAGGATTTTGTCGTCGTTAAACCAGATCAAGTCGTTTGGGGAGATGCTCCGGCAGGCGTCAAAACAGCTGTTTTATATGGCGACCCTAATAAGCCTGGAATGTATGTCGTCAGAAATATATTCCCTAATGGAATCATGAGTGCGCCGCATTTTCACACGCAAGATCGTTTTGTAACAGTAATTAAGGGCACATGGTATGCAGGCACTGACGCTAGTTGGGATCCTGCTACGACTGTAGGCTTGCCAGCTGGTAGCATGATGTTTCACCCAGCGGGGGTAGTTCACTTTGATGGAGCCATCAAAGGGGACACTGAAATTCAGATTATTGGCATGGGACCAGTTTCTACAACGCCGGTATATCCCAATGAGGGGCGATTTGGAAAGCCGCATAAGTTAAATTAAATAGCCCTAGTGGTATATCACTATAAGAAAGCTGTTAATTCAAGAGTAGATTGAATTGAGAATTGGTTAAATCACTGAAATATAAGGAGCTTTCTTTATGAGCAAGAACCCGTTTGATTTAAATGCAATGGCGCATCAGCAAAAAACAATCCAGACATCTAAGGCTGTGGGTAAAGTTGCGGTTGAAAGTGCCCAAGCAATTGCTCAAATCAATCAACAAGCTGCTCAGGAGTTGGCAAGTCTTTTTCAGAAAAAAGTTGCCGAATTGTTAAAGACCCAGGATCCAAAGACTGCATTTGATCATGTGCATGCCGAAGTCTTGCAAGATGCTGCCAAGGAGGTTGCGCAATATCAGGCTCAGCTAATGGGTGTTCTCAGTAGCGGCAACAAAGAATTAGGTCAAATTGCTGAATCCATGATTGAGGAATCAAAAATTGATTTGATTCATTTTGTCAATGAAGCTACTAACAATGCGCCCCCGGGATCGGAGGCCTATGTTTCAATATTTAAAACATCCTTTAATACTGCCTTACAAAACTTTGAATTAGTGCGCGCTGCAATGGCCGATTCATTTAATAGCTTTGAGAAAAGCGTTGAAAATGTCTCCAATCTCAGTAGTTCGCAAGTCCAAAAACCTGGAAAAGCACCAGTTAAAAAACGTCCTTAGGGCATGAGTTGCTAGATCAGCGTAGGGCATCACGTGTTAATTGTTCTTAAGGTATGATATTTTTTTCAATAAAAATATATAAGGTGACACGTGACAACTGCTCGAATAGTAAGCCTCAATGCATTGGGAAATGCTGACGTCATTCAATTGATCGATCAAGAATTGCCGGCGCCTGCTAAAGGTGAGGTGCAACTTCGCCAAACAGCGATTGGCTTTAACTTTATTGATGTATACCAGCGCTCTGGTGTCTATCCATTGGAACTGCCTACTGGCCTTGGGCATGAGGCTGTAGGTGTGGTCGAGGTCGTTGGCGATGGCGTTACTAGATTCAAAGTCGGTGATCGCGTGATGTATATGAACGCCGGCATTGGTGCTTATGCGAGTCATCGCAATGTGCCGGTTGATAAATTAGTTTCTGTTCCTAGTAATGTTTCTGATGAGGTTGCCGCAGCTGTTTTCTTTAAGGCAATGACTGCTCAATATCTTGTTCAAAAAACTTACAAGGTGAAGGCTGGCGATGTGGTGCTCATACATGCAGCCGCTGGTGGTGTGGGACAAATTGTGGCGGGCTGGGCTAAAGCCTTAGGTGCATTTGTAGTGGGCACTGTGGGTTCTCAGGCCAAGATCGCTGCTGCAAAAGCTGCTGGATGTGATGCGGTCGTTGATTACTCGCAGACCCATTGGGTTGATGAAGTTCTGAAGGCTACTGGTGGTCGTAAGGCTAACGTTGTTTATGACTCTGTGGCTAAAGATACTTTTTTGGGTTCTTTGGATTGTGTTGCTCCGTTTGGTACCTTGGCTCTATTTGGTGCCGCATCAGGTCCTGCACCTGAGATTCAGCCAGAGATATTAAATAAAAAAGGTTGCTTGTTCTTAACAAGGCCTTCAGTATTTCCTCATAATGCAACGCCTGAGTTACTTCAAGAAAATGCCCGAGCTGTATTTGACGCTATTGCCAGCGGTGCCGTAAAGGTGCAAATTGGTGCAAAATTTAGCCTAGAGCAGGCTGCAGAAGCCCATAAGACTGCGGAAGGTAGGAAAGTATCCGGCGCCATCATCATGATCCCTTAAGGATTTGATCGACAAATCTAGTGGCATTGACTAAGCCTCGCACACCCCTGCGGGGCTTTTTAATTTAGCGCCTCTAGTTGTAATATAGATGCTTGATCCAAACAATCCTAGAGGCAGTTGTGAATAAGACATTCATTAAGCAAATATTAGCGGCATCTGTCGCAGCATCTTTAGTTTTTACTCCTATCCTAAGCCATGCTTGTACTAGCTTTTTATTAAAAGGGAATGATGGCGGTTTTGTATATGGGCGCACCATGGAGTTTGGCTTACCGCTCAAATCACAGTTAACGGTAATTCCCAGAAATTTAGCAGTTCCTGGAGTTGGCGTTGATAACAAACCTGGTTCGGGTTTAAATTGGACAAGCAAATATGCTGTAGCTGGTATGAACGGCTTAGGCATGCCTGTACTGGTCGATGGCATGAATGAAAAAGGCTTGGTCGGCGGCTTGCTGAATGCTCCCAATACTGCCGTCTACCAAGTGGTTAGTCCTGCAGACTCCGCTAAGAGTATTGCCTCCATTCAAATGCTGATGTATGCCCTAACGAATTTTGCTACTGTAGATGAGGTGAAAGAGGGTTTTAGAAAGATTTATGTCAATCGCTCAATCATTCCGGCATATCACAATAGTTCGGCCCCAGTACGCATGACTCTGCATGATGCAAAAGGTAAGAGCATTGTGATCGAGTACCTCAAGGGCGAGTTAGTAATAACCGATAACCCTGCTGGTGTGATGACGAATGACCCAGCCTTTAGAGATCAGTTAAACAGTATCGGCAACTATGCCAATCTCACCAATGTTGAAAAAGCGCCCATGGTAATTAACGGCGCTACTTATGCGCCTCCTAGTTCTGGTAGTGGTTTACATGGCTTGCCAGGAGACTACTTAAGTCCAAGTCGCTTTATTCGAGCACTGTTTTTATCTAAATCAGCCCCTACTAACTACAGCGCGGTGCAACAAACCAATACTGCTTGGCATATTTTAGGAAGCTTTGATATTCCTCCGGGTGCTATTAGCCTACCAGCAAGCAATTCCTATGGTGGTGGTGCGGGCGGCATCGAGACAACAGAGTGGACCGTGGTGGCCGATAACAAAAATATGATGTATTACGTCAAAATGTTTGAGAGTACCAATGTTCAGGCCTTCGATTTAAATAAGATAGATCTGAATGCAAAAGTGATTAAGTACTA
Organism: uncultured beta proteobacterium; assembly: GCA_903858445.1. Classification (GTDB taxonomy): domain Bacteria; phylum Pseudomonadota; class Gammaproteobacteria; order Burkholderiales; family Burkholderiaceae; genus Polynucleobacter. The sequence goes on from CAIOIX010000353.1 coordinate 25,454, forward strand.
CAGCCTAGATAAGCCACAGTCTTATATTGCCATCAATTAAATATTGAGTTTTCTGGAAATAAAAAGAGGAGACAATGATGAAGCAGATATTGCAGGGTGTCGCTCTATTTGCTTGCCTTTTATCTCCTCTAGTTACATTAGCTCAAGTTCCTGATACGCAATACTCTGATAGCCTCGCTTACATCACTGGTGGTGTGGGTGATGAAGAAACTGCAGCTATTCTGTCTGAGGCTAAGCAATGGCCATTGATGCTTCAACTTTCTCAGATTGAGAGCGGCAGAGGTATTTGGATCTTTGGTGCAAAAATTAAGATAGTCAATTCAAAACAGAAAATTATCTTTGATGCTCAGGCCAATGGTCCTTATATGTTGGTTAACATTGATCCTGGAGAGTATGTCTTGCTAGCTAACTATCAAGGCGTTGAGCAAAAACGAGCGTTGATGGTGAGGGCTGGTCAAGCGCAAAAAATGACTATCTTTTGGAAGTGATGCCCATCAACATCCCAAAACTATTTCTATAGCGAGCATCCAAAGCAGTTTGCGATAAATTGGTGCAGTGCCATAAATGCTAGATAGCTTTTTCTGGGATATAGTTTTGAAAGATCTATAAAAATACATTGGGAGATTGTTATATGCGCATTCATTCATTTACAGGTGCTATTGGTGTCACACTGATTGCCAGTTTATTGCTGGCCTTTACCGCTACTACGCAAGCTCAGACTCCGGCCGCAGCTGGCGTTCAAGGAAAGACTGAGCTGCTGTGGTTTGGACAGGCTGGTTTTCGGATTAAAACACCTGCCGGTAAGATGATCTTGATTGATCCATGGATTACTGGCGGACCTAAAACACCGCCAATGTATAAAAATGATTTGGCAGCCATTGGCCCAATTGATTTGCTTCTGGTAACCCATGCGCACGTTGATCATTTGGGTGATGCACCTGCAATTGCCAAAATGAATAACACCAAACTTTATGGTCCGGCTGATATGGTGACGCCTTTGACCACTCTTGGAATTTTGCCTGCCGATCTTGGGCACCGCTTTAATAAGACGGGTCGTGTTACCCCATTGCCAGGCATTAAGGTTACTGCAGTGCAAGCGGAGCATTCTTCATTATTGGTTTGGAAGAACCCTGCCACTGAAAAAATGGAGTCCCATCCAGCTGGTGAGCCTATGGGTTACATCATTGAGCTTGAGAATGGCTTCAAAATTTGGCACATGGGTGACACCGGCCTCTTTAGCGATATGAAATTTATCAGCGAGCACTACAAACCTGATTTGGTATTAATTCCTATCGGGGGTAATTTTACGATGGCGCCAGATGATGCTGCTTATGCATTGCGTACTTGGGTTAAGCCAAAGATGGTGATTCCAATGCATTACGGTTCCAACCCAATGACCAAGGGAACTTTGGCTGAGTTCCAAGATGCTATGAAGGGCAGTTCAATCAAGATTATTCCAATGGCTGAGGGCGAGACAGTTCAGTTTTAATTTGAGCCTTCGAACACATCAAAACCCTGCGCAAGTCGCAGGGTTTGCTTATTTTGAGCGTCATGTATTTATAAATCATTGATTTATATAAAATATATTTGTTTGCATCCACTCACTTGCATTTAGTTCGTATTAGTACTAAACTAGTCCTAGTTAGTACTTTATGGAACTTAAATGAGTTTTTTGCCGGTCTTAAGAGAGTTAGTCTTGGCCTATCAGGGGTTTGAGAGATATTCAGCGCCACATATTAAGGCGCTAGGACTCACTACGACGCAGTTTGACGTGATTGCTACATTAGGCAATCAGCCGCCTATGACCTGCAAGCAGTTGGGCGAGAAAACTTTGGTAACCAAGGGTACATTAACAGGAGTGCTTGAGCGTTTAGAGGCAAAAGGCATTCTGGAGAGGCAAACCAATCCAGAGGATGCGCGTAGCCAAATGATCAATTTGACAGCCCATGGCCAGCAATTATTTGACAGGGTCTTTCCCGAGCACTTGCGTTATCTGGGGCAGGCATTTGAAAAGCTATCCGAGGAAGAAATGGCGGAATTACATGCCTCTTTAAAAAAATTAAGCAGTATTTTTAATGTTATTTAATTGCAAAATTTAAGGAAAAAATCATGACTAAAGTAGCAGTCGTATTTCATAGTGGTTATGGCCATACTGTTAAGCAGGCTGAGGCCTTGGCGAAAGGCGCTAATGGCACATTGCTTGCTATTGATGCTGAAGGCAATTTAACAGATGCTCAATGGGAAATTTTAAATGCAGCGGACGCCATTGTATTTGGATCGCCAACGTATATGGGCACTGTCAGCTGGCAATTCAAGAAATTTGCAGATGCGAGTTCGAAGCCATGGTTTTCACAGCAGTGGAAGGATAAGCTGTTTGGTGGTTTTACAAACTCCGCAACCATGAATGGTGATAAGCACTCTACGCTCCACTATTTCTTTACATTAGCCATGCAACATTCAGGTATTTGGGTCGGCACCGGATTGATGCCTTCAAACTCTAAGGCAGCTAAACGTGATGATGTGAACTATATTGGCTCATCTGCTGGCGCAATGATGCAGACGCCTTCAGACGCAAGTGCTGATGAGGTAAATGTCGGTGATTTGGAGACGGCGCGTCTTTATGGTGAGCGCATTGCTGCTATTGCAGGGCAGTTGAGTAAATAATGGCCAATTTAAGATATACCAACACTGCCATCCTGCTTCATTGGGTCATGGCTTTGCTGATTCTCGTAACTTGGTCGATCGCGATTGTGGTGAGTGATATGCCCTTAAGCCCAGCCAGAATTGCTGGATTCAGCTGGCATAAATGGCTCGGTACGACAGTTTTCTTCTTGGTGCTAGTACGTATAGTGTGGCGTGCAACACATCGGGTGCCTAAGCTCAATGTCACCATGCCCGCTTGGCAAGAGAGGGCAATGCAATTTACCCACCTTGCCTTATATTTTTTAATGCTAGTAATTCCACTGATAGGTTGGTTAATGAGTTCAGCAAAGGGCTATACCGTCAATTATTTTGGTTTTTTTGATTTGCCTGATCTGCTTGAAAAAGATAAAGCACTCGGCCACCTGCTAAAAGAGGTTCATGAAGTTTTGGCAAATGGTCTGATGGTTCTCGTAGGGCTTCACGTACTAGCTGCGCTCAAGCATCAATGGATTGACAAGGATGGTTTATTAAGTCGCATGTCATTTTGTCGACATAAAAGTAATGAAAGATGAGCTCATGAATATTTTTTTTCTTATTAAGCACTTCAATTACTTAAAAAATTGGCTATTAATCGCTTTCATTGCGTTTGTTGGGCAGGCTCAAGCAGTTGAATACTCTGGAATTGATACCGCCAAAAGCAAGATTACCTTTAGCAGCAAATTGATGGGCTCCAGCCTGAATGGCAGTTTTACTAAGTTCAGTGGAAAAGTTGTCTTCAATCCTGATGATCCAGAAAAAGCAAAGGCTAATTTGCTCATTGAGATTGCGAGTTTTAATGCAGGCGGCGAAGAGTTGCAGGATGAGGCAAAAGGTAAAGATTGGTTTAACACCAAGAGTTTCCCTAGCGCTAATTTTGTAAGCGATTCAGTGAAGATCAATGGCGCAGGCCGATTAGAGGTTCATGGCACCCTCACTATTAAGGGTAAAGCTGTGCCGGTAGTAATGACTGCCGCCTACCAGGGGCAGGGTAAACAAATGGTGTTTGATGCAGCCTTTCAGTTGTTGAGATTAGATTACGGTTTAGGCGCCGGTAATTGGGCCGATACCTCGGCGGTGGCTAACGAAGTGCCCGTCAAAGTTCATTTAGTTTTAAATCAAAAATAGTCTTACTTTTAAACATTTCTTAATCAAGGAGAATTACATGAAATCGAAGTTATTTATTGCATTATTAGCAACTATTGGTTTGTCTACCGCAGCACTAGCTACACCAGCTACTTATACGGCTGACGCTAATCACACCTTTGCTCAATTTGAGTACAACCATTTGGGTTTCTCAAATCAAACGAGCCGTTTCAATACGGTTACTGGTACCGTAACCATTGACCAAGCCGCTAAAAAAGGTAGCGCTGATATCACTATTGATACCAAGTCTGTGGATACTGGCTCCACTTTATTTAATGGCCATATTCAGGGTGAAGATTTCCTGTCTACTACTGCATTCCCAACAGCCACTTTTCAATCTAATGACATGATGTTTAAAGGTGACAAGCCTGTTGCTTTAAAAGGTACCCTGACCCTGAAGGGCGTCAGCAAGCCTGTGACTTTGAAGATCACACATTTTGAATGCAAAAAGCATCCAATGTCCGGTGTTGACTATTGTGGTGCGAACGCAGAAGTTAAAGTGAAGCGTACCGAATTCAATATGGGTAAATATGCTCCTAACGTAGGTGATGATGTCACTATTTCGATTGCTATCGAAGCGGCTAAGAAAGAGTAAGTCGAAGAGTTATCTCAGTAAAAGCAAATGATGTGAATTGGGGGGTCTAGCGCTAGTTTTTCCCCTCATTTGCAAAGAATCACCTTCGGGTGATTTTTTATTTTCCATGCGGAATGGGAAAATACATACTGCAGTGCACTAAAGTTTGTTCTATATCAAATTGTTTGGTCTATAGTTCACTGATACTGAACCTTGACTAGTAATGGATCGATCTTTGTGGACAAACATTACCTATCTTATTTATTTCAGCCAAAAAGCATCGTTGTATTTGTGGGCGATGCTGATGACCCACTGCGATCTAGTCCTTTTGCCCAAGGTCTAACTCAAGACTTAGATGCCCAGAAATTTAAGGGGTCGATTCAGTATTTAAATATTTATGCTACCGATACCCTCTTGGAGTTGGGTAAGTTAAAAGCGGAATTGGCCATCATTGCGTTACCTCACGATGGGATCTTGCTTGCCTTAGATATGGCTGCTCGGATCAAATGTAAAGCCGCCTTAGTAATTGGGGCTGGTGTGCCTGCCGCACTCGCTGTTGAAATTCATGATGCTGCACATCGTCGTAGCATTCATCTTCTTGGCCCTAATAGCCTGGGCTTCCAAATGCCTGCGCTGCAGTTAAATGCGAGCGTGATTGGACCATTGGCTGCGGCTGGTCCTTTGGGGCTTATTTCTCAGTCTGGTGCTTTAACAGCTTCGATCTTAGATTGGGGCAAGCAAAATCAAGTTGGGTTTTCAAATGTGGTGTCATTGGGACCTAATTCCGAGGTCGATATTGCCCAAGTGCTTGACTATTTAGCATCAGACTCGCGCACGCATAGCATTGTGATTTATCTCGAGGGTATTTCAAATGCACGTAGCTTTATGAGTGCGTTGCGTTCAGCAGCAAGAGCTAAACCAGTGGTGGTCTTAAAGGCTGGTAGAAAATCAGCCGCTAACTTGGCAGCTCAAACCCATAGTGGTGCAATTGTCGGTAGCGACGAGGTATTTGATGCGGCATTGCGTCGTGCGGGCGCTGTGAGGGTACGCTCTTTTGTAGAGTTATTTTCAGCGGCAAAATGTTTAGCTTCTCGTTATCGACCTGTGGGCAAGCACTTAGCAGTGATTACTAATGGTGGTGGTCCTGGGGTATTAGCGGCAGATTGGATTAATGAGATTCACTTGGAACTGGGTACGCTCTCTACAGAAGCGATAGACGCATTAAAGCCCTTCGTTTCTCCGCAAGCTTCTTTGGTAGATTTAATAGATCTTTCGGAAGAGGCTACCCCAGAGCAATATCGTGCTGCCATTGAAGCAGCCAATAAGGAGAAGAATATTGACGGTCTGTTAGTCATTTACTCTCCTAAGCTAGGGGTAGATGGGTTAGCAATTGCGCAATCTATTGTTGATGTCAAATCCAAGATTAGTAAACCATTGCTGTGTTGCTGGATGGGTGATTCTTCGGTTGTCAGCGCTCGGGCACTTATTTCCAATTCGACGATTCCCAGTTTTAGAACGCCTGAAGCAGCAGTCGGCGCTTTTGGCAACATCGCTAGCTTCTATCAAAACCAACGTCTACTGCAGCAGACACCACCACCACTCTCTAACTTGGCTAAGCCCGATGTAGAGGGCGCGCGTTTACTCATTGAGAATGTCTTGGCAGAGCGGCGTAGCATATTAACGGAGATGGAATCCAAAGCATTGCTTGCTGCATTCCATATTCCAGTAACGCAAACTATTTTGGCTACAAGCTCTACTGAAGCAATGATGATTGCTACACAGTTGGGCTATCCCGTTGCTTTGAAAATTGATTCCCCCGACATTAGTCATAAATCGGATGTTAATGGCGTAGCGCTCAACATTATGAATGCCGCTGGGGTGCGAGATATCTATAACAGCATAATTGAATCCGTCTCAATATTGGCTCCGAAGGCCAGAATTAATGGAGTTACTGTACAAAAAATGGCGCGCAGTAAGAGGGGGCGAGAACTCTACATCGGATTAGTGACCGATGAACCTTTTGGTCCGATGATTGCCTTTGGTGCTGGCGGAACAATGATTGAGTTACTCAATGACCGTACGATGGAATTACCACCGCTCAACCAATATCTAGCGCATCGTTTGATTGAGCGTTCACGAGTTGCAGAAACATTGGGCGAGTGGAGGGGTGCGAGTGCTGTAGATGTTGCTGCGATTGAGCAAGTCCTCTTGCGCGTTTCGGAAATGGCTTGCGAGCTACCTCAGCTAAGGGAGATGGACATTAATCCCCTCATTGTGGACGAGGCTGGCGCTGTAGCGGTTGATGCGCGTATTGTGATTGATCAAACGCCGCAACCAGAAGATGGAAAGTCTCGCATCTATAGCCATCTAGCGATTTTGCCTTACCCATTACGTTATGAGCAGACCTGGCCAATGAAAGGTGGTGGTGAATATGTAATCAGACCAATTCATCCAGATGATGCGGAGATGCTTCAGCAGCTTGTAGCGGGTCTTTCACCTGAGAGTAGGTATTTCCGCTTTGTAGCAACGATTTCGGAGCTATCGCCAGCAATGCTTTCGCGCTTTACCTTAATTGACTATGACCGTGAGATGGCGCTCGTTGCCGTACTTAAGGAGCGCAAGGTAAATGAAGAGGGTATCTCAATTGAAACGCAAAGAATCATTGGTGTATCGCGTTATATTACCAACCCCGATGTTGTCAGCTGCGAATTTTCTTTATTGGTCGCCGATGAATTTAGTGGCAAAGGACTCGGTTCACGTTTGATGTTGAGCATCATGGATGTCGCTCGAGATAAAGGTCTGAAAGAAATTGATGGTCTCGTTTTAACTAACAACCCTGGAATGCTGAAATTAATGAAGGGTCTGGGATTTAGTGTGAAGGAATTTGTAGAAGATCCTGATTTCAAAATTGTGACCCATACCTTGTAAGTATGGTTAAGATAGTTACTAAAATTTAATTCAACTTTTTAAGATCAATATTATGAAAATACTTTTACTTGTTGGCCTGTTCGGTTTAACCTCTCTGGCTTTTGCTGCCGATACCCCTATGGTTAATCCCCATGGCAGTTCACCACATGGCGCTGTTGCCACCGCTACTGAAATAGGTGATGTCAATGTGACTAAGGCGATCGGCCAAAATGCCTATACGGTTGCCGAGATTATTGACCAGTCTAAAAGCCTAAAGGATAAACCGGTGGTTGTCCGGGGCAAGGTCGTTAAATTTAGCCCAGAGATTATGGGTAAAAACTGGATTCATTTGCGCGATGGATCTGGCACTACTGCAGCTAAAAACAATGATTTAGTATTAACCACCAAGGATTTGGCAAAAGTAGGCTCTGTGGTGACTGTGAAGGGTATTGTGCGTACTGACAAAGACTTCGGACACGGTTATGCCTATGAGGTCATCATAGAAGATGCTGCAGTGAGCGCTAAATAGGCTCGGACTGAAGTTCCCCCCCCATAAGTTTGAGCTAAATCAATATGTAGCAAAATATAGGGAGTACATTTTTCAAGATCAGCAGGAGCTTGAAATGTACCTTTTTTTTGAACCGACTTTAGATGATCGCAAGCGTAGTCTTGAAGACTCCTTACTATCAATTTATGGGTTGATCAATCAAGCTATTCCCAGTTATTTTTGCGATAACGCCTTCTGCTCCAGAAAGCCTATTAAGAGTTTTAATCTTATTGAGTTATTAAAGTACTGCTGGGTGCATAAGTTTAATAAACCAGCACTGCTAGTGGTTTTACCAATAGAATTGGAATCTGATGCAGCGCTCATCCAGAAGTTTGGTGATGCTTACTTGGGATGCGCATCGGGCGCAATTAAAAAGAGCGAGCTACAGAATTTGGCACTTTCATATAGAAAGCTTACTCAGGCAGAGGGAAGCAGGAGATTCTTTTCGGTGCCAAGTTTTGTGGTTGATGAGCGACTTAAGCAGGCCCCTTTTACAGAATTAGAGATTAAGGCCTTGCTAAAGCTACAAGACAAGAATCTAAAGCTGGTAGATCAATTTATTCAGAAGAAAGTAGATGAGTTAAAGGGTGAACTCAACACCGTACCCCACATACTAAAAAGAGGAATTGGGCAAGGGGCTTAAAACAGGACAACCTAAAAACTAGGATATGTCGCCAAACTTACAGTTTGGATTTGTTGAGTTGTATGTTTCATGCATTCTGGCTCCTGCCAATCCTTTAGAAAAGCAACCCGCTAGTGGGCAGGCATCATCATTACAACATTCATGGAAGGCAATGCAGTTCTCTTGGGTAATATCGACACGCACATCCTCATGCAATCGGGGGCAGTGTAATTTTTTCATGCAGAAGACTCTCCCAGACTAAAGATATTAATTCGACTCTAGGCTCAGTATAGGCAGACATACTATCCTTGCAATGGGAGCCGCAAAATATCTCCTGATTTATTGATATGGATCAAACCCTTCTCAATCGGTTAAGATTAAACATGAATTTCCAGGGGCGACCAGCCTATCCCATCGGCTTTTTTGCCACCATCACCATTGTTATCGTAGCCTTATCAACGAGCGTTTTGTTATGGGATTTACGCAAACGTGAGTTGGCTCATAACCGTATGGAGACTATTGGCGTCACCAAAATCTTCGTAGAGCAGACTGAGCGTAGTTTTGAGAGTGCCGACCTTGTTTTGAGGGGCGTGCAAGATCGCTTGAATTCTACTTTTGGTGTTCAATTTCCCCTAGACAGTCTTGAGGTTCACTTATTATTGGGTACGCGTGTCTTAGGAATGCGCCAGCTAGATGCATTGTTTTTGATTGATCCAAGCGGAAGGTTGATCAACTCATCGGTTGATTTTCCTAGCAAAAAGATATCTGTAGTCAATCAAGATTATTTCAAAGCTTTTGCCAATAAAAAAGATAGCGGTCTTTTTATTGGCAAGCCATTTCGTGATGCACAGAAAAAAGAATGGACTTTATATCTTGCTAGAAAAATCCAAGATCAAGATGGTCAATTTAAGGGAATTGTTGTTGGTGCAATTGATATTGCTCATTTTGAAGATATCTATCAGTTATTGAAGTTGGATTACCCTCGACCTGTTTCGCTTTATCGAGATGATGGGATTTTGCTGGCGAGCTTTCCCCATCGAGAAAATCTCATGGGGGAGAGGGCGCCTGAGCTTGGAGAAGGGCTACCGGTTGTTGAGTCTGGAAGGATTCAATTTTCTAGCCATAAAAAGAGTAATGGCGATCCTGAGGTT
>CAIOIX010000354.1 GCA_903858445.1 uncultured beta proteobacterium
CACTGCCCCAACCGCGAGTAAAAAGGGCATGATCAAATCGACAGCCGGCGGATTGGTAGCAGCGTTTTTCTTGATGCTTTTGGCGCTCTTAGGGCAACGCGTGTGGGTTAGCATTAAAAGTGGTGGCGTGAAATCATGAGTTAAGCAAGTGCCAAGAGAGAAGCACGGGATCGAGTATTAGCAGGCTTGGTTAAGTTGTAGTGAATTCTAAATAGAAGGTTGAGACTTCCATTAGACTCAAACCTAAGCAAACATATGAGTGACAAACCAATCTATGTAACCCAACCATTTCTTCCGCCTTTGGAAGAATTTACTGGTTATTTGGAGCAGATCTGGAAAAATAAAACACTCACCAACGGCGGTCCTTTCCACCAGCAATTAGAAAAAGCTTTGTGTGATTATTTGGGTGTTGAGCATATTGCACTATTTAATAATGGCACGATCGCACTCATAACCGCATTACAGGCATTGGAAATAAAAGGTGAGGTTATTACAACACCTTATTCTTTTGTAGCTACGGCACATTCACTTTTGTGGAATGGCATCGAACCCATTTTTGTGGACGTTGATCCTAATACTTTAAATTTAGATCCTTTGAAAATTGAGGCGGCAATTACGCCTAAAACGTCGGCCATTATGCCGGTACATTGTTATGGGCATCCATGCGATGTGGATGCAATTCAAGAGATAGCTGAACGCCATAACTTAAAAGTAATTTATGACGCAGCGCATGCTTTTGGAGTGCAATGCGATTGTGGCAGTGTTTTAAAGCATGGCGACTTGTCCGTGCTTAGTTTTCATGCAACTAAGGTATTTAATACTTTCGAGGGTGGCGCAATCGTTTGCCCAGACGCTGAGACTAAGCATTACATCGATCAACTTAAAAACTTTGGTTTTGTAGATGAAGTCACCGTTGATATAGCTGGGATCAATGGGAAGATGAGCGAAATAAATGCAGCATTTGGTTTGGTGCAACTAAAACATATTGATGCGGCATTAGAAGAGCGTAAAAAAGTCGACTTACAATATCGATCCCTCCTAAAAGATATCAAGGGGATTCGTTGCCTTGAAGGATCGGGCGAAAAATTTTCTAATTATTCTTATTTTCCAATATTAGTCGAAGAAGAATATCCCATTACCAGGGATGAGCTATATAAAAAATTAAAAGATAATGGTATTTTTGCCAGGCGATATTTTTACCCGTTAATTAGTGAATTTCCGATGTATAAAGACCTTCATTCTTCTGTACCTAGCAATCTATTGGTTGCTTCTGATGCGGCAAAAAAGGTTCTGTGTTTGCCAATTTATCCGGGGCTGATGTCAGAAGACCAAGAGCGTGTGGTTGCAGTCCTTCGATCCCCATTTTCACGCTAAATGATGTTTAGCAATTATCTTAAATAGAACTCAGGTGCATAAAAATATTTTTTCTGTCTACTTTGATCAAATTTATTTGTTGGCAGCGGGTTTATTTTTTGTCCCATTTTTTATTAAATATCTTGGGGTCGCGTGTTATGGACTTTTTGGGTTGTTTGCTGTCGCCCAAGGAATTTTTCAATTATTAGATGCCGGTTTAGCCCCTACATTAACTCGTCAGTCAGCTCGATATGTGGCAGGGGTTAGTAATGCCAAAACCTTTAAACATGAATTTTTATTGGGAGAGGTTGCGTTTGTTAGCATCTCAAGTGTAGGGCTTTTGGCTTTACTGGCATGGACCTTATTGAGTAATCGCCCCTGGGTTTCTTCTCCAGATATTAATCCGAATGTCGTTAAGTTCAGTCTGGCCTTTATTTTTTTAACAGTAGCGATTCGTTTCATCTGTAGTCTTTATAAAGGTGTCTTACGGGGATTTGAGTGCCATATTGTTATTGGGTGGATAGGGATTGCAAGTACAACATGTCGCTTTGTCATGGCGATTCCATTGATAATTTACTCTAATGGAAGTCCCATACCATTTTTTGCTTTGCAGGCACTTATTTCTTTATTAGAGTTAAGTATTTGTCGATGGCTTGTGAGTACATACATACCTAAGGTGAAATTAGATGCAAGTCAAATTCCAGAAGTTTTTCGCAGTTTGTGGAGATTCTCTGGAGCGATTAGCATCCTATCCTTAGCATGGATTTTTCTTACTGTCATTGATCGGTTGATTCTCTCGCGCACCCTTTCTTTAGAGGAATACGGTATTTTTACCTTGGGGATAACAATTGCAGGCATAACTAATGCGCTCACATCCCCAATCGGTACGGTAATGGGTCCTCGTTTAGCCACTCTTATCGGGGAGGGTAAATTGACCGATGCCCTCTGCCTGTATAAGAAATATACCTACTTTATTACTCTATTCGCAGGTGCAATTTGCGGCTTTTTATTTTTTTTTGCAGCCGAAATTGTTTGGGTATGGGTGGGGGACAGGGAAGTTGGAGAGGCAGCAAAGCAGGTGGTAATGTTTTATGGGATTGGATATTTTTTTATTGCAGTGTCAACCTGTGCTTATCAGCTCCAATTCGCTCGAGGTAGGTTGAGGCTTAATGTAGTGGGTGCAATAATTCAGTCAACTCTCTTGCCTGCAATAATTTATCTTGGTGTTTCCACTTATGGTTTAGCTGGCGCAGCTAAGGCGTGGTGCGCTATCCAGATTACCTATTTTTTATTTTGGATTCCTGTCATTCATAGGGATATTAGTCCAGATTTTCATATTAAATGGCTCCTTAAGGATTTCGCTCCAAGATTGTTGATTCCTTTTCTTTGGTGTGGTTTCGCCTTTGCACTGACGCCACATACTGATAATCGCTGGTTGGAGTTGGTATTTATCATCATCAATTTCGCTTCAATTTGCCTACCTCTACTGGTTTTACTGCCACAATTGAGGAATTATTTAAGGCTGTACCTTAATGGAAAAAAGGTTTAATTGTATGAAATGCTGCGTTCAAGATGAGCCGCCAATCGTTTCAATTATTTGCTTGACCTTCAATCATGAGCGATATATCAGGGAGGCTCTAGATAGTTTTTTAAAGCAGAAGGTGGATTTTAAATATGAAGTTGTTGTGCATGATGATGCATCTTCTGATAAGACACAAGAAATTATTTGCGAATATCAAAATAAATACCCAGAAATTATTAGACCTATCTTGCAGAAGGAAAATCAGAGATCCCGCGGCGGAAATGTTTTTGGAAATGCCTATTCTGCCGCAAGGGGTAAGTATGTTGCCTACTGCGAAGGTGATGACTATTGGGTGGATGAGTTAAAGCTGAGTATTCAGGTTAACTTTCTTGAAAAAAATCTTCATTACGCAATAACTTATGCAGACTGTGAGCCACTCTTTGAGGGTAATATTATCGCTCGAAAAATTACGGCCGCTGCCCGCGATTTATCTTCAATGGAATTAAAGTTAGCCCCACCTATTCATTCATTGTCTGCATGTTTTCGTCGCGTAATTGACATACCGGCTGAGCTTGGTTTTGTTGAATACGGGGATTTATTTCTTTGGGCGTTGATCGGTCATTTTGGGGAAGGAAAATATCTTAACAATTTTGAGCCATGTCGATATCGAGTTCATGGTGGTGGGGTTCATTCCAATCAGACGAGACATCGTCGTTATGAAATGGTAGTTTTAACTTTTGCGCTGATGGCAAGATATTTTCAAAGGGTTGGTGCAGGGGATCTAAGTGCTAAATATCGGGCTAAAATTATCACCGAAACCATAAAATACTTGCTAAAGGGGGTTCCCGGATTTTCAGCGGCTTTTGGCGCGATAAAGGCTAAGATAAAACTGATTGCGGTTTGAACATATGACTATTGCAGTGTGCATGGCCTCATACAATGGGGGGAGGTTCATCCAGGAGCAAATTACATCAATTCTGTCGGAGCTTGGGCCGTTTGATGTCCTTCTTATATCGGATGATGGCTCAACGGATGACACGATTGAAAAGATTCTATCAATCGTAGATTCTCGTATTTTGATTTTTCAGAATACACGAAATCTTGGATATGTTAGAAACTTCGAAGCTGCTATCGCAAGAGTGGTCGATGCTGAATATATATTCTTTAGTGATCAAGATGATGTGTGGTCTCCTGGTCGATTACGGGAGATGGTTGTTTGTTTGAGAAAATCCCGAAAGAATATTCTTTTTGGACTTTTCGATGTTATAGGCGAGCCTAGCTTTTCTGATGTGGTCAGATCAGACCAAATTCCCAATAATCGTTTTAAGAGTTTATACAGGCTTTTCCTGGGTCTTCCTCAGTTCCCATACTACGGTTCAACCATGGTAATAACCAAGGTGGCTCTATCTTATATTTTTCCAATCCCACTTCCTGGAATTAGTCACGATATATGGTCCGCACTGATCGGAAATTTTAGAGGTGATATTGCTTATTTGCCCAAAATTGTTACTCACCGTCGATTGCATGGTGGAAACTTAACAAATCCAAATCGTAGCCTATACGACAAAATTAAGACTCGAGGGCTCTGGATTGCGGGGTTAATAATTTTCTTGTGGCGCAATCGCTAAATGATGCGAAATATAACAATTTTTCTGATTCTTGCATGTCTACTATCACCTTTTGTAGATCATCGAATTGGGTTTATTTTTTTAGGTGCGCTCGTTGTAATCGGCGCATTAGGCGCAAATAAGATTAAACTGCCACGCGGGTGGTATGGCTTAATGGTTGTGATTTTACCATTAGCAATTTTTATTTCCTGGCTTTATGGAGTGTTATTGGGGTTGGTTAATGGAAATGAGCCAGAGTTTGTTATTTCTAATTTCTTTGGCCTAGCTTTTTATCCAGCTTTTTACGGCCTTCTTGCCAGTCGCATCACTTCTCATCAGATAGTGCGGTGCATACTTTTCGCTTCAATGGTTTATTTTGCATATGGCGCCTGGCTACTGCTGGAATCTATTATTAGCGGAGCCTTTCTTATTGGTCTTGCTAGTAGTATTTCAGACTTCAGGATAATTTATCTTCCTGGTTTTTTATATATGACTCCATTTATAGCTTTGGGTATTTTCCAGTCCATCGGGGTATCAACGCAGAAACGGGACCATTTTATAATTTCTTCTCTACCTACTTGGCTCAAAGGGGGTAAATTTTTACTGGCCATGTTGGCTGTATTTATTTTTGTACCAATGTCGAAAGGGTTCATTGCAATATTAATAGCGCTAATTTTTATATTTATTTTTTTAATTTTATGGAGCTGCATTAATAAACCTAAATTGCAATATTTTATTTTATTATCCATATTTATTTTTCTTTTATTTTTTCTTATTAACTCAGAATATATGGAACTAATAACCAACTCCTTTTCTGACCAAGAGGGTAGTAATACTGTTCGAGCAGAGCAGTTTGGATATATTGAGAATGAGTTAACATTTATAGGTTCCGGTCTCGGTGCTGTTCTTCGCTCTGGATATATTCGATCACCAGAAGCTCCATATGGCTTTGAGCTAAGCTTTCTGAATCTTGTTCATAAACTAGGGTGGGCATGTATCCCGCTATTCCTGAGCTATTTTCTGCCCATTGGCTATGGTCTTAAGTTAATTTTCTGTAGGCGAGAACATGACATATTAGCTGGCGCTTTTATAATAGGAGTTATAGGATTTATAATACCAGGGTACGGAAATCCGCTTCTGTTTGCATCTAATATTATTTTATTTCATTGCTTAGGGCTTTTATTGGTATATCAACATTCTTGTGAAGCCTATGCGAGCAAGTGCAACGAAAATTATATTATTAAACTTCCGTAAAATACTAGTGAAATGAAAATGAAAATGAAAAAACTAATTAAGCCATTTATACCGAAGCCAATTCGTCGTTTTATAACTTATTTTTTGGCGCTTAGTCCTGTGGTGAAGAGGAGTTGTAATATTTGCGGATTTAAAGGTTATTTTGAGCACTTTGCAGGACCACCCCTGCTAAGCGAAGTCGTATGCCCGAAATGCGGGTCTCATTCGCGGCACCGTCTTTTCTGGGACTGGTACGAAGAAGCTAAGATGCCTTTGATCGAGCCGGTATACCATTTTGCCCCGGAGGGTGTTCTAGAGAATAAATTTAGAGGTAATTTGCAAAAATATGTTACCTCGAACATTACACCTACAGCAGATTGCGTTTTAGATATTCAGAATATTGACCTCCCAGACTCATCGATCGGAACCATTATATGCAATCATGTTCTGGAGCATGTCCCAAACGATCGTCAAGCGCTTAAAGAGTTTCGAAGAGTGCTCAAGCCTGAGGGTAGGCTGATTGTATCGGTGCCTCTTATTGAGGGATGGGCTCTCACATACGAGGATGAGGGGATCACCTCAGAGCGAGAAAGAACTGCTCACTTTGGTCAATGTGATCATTTACGTGTTTATGGGCATGACTTTAGGAGTCGATTAACAGAAGCGGGATTTGGGAAGGTGGAAGAAATTACTGCATATGGTGCAAAGGCGGTTGAGCTAGGTCTTTTGCGTGGTGAAAAAATCTTTCTGTGTAGTGGAACTGCAGTATGACCGGTACATTTGGCCCTAAGACGCTTCTAATAACAGGTGGCACAGGCTCCTTTGGCAACGCTGTCTTACGTCGTTTTCTTAACTCCGACCTAAGGGAAATTAGAATATTTAGTCGGGATGAGAAAAAGCAGGATGACATGAGAAAGAAATATCGCGATTCTCGTCTTAAGTTCTATCTTGGTGATGTAAGGGATTACTTGTCGGCATTAAATGTAATGCGCGGCGTGGATTATGTTTTTCATGCAGCGGCTCTCAAGCAGGTTCCATCCTGTGAATTTCACCCAATGGAAGCTGTAAAAACTAATATTTTAGGTACCGATAATGTTCTAGAGGCTGCAATATCCTGTGGTGTGAAGCGTGTAGTTTGTTTGAGTACCGATAAAGCTGTCTACCCCATCAATGCAATGGGTATATCAAAAGCAATGATGGAAAAGGTTATGGTTGCAAAATCACGCAACAGTTCTAATACTGTCATCTGTGGAACTCGCTATGGTAACGTGATGGCTTCTCGTGGTTCAGTTATCCCTCTTTTCATGGATCAGATTCGGTCCGGCAAGCCAATCACAATTACCGACCCAAATATGACTAGGTTCATGATGACCTTAGATGATGCCGTTGATTTGGTTCTATATGCGTTTGAGCGCGGTAATTCTGGGGATATTTTTGTTCAAAAAGCTCCTGCGGCTACAGTTGATACATTGGCTAAGGCCCTGACTTCTGTGCTTGGTGTTCCGGATCACCCAATTAATGTTATTGGGACGAGGCATGGAGAGAAGCTCTTTGAAGCGCTTCTTAGTCGTGAGGAGCGTGTGGCTGCAGAGGACATGGGTGGATATTTTAGGGTGCCACCTGATCTGCGGGATCTTAATTATGGCAAGTTTGTTGATGAGGGCGAATTGAATATTTCAATATCGGATGACTATAACTCCCACAATACAGAACGTCTAGATGTTGAGGGGATGAAAAAGCTATTACTCCGTTTGAGTTTCATGCAGGCGATAGTCCGTGGTGAAAACGCCAGTCCCGAGGAGTAGTTTTGAAGATTTTGGTAACTGGTTCAAATGGATTTATTGGTAAGAATTTAATGCTTCGCTTAGGTGAGTTGGGGGAGTATGAGCCAATGGGGTTTACTAGAGGCCACTCGTTAGCAGATTTGGCAAATTTTGTTTCGCAGGCCGACGCAGTTGTACATCTGGCCGGGGTTAATCGCCCTCTTGATATAAAAGATTTTTCTGAAGGCAATGTAGGCTTAACAAAAAGCTTATGCAAATTAATTGCAGACAGTGGCCGTAATATCCCCCTCATCGTTGCATCCTCAATTCAGGCCGATCTAGATAACCCCTATGGTCAGAGCAAGCAAGCAGCGGAGGATGCTGTGGAGGGTTTGGCTAAATCAACCGATAACTCCGTTGTTATATATCGCTTACCTAATGTTTTTGGAAAATGGTGTCGCCCTAACTATAACTCAGTTGTTGCTACGTTTTGCCACAACCTAACCCATGAATTACCTATACAAATTAATGATGCGACTGTGATGCTTAAGTTGGTTTATGTAGATGATGTTGTTAGCGAATTTATAAGCTCTATCGACAATCACACTGCTGGATTGATTCGGCGTGAGGTAAGTCCAGTATATGAGGTAACTGTAGGAGCGTTAGCCAATCAAATTAAAGCATTTCAAAATTCTCGCGAATCCTTGGTTTCAGAAGCGGTTGGAACAGGTTTTGTGCGTGCACTGTACTCCACTTATTTAAGTTATTTGCCGCCAACAAAGTTCACGTATGAAATTCCAAAGTATGGGGATGAGCGCGGTGCATTTGTTGAGATGCTAAAGACAAAAGAGTCTGGACAATTTTCTTTTTTTACTGCACATCCTGGAGTAACACGCGGAGGTCATTATCACCACACCAAAACCGAAAAATTTCTAGTAATACAGGGAAGGGCTCGATTTGGTTTTAGACAAATTCTGTCAAATGAGTATTATGAAGTCGTAACCTCTGGGGATCATCCGAAAATAGTGGAGACGGTGCCGGGCTGGACGCACGATATTACCAATATTGGTAGTGACGAAATGATTGTTATGTTATGGGCCAATGAGATTTTTGACCGCGCCCATCCAGATACTGTGGCTGCAAAGGTTTGAAATGAAAAAAATGAAGGTGATGACCGTTGTAGGAACGAGGCCAGAAATTATTAGGTTATCTAGAGTTATAGCAAAGCTCGATGAGTATTGCGAACATGTGATAGTACATACTGGGCAAAATTATGATTACGAATTAAATCAAATATTTTTTGACGATCTTGGCATTCGTAAGCCAGATCATTTTCTTAATGCAGCTGGCGCCAGTGGTGCGCAGACCATTGGTAACGTTATTGTTGCAGTTGATCATGTTTTAGAGACTGAAAAGCCGGAGGCAATGTTGGTGCTTGGAGACACTAATAGTTGTATGGCCGTCATCCCAGCTAAAAGACGCAAGATTCCAACATTTCATATGGAAGCCGGGAACCGTTGTTTTGATATGCGTGTTCCGGAAGAGATCAATCGCCGAATTGTTGACCATACTGCAGATATAAATCTTCCCTATAGCACTATTGCGCGTGATTATTTATTGCGTGAAGGTTTGCAGCCAGATATGGTGGTTAAAACTGGTAGCCCTATGTTTGAGGTCCTTAATTACTATCGGAAGGGAATTGAGGCATCCGATATACTAGCTAGATTGGAGTTAGAGCCAAGAGATTTTTATGTGGTTAGCGCCCATCGTGAAGAGAACGTTGATTCAGATAAAAATTTTCTTAAGCTGGCAGCGATTTTGAATTCTGTTGCAGAGCGCTATGGGCGTCCAGTGATTGTTTCTACCCATCCCCGGACTCAAAATCGGATAGACGCAATGGGTATTACTTTTAACCCATTGGTTCGCTTGCTAAAACCACTTAGTTTTAAAGATTATAATTGCTTACAATTGTTCGCTAAGGCAGTGCTCTCTGACAGCGGGACGATAAATGAGGAATCTTCCATTATGAATTTCCCTGCCCTAAATTTAAGGGAGGCTCATGAGAGGCCTGAAGGGATGGAAGAGGCAGCAGTAATGATGGTGGGGTTGGAGCTTGATCGTGTAATACAGGGCTTGGCCATTTTGGAGGGTCAAGATCCAGATGGTGATCGTTTAATCAGGCAAGTGATGGACTACAGCATGCCCAATGTAAGCGACAAAGTGCTTCGCATCATCCACAGTTATACGGATTATGTAAATCGAGTAGTTTGGAAAAAATATTGATCTAATTGTGAGGATATTGCTATTAACTCAATGGTTTGAGCCAGAGCCAACCTTTAAAGGTTTGACTTTTGCGAAGGCTCTTCGTGACGCTGGAATGGAGGTAGAGGTCTTAACTGGCTTCCCAAACTATCCAATGGGTAGGCTTTATCCTGGATACAGGATCAGATTAATTCAACATGAAGAGATTGAGGGTATCAAAGTTACACGGGTGCCCCTGTATCCGAGCCATGATAGATCTGTCCTGCGTCGAATAGCTAACTATATAAGTTTTGCAATATCTGCATTTATTTATGGTGTCTTTTTTACTCGGAAGGTTGACGTGATATACGCATATCATCCTCCGCTTAGCGTTGGGGCTGTTGCTGTTGTATTGAAGTTTTTAAGAGGTTGGCGGGTTGTTTTGGATGTGCAAGATCTATGGCCTGACACACTTAGGGCTACGGGCATGTTAAACAATGAAAGAGTGCTTTCTATGATTGGAAGTGCCGCCGGCTTGATTTATCGATGGAGTGATGTGGTTGTTGTATTGTCTAAGGGATTTCAAGATAGGTTGATTACTCGTGGCGTTCCTAGGGCTAAAGTTGAGGTTATCCATAACTGGGCTGACGAGGAAAAATTACGTAATTGCGAAGATGTGATTTCTTTTGCAAATAGCGCCAAAGCATCTTTCAATATCTTATTCGCGGGCAATATTGGTTCGGCCCAGTCTTTAGATGTGGTTGTGGATGCTGCAGTGTTGTTGAGAGAGCGTAAATCGCATGTACGTTTTATCTTTTTGGGGACTGGTTTAGAGGTTGACAGCCTTCGGAATGAAGTAAAGGCAAGAGGCTTGGACAATGTTGAGTTCCTCCAACCCGTTCCAATGGAGCAAGTAGGAGCATATTTAAAATCAGCAGATGCCTTGTTGGTGCACTTGAGAAAAGATGAGCTATTTGAAATCACTATCCCCTCAAAAACGCAGGCCTACATGGCAGTTGGAAAGCCAATATTAATGGCGGTTCAGGGTGAAGCTTCTGATCTTGTGCGTCGGGCGGGATGCGGTTTGGTGGCTGCACCCCAAGATCCAGTGAGCTTGGCAAATGCTGCAGATAGACTCTCGAAGATGACTAATGAAGAGTTATTTGAAATGGGACGCTCTGGGCTAAAGTTTTATGAGGATGAGCTATCTCTGCTCGTTGGAGCCGTTAAATTTAAGAATGTATTTGAGCGTGCCGTACAAAATGATTAAGAGATTTTTCGACCTTATCTTTGCTTTAGGCGGACTAATTTTGTTGTCGCCTGTAATGCTTATTCTCGCGGTGTTAATAAAGATCTCAATGGGCGGCAACGTTTTATTTACTCAACTAAGGCCGGGAAAAAATTGCACATTATTTCGAATGTATAAATTTAGAACAATGGTAAGCGAGGAGCCTGGTGAGCAAAGGACAGATGAGCAACGGATTACTCCACTGGGGCGCTGGCTTCGTTCTACTAGTCTTGATGAATTACCAGAATTAATAAATGTAGCTAAGGGCGAAATGAGTTTGGTAGGACCTCGCCCATTATTAGTGGATTACTTAAGTAAATACACTGAAACTCAAATACGTCGCCATGCAGTTTTGCCTGGAATTACAGGACTTGCCCAAGCCAGAGGGCGCAATAATTTGAGTTGGAAAAATAAATTTAAATATGACATCTTTTATGTTGAAAAGGCTAGTCTGCTATTGGATTTACGTATCTTGTATGAAACGATAGGTGTAGTGGTTTTTCGAAGGGGATTTCGTTCCCATGGTGAGCCAACACGATTTGATGTTTAATTAGTTTTTTATTAAAAATGTATAAAGAAAGTTCAATTGTTTAAAAAGCCTATTATTTCCAGGAATGAGGTTTCCTCAATAATTCATATTACCGATCCATTTTTAATGATTGATGGGGTTTTAGAGTTTAATGAAGGGGTTTCATTAAAGGCCTATCTTGATGTTCCTAATGATAAGTGGTTCTTTAGTTGTCACCTTAGCGATGAGGGTGTTATGCCGGCAACTTTAATTATTGAAGGCATGTTGCAGTCCATGGTGCTTTTGATATATAAGTCATTTAGGCATGATGCTAATATTTCATTCATTACTAAAATTAATTCAAAAATATTAATGCCCGTCAAGCCTGGAAATAATATTAACTATGAGGCAAATATTATTTCCCTTAAGAGAGGTATATTTACAGGGAAAATATCGACTAAGATCGATGATAAAGAGATTGCTTGGGCTGAGGTTCTTTATGCCTCACCACATATGTATTACTCAAATCAAGCTGTTTAAGGAAAAATATGCACAGCACCTTTGCTGCTATAGTAGTTAGAAAAAGCGAGAATCGTTTTATTCAGAATATTGAAGAAAGAAAGATTTCTGATTTGCCTGATAATGATGTTCTTGTTAAAGTCTGCTACTCCTCGCTCAATTATAAAGATTGCATGTCGTATATGGGAAACCTTGGGGTTACTAGGAAATTCCCCCATACTCCTGGAATTGATGTCGCAGGCGTTGTTGTTTCATCAAAAACCAAGACACATAAAGAGGGTGATCACGTCTTTGTTGTTAGCCAAGCTCTTGGCATGAGTATGCCGGGAGGTTTTGGGGGGTATGTGAGTTGCCCTTCGGAATGGTTATTGCCAATCCCCCAGGGAATGACGTTAAAAGAATGTATGATTTTTGGCACTGCAGGCTTAACTGCAGCTTTTTCTGTTAATGAGATATTAAAGTCAAATCCAGAAGTAGAAGCGGCTGAAATCGTTGTTTCAGGAGCAACTGGTGGAGTTGGCTTGCTTTCAATTGCCATACTTGCCAAGCTTGGTTTTAAAGTCTCTGCATTAACTGGAAAAGATTATGCGAATGAACTGCTCCTACTGGCGGGGGCAGATAAAATTTTGGATAGATCCAGTATGAATGATCTATCTGATAGGGGATTACTTTCCCCGCAATGGAATTTTGCAATTGATACTGTTGGTGGGAGCGTTTTATCAACCTTTCTTAGGAGTAGTAGGCAAGAATCAACTGTTATTGCAACGGGGCTAGTTAGTTCTCAAATCTTAAATACATCCTTGTTACCATTTATTTTGCGAGGGGTTCGACTTATTGGGATTAATTCCGAAGGAAAAAATATTAATGATCGTAGAGAGGTTTGGTCACGCTTGGCTTCCGAATGGAAGCCTGATAACTTGGGGGTTCTAGCCAATGAGGTCAGTCTCGGAGATTTGGGCGGTAGTGTGGATAAAATGCTATCAGGGGCGCATTTAGGTAGAACGGTAGTAAATCTAAATTTAATTTGAGGTGATTTATGGATCTTTATATTTATGGCGCAGGCGGTACCGGGCGTGAGCTTCTAGACATCGCAAATAGGAAAAATTTAAATTCCAACTATTGGGGCAATACTTATTTCATTGATGATTTTAGCGATAAAAAAGATTTATTGGGGGCTTCTATTTTCCGACTTGATGATGTGAAGCAAAAACATGATTTAAGTGAAATTATTATTGCTGTTGGCGAGCCTCAGCAAAGAGGTAGATTATTTGATTTAGCCTCCAAATTGGGGTTTAGGTTTGGGAGATTAATTAATTCAGAAGAGTTTAACTCGTCTTCGGTTGAAATTGATGAAGGTGTTGTGATATACCCAAATTCGGTGGTATCTAACAGTTCAAAACTGAAGAAAAATGTGATGATTCAATTTAGTACAGTTGTTGGACATGATATAGAAATTGGTGAGCATTCAGTCGTATCTAGCGGTGTAGTCATTGGCGGTAATGTAACAATTGGAGAGCGAGTGTTTATTGGAATGGGGGCCTGCATCAAAGAGGGAGTCAAAATTGGCTCCAACTCTATTGTAGGAATGGGGTCAGTTGTTTATAGCGATATTCCAGATGGAGTAATAGCATTAGGCAATCCAGCTCGTGTAGCACGCCCCAATTCAGATCAAAAAGTTTTTAAGTAAAAAAGGAAATACCATGAGCAATAAAGCAAAATATGATCAAGTTTTTATCGACTCTTTTTCAGTATCGGCAGACCAATTGAATGACAAATTTGTCTATCAATGTGTTCCTGCATGGGATTCAGTTGGACATATGGGTATGATTGCTGCCCTTGAGGATGCATTTGGAATCATGATGGAAACTGAAGACATTATTGAATTTGGTTCATACACCATCGGGATTGAAAAGTTAAAAAAATATGGCGTTGAAGTATGACATTAGGCGGTCTTGTCAGTCGACAAAACCTTGATGATGTTGCTTTATTTGTTGATGGGGGGTCAGACGTCAGCTTCGGAATGCTTCACTCCGAAATACAGCGCTTTGCAGAAAAAATTTTCAAAGGGGCATTAGTATTCCTGCTTGGAGGCAATGATAGGGAGTCCATAATTTTTTATCTTTCCTGTCTAGAAAAGGGGGCTGTTCCCTTACTTTTAGCAAAGGATATTTCACTCGAGCCATTGAAGAAATTAATCGAAACTTATAAGCCCAATTACTTATTCAAGATTTCAAATGGTGATGCCGCTGAAAATGGTTACACTTTAGCTTGGCAAGAGGGTGGGTATGGATTATTTCAGAATGACGTCCCCCTTTCACACACCATTCATCCTGACTTAGCCTTATTGCTGGCGACGTCTGGCTCAACTGGCTCAGTCAAGTTAGTTAGATTAACTTTAAAAAATTTAGTTTCAAATGCAGCATCAATATCGCAATATTTAAAAATTACTCCTACAGAAACAGCAATTACATCATTACCGTTTAATTACTCGTATGGGCTTTCGGTAATCAATAGTCACTTAATTTCAGGCGCATCAATCGTATTAACAAACCGCTCTTTATTGGATGCGGGATTTTGGAAATTGATCAATGGGTTGGAGGTCACGAGTTTAGCTGGCGTCCCCTATAGCTATGAGATGCTTTTGAAATTGCGTCTTGAACGACTCAAAATGCCAACTGTTAAAACGCTTACTCAGGCAGGAGGGCGTCTTGATCCACTAAAAGTTAAAAAAGTAGCAGAGTTTTGCCTTGCTAATAAAATGCGATTTTTTACAATGTATGGTCAAACTGAGGCTACTGCACGCATTTCTTTTATGCCTCTCGAGGATATTGTCGAAAGACCAGGCAGTATAGGTAAGGCCATACCAAATGGGCTATTGCGGATAGTGGACGGCGATGGGCGGCCAGTCAAAGTATCTGGGGTGGTGGGAGAGCTTTTATATGAGGGGCCAAACGTCTCAATGGGATATGCTGAATGTCTCGATGATCTGAAATTGGGCGATGTTTTTAAGGGGCTTCTGCACACGGGGGATCTAGCAAGCTTTGATGAGGACAAGTTTTTTTATATCGATGGAAGAATTCAACGGTTCCTTAAAATATTTGGGGTGCGCATATCCTTGGATGCGGTTGAGGGGATGCTGATGGAGCGGGGTATTGAAGGTGCCGCTTATGGTACTGATGATTTATTGACGATTTCAGTCTTGAATTTGCCGGCAGATAAGTGTGAAGAGTTGCAAAAGTTGCTTGCTACTGCGTTGACCCTTCATCATTCTGGAGTCAGGGTGAAGGGGATGTCTGAGTTGCCTCGACTGGTCAATGGGAAAGTTGATTATCAATGTCTGAAACAATCAATTTAGAGTCCATATTGGATTGGCCAGTTTTTGGCCTCTCTAAAGATGAAAAGTCTCAAGCGCTACTCTCAGCCCTGAGAAATCTAACCGCTTGGCATGATGAGCATTGTCCGGAGTACCATTCCGTATTATCAAAGGTTAATATTTTCCAGCGAGCAGATTCCCTACTAGATCTACCTTTTTTACCCGTCCGGTTATTTAAGCATCAAAAATTACTGAGCATTCCACAGTCTGAAGTGATAAAGACAATGACATCATCTGGAACAAGTGGCCAGAACGTTTCGCAAATTTTCCTTGATAAAAAAACTTCTGCAATGCAGGTTAAAGTGCTATCTCGAATAGTTTCAAATTTTATAGGCCCACATCGGTTGCCGATGTTGGTGATAGACTGTCGAGCAACTGTGGCTAATCGGTTTAAATTTTCAGCCAGAACCGCAGGAATATTGGGATTCTCAATGTTTGGGCGTGATGTAGAGTTTGCCCTTGATGATGATATGACTCTGAATGTAGATCGAGTTACAAGATTTGTTGAAAAGTACTCTGAGCAGAATATTCTACTTTTTGGCTTTACATTTATCGTTTGGCAACATTGGGTTCGTTATTTGGAAGAAGCCTCCATTAAGCTGCCAATCGACAAGGGGATCCTAATCCATGGTGGTGGTTGGAAGCAATTGCAATCCCAGGCGGTAGGTGCCGATGAATTTAAACTTAGGCTAGAGTCGACATCCAGCATTAAGCGAGTCCATAATTACTACGGTATGGTTGAGCAAACAGGCTCCATTTTCATGGAGTGCCAAGAAGGTCATTTCCACACATCTTCATGGTCTGAGATTATCGTCCGTGACCCAGTTGATTTCAAAGCTCTTCCCAAGGGCGCTCCTGGTTTAATACAGCTATTATCTGTTATTCCACATAGTTATCCAGGTCACTCATTGTTAAGTGAGGATGAGGGTGAGATTCTTGGGGTTGATGACTGTGGTTGCGGAAGGCTGGGTACTTACTTTACGGTATATGGCCGAATTCAGAATGCTGAAGTTAGGGGGTGTAGTGATACATATTCCAGCTAAGATAAGTACTCGATTAGATATTCTAATTGGTGACGAGAAGATAATTTCGAATAAACCAACAGAAATATTTTCCGATGAGCGAATTGAATTTTTGACAGCATTATCTAGCGCTTTATTTAAGTCGTCTAATGTGCGCAGCATGCCTGATGTTTCAACCTTTGCATATTGGTGCCGCAAGTCTAATTTGGTACGCCTGCGTGATCAGGGTAAATTGCATGAAAAATTTAAAATCGGGCTTGGCTTAAGTTTTCATATCTGCCCTTCAAATGTCCCCATAAATTTTGCATTTTCTTTGGCTTTCGGCCTTCTGGCAGGAAATACTTGTGTGCTTCGTCTTCCTACCAAGGAATCACCTACCATCGACGTTCTTATTGAGGCAATGGTGAGGATTCTGGCTCTACCTGAGCATGCCAATTTAAAAAAAGAAATTTTAATTGCAAGATTTCAACGAGATGAAGAAGTAAATGAATTTTGGCTATCTGTTGCTGATTGCAGAATAGTATGGGGTGGGGATGAAACGGTAAATCATTTTCGAAGCCTGCCTTCTCGACCGCGCTCGCGTGAGGTGGCATTTCCTGATCGGTACTCTTTTTGTATTTTAAATCCGAGTGCAGTCAATGCTATGGAGGACGATGACCTGAAAAAATTCTGTATAAATCTTTTTAATGATTTGTATTTGATGGATCAAGCAGCATGCTCGTCACCTCAATTGGTAGCATGGATCGGCGAGGACGAAGAGGTTCGTATGGCAAAAATGCGACTATGGCCTGCATTGGTTGAGATTGTTGCAGATCGATATGAGTTAAAGCCAGTGCACGCAGTCGATAAATATGTAGATGCTTGTCAAATCGCCATCAATAATGAAAGTGTGATTGCAATAGAGCGCTCTGGAAATCTTCTATATAGGGTAGAGCTAGCCTCAGTTTCAACGGATCAAGATAAATGTCGCGGATACTTTGGAACAATTCATGAGGTAACTTTACGGGCGATCAAGGATGTCACCCCAATAGTAAACGAGCGCTATCAGACACTAACTTATTTCGGATTTATGCCTGAAGAGATTCGTGGTGTTATTGCTTCTCAGAAGTTACGAGGAATTGATCGGGTCGTGCCGGTTGGTAGCGCTATTGATATGGGCTTGGTATGGGATGGTTACGATATAGTAGCCAGCCTTTCTCGTGAAGTAGTATTTCAATAAATTAGGAGATGTCTTTGAAAGATTCTGTAAGTGAAAAATTTAGTCTAAATTGTTTGGAGCTACAAGCTTATCAGCCAAATCGGTATCCATTTCTAATGATTGATCATGTTGATGAGGTTCTGCCTGGTAAATATGCGCGTGGATACAAAAATCTAACAATGAATGAGTGGTACTTTCCAGTTCACTTTCCGGATGGTCCAAATATGCCTGGAGCACTTCAACTTGAAGCTTTGGCGCAAATGTTGACGGTAGCAATTACTACATTGCCAGGATTAAAAGGAAAAGTAACTCATGCTTTGCAGCACACGGTGCGCTTTAGGAAAGAAGTTTTACCTGGAAAGAAATTTGAAATCAATGCTGAGGTTATTAGTTGGTCTCGCGGAATCTGCAAGGGCCGGGGCATTGCTACAGTTGATGGAGAGGTTGCATGTGAAGCGGATATGTTAATCACAATTCCAGACATTCTTGAACAGTATCTTCCAAGGAAATAAAGAGTGTCAAGTGAGATAGATATCATCATTATTGGCTCTGGTGCAAGTGGAGCAGCCGCTGCTTGGAGCCTTAGTCGCAATAATTCATGGCGGGTTGTTTGCATAGAGCAAGGGAGGCAAACAAATCCATCGAATTACCCATCAACCCGTATGGATTGGGAGATGGATCGCTTGGGCGCTTACAGCTCTAATCCTAGCGTCCGCAAGGGCAGCGCAGATTATCCTATTGATGATTCGGATTCACCCATTTCCATTGCTAATTTTAATGGCTATGGCGGAAGTACCATTTTATATTCTGCACATTTTCCTCGCTTTCACCCTTCCGATTTTCGAACTCACTCTTTAGATGGTGTTGCTGAAGATTGGCCTTTAACGTATTCTGAGTTAGAGCCTTTCTTTTCAGAGAATGAGAAAATGATGGGTGTTGCAGGTTTGGTGGGGGACCCTGCCTATCCAGATTACTCATCATTACTTCCCCCTGTGCCATTAGGCGCAATGGGTCGAGCTATAGCTGAGGGGTTCAATAGTCTTGGCTGGCATTGGTGGCCATCATACGCAGCAATTAATACACACAAGCATGGAAATCGCGGACCATGTATAAATCTGGGGCCATGTAATACTGGCTGCGCCCAAGGAGCTAAAAGTAGTGTAGACCTAACGTATTTACCGGCCGCTCGATTGCAAGGAGTTGAGTTTTTAACGGAGTGCCGTGTCCTGGAGATTGTATTAAATTCAAGAGGGCTTGCTGAAGGCGTTCTCTATGCGGATGCTTCTGGCGCACATCGTCTTCTAAAGGCTAGAGTGATTATAGTTGCTTGCAGTGGTATTGGTACTCCACGCCTACTATTAAATTCAAAGTCTAGCGCATTCCCAAATGGGTTGATAAATGAAACTGGGTTAGTGGGGCGGAATTTAATGCTGCATCCTTTGGCTTATGTTGAGGGCGTCTTCGATAGAGATATGCGCTCTAGTATTGGTCCTCATGGATGTTGCATTTTGAGCCAGCAGTTTTATGAAACCGATGCAGAGAGAGATTTTAAAAGAGGTTATACACTGCAAGTATTACGTGGGGCGCCACCAGTGGAGACCGCTATCACTGGCTACTTTATGAGGCAGGTTCCAATTGGCACCGATCATCACAGACGTTTTTTTTCGCTCTTTAATCGAACCGCTGGCATAGCAGTTATTACAGAAGATTTGCCGGAATTGCATAATCGTGTTGAGCTGGATTTGGAGCACGTTGATTCTTCGGGAATGCCAGGAGTAAAGATTCACTACACTCTCGGTGAGAATACAAAAAATATGCTCAAGCATGGAATTGATATGAGTAAAAAAGTATTGGAAGCTTCTGGAGCCAAGGTAATTTCTGCCTTTGCACCAGTTAAGCATACCGGTTGGCATTTGATGGGGACAGTGCGGATGGGGGAAGATCCGAAAACATCTGTTGTCAATAAGTATGGTCAAGCCCACGCTGTTAAAAATATTTTTATCATTGATAGTAGTATTTTTGTGACTTCGGGAGCGGTAAATCCTGTCGCAACTGCGCAAGCTCTTACCTTGCATATTTGCGATTATTTAAATAAAAATCTTGAGAGCTTAGTCGATTAATTATGATTAACTTAATAATTGATGCGATATTGCCTGGAGACCTCTCCCTAAATATGCCTGCCGCCTCGCAAATTAGTTTTTCTAGTTATATAAACACCTATAGCAAGCAAGAGTTGATGGGGGAATTTTTGAATTTGACGAACCAAGTTTGCTTAGATAAGTTCGCCGTTAATTTCTCAGAGCTTTCGGATATAGATCGTCTGAAAGCTCTCGAAGCATGTAGGAGTGCAAATATTAGATTGTTTGTAGATTTTATAACAAACTTATTCAGGGCTTATTATACTAATGTGAAAGTTCTCGAGGGTATCAATTCTGGATCAATCCCTCCTTTTCCTAGTGGCAATATATTAGAGAATGATGATTGGGAAATTTTAGAACCGGTCTTTGAACGTGGAAGAATTTATAGATCCATCAATCCTGAGGTTTGATTTGATAAGGCAGGTATGTTGTTAAAAGATAAAGTGGCGATTGTGACTGGGGCAAATAGGGGAATTGGACTTTCCATTGCTCGCACTTTTCTGCAAAATGGCGCAAAGGTTATTGCGTGTACGAGGTCTTCAGAAGACCAGGAAGAAGTTTTGCTGGCAAAGCTCAATCCAGATGGAATCCATAATCTTCAGTTGGTGCATTTGGACTTAAGTGAGGAGCATGTGATTAAGTCGGCGATCAAGGAAATAATGACAACAAATTCCAAAATAGATATTTTGGTGAATAACGCAGGAATTGCGAGCGGTGGATTATTCCAAATGACAACGATGCAGGAGTTGCGTCGACTTTTTGATGTAAACTTTTTTGGGCAGATACTTTTAACGCAAGGCATTGCCAGACTTATGCAGCGTCATAAGGCAGGAAGTATTATCAATATTTCATCAACCGCAGCCTGCATTGCAGATCCTGGAACGCTAGGTTACGGATCAAGTAAAGCAGCTTTTGCTCGCGCATCTCAGAGTATGGCAACTGAATTGGGAGCTAGCGGTATTCGAGTTAATGCGATCGCGCCAGGCGTAACAAGAACGGATATGTTTGATCAAATGACACCTATGGCTAGGGAAAAATTGATTAATTCGTCCTCACTCAGGCGTGCAGCAGAACCTCAGGATATTGCAAATATGGCATTATTTTTGGCATCAAATTTATCTACGTTTATAACTGGTCAAATATTAAAAGTTGACGGAGGAATTGTTTGAAATGGAAAAAATAACTTACCCAGAAATTGTTGATATGGCTAAAGTTATGCGCCTGAAAATGCTGGAGATTAGCTATAACTGCACCTTGAGTACTCACCTTGGCGGCGGTCTTTCAATGACTGAAATGATGGCAACCCTTTACGCTCGTGTTTTGCGCTTTGATAAAAAAGACCCACGTTGGGAGGGGCGCGATAGATTTATCTTAAGCAAGGGTCATGGTGTTCTCGGATATTTTTCTGCCCTTGTTGCTGCTGGAGTCATTAGTGAAGAGGTTTACAACACCTTTCAAACGAATGAGAGCGACTTAATTGCTCATCCAGTAATGAATTTAGATTTGAGCATTGAATCTTCTAATGGGAGTCTTGGGCAAGGCCTGTCAATGGCGGTTGGCATTGCATTGGCCGCCAAGAAGAAAAATGCTCCCTTCACCACATATGTATTGCTGGGTGATGGTGAGTGTAATGAAGGTTCAGTTTGGGAGGCGGTAATGTCAGCGGGTCAATTGCGTTTAGATAATCTTGTAGCTATGGTTGATTACAACAAGCTACAGAGTGATGGGGCGGCTGGCCAAATAATGGATCTGGGGGACCTTGCGAATAAGTTTCGGGCTTTTGGATGGGATGCATATGATATTGATGGCCATAAAATTGATCAACTAGTAAATGCCATTGAGGCACCAAAAGTGGAAGGTAAACCTAGGGTGATAGTTGCTAACACTATCAAAGGTAAGGGAGTCTCTTTTATGGAGAACAATAATGAATGGCATCACAATCGCCTTACAAGGGCAAATTTTGATTTAGCAATTGCGGAAGTGAATTTGGTCGCAACAAATCCTGGAGAAGCAAATGGTTGACATTACCCCCAGCAATGCAAGGCAGTGGTCGCGCTTAGGTTCTCGTGGTGTATTTGGTCAAGCCATCCTTGCTGTAGCTGAAAATTATCCACAAATGATGGTTATGTCAGCCGATCTTGGTAATTCATCTGGCTTGGATCGCTTTAAGAAAACTTATCCAGATCAGTTCCTCAATATTGGTATTGCCGAGCAAAATATGATTGGGGTAGCAAGCGGCTTGGCAAAGGAGGGGTACAACACTTTTGTAACTTCGTTTGCACCATTTATATCGATGCGTGCTGCAGAACAAATTCGTATGAATTTGGGGTATATGGAAATGAATGTTAAGGCCGTAGCGATTGGCAGCGGTATTTCTATGGCTTTTTTAGGTAATTCCCATTATGGAATTGAAGATGCCGCGGTGATGAGAGCCATCCCAAACATGACGGTCGTTTCGCCAGCCGACTGTGCAGAAATATTTAAAGTAGTAGAGGCTGCTGCTGAGTTTAAAGGCCCTATGTATATACGATTGACGGGGGCGGTTAATAATCCCCCTGTTTATACCGAAAACTATGATTTTGAAATTGGCAAGGCGATCGTCCTTAAGGAGGGTTCCGATGTCAATATCATCGCTTGCGGAACTATGGTCTATGAGTCGCTGGAGGCTGCAAAGATTCTTGAGGAGCAAGGAATATCTGTCGGCGTGATAAATATGCACACCATAAAACCTCTTGATACCGAAGCAATCAATAAACTTATTGGAAAGTCGAAACTCTTAGTTACTGTTGAAGAGCATTCGGTAATTGGGGGCTTGGGTAGTGCAGTTGCAGAATATACATGTCAATTTAAAGATACCCCCCCTCAACTAAGACTTGGCTTGCCTGATGCCTTTGGGAAAACTGGTGACTATAGGTATTTGCTTGAAAAATACGATTTAGTCGGGCCAAAAATTGCGAACAGTATTCAAGGGCTTTTACGAGAGGTAAGCTAGTGCTTAATACCCATTTTTCACCATGGCCCAGCTTCACCAAAGAAGAGGCTGATGCAGTTCATAATGTTTTATTAGGTAATAAGGTTAACTATTGGACTGGTACCGAGTGTCGCGAGTTTGAAAAAGAGTTTGCTGCTTGGGCTGATGCAAAATATGCAATAGCATTAGCTAATGGAACTTTAGCGCTTGATCTTGCGCTAAAGGCTTTAGGTATTGGCTTTGGTGATGAAGTAATCGTTACACCTCGTTCGTTTATAGCTAGCATCTCTTGTGTGGTTAATGCGGGCGCAGTCCCTGTTTTTGCTGATATTGATGAAAACAGTGGAAATATTTCTGCCGAAACTATTGCACGGGTCATTACGCCAAAAACAAAAGCCATTATTCCTGTTCATCTAGGTGGATATCCATGCGATATGGATCCAATCATGGAACTTGCTAAAAAATATGGCTTAAAAGTTATTGAAGATTGCGCTCAAGCACATGGTGCTCGTTATAAAGGTAGGTCCGTGGGTAGTATTGGCCACATTGGTGCCTGGAGTTTTTGCCAGGACAAAATCATGACCACTGGTGGGGAAGGTGGAATGGTCACAACCAATGACTCGGAATTGTGGTCAAAGATGTGGACGTTTAAGGATCATGGGAAAAGCTATGATGCAATCTATAATCGCTCACATCCGCCTGGATTTAGATGGTTACATGAATCATTTGGAACAAATTGGCGGATGATTGAGATGCAGGGAGTTATAGGCCGCATTCAACTAAAGCGTATGCCTGACTGGACTGCACAGCGCACAAAAAATGCCATGACAATCTGGGATGCATGTAGAAAGTATTCTGTTATACGCGTTCCTGCATTTGAGAGTCATAAAGGGGCGACTCTACATGCGCACTATAAGTGTTATGTCTATGTGAATCAAGATCGTTTCGCAGAGGGCTGGACGCGGGATAGAGTTGTTGAGGAAATTAATGCTCTAGGTGTGCCTTGTTACCAAGGCTCATGTTCTGAGGTGTACTTGGAGAAAGCATTTGATGGAACTGGTTGGCGTCCAGAACCTAGATTAGGAGTGGCTAAGGAGTTGGGAGAGACTTCCATGATGTTTTTGGTGCATCCAACATTAACGGGTGATGAAATCTTAAAAACATGTGACGCTATTGATCGAGTTTTAGCTAAAGCCGGTAAATAGTAGAACTCCAAGTTTTTAACAAAAACCCCTTTATTTTTCGATGTTTTTATTTAAAATTGGGCGGTTTAAAAGTAAGCCTGTGACTAGCAGGATATCGAAAATAAGCAAATCAAAGAATACTCTTTGAGAGACTTCAGTCGTTAGCCATAAAAGTGCAGGTGCGAAAAGCAAATAAAATCCAGACGTGCCCCAATCGGTATTATTGCTTTTAATGTACTTCATAGAAATGCCTAAGGCTAAAAGAACCAAAATAATTCCAGGGGCGCCAATGCCTAGAGTTAAATCAATCCAACCGCTATGACTTTGTGTGAGAATAGAGTCTGGCCACTCAATCTTTGCAAGATGTCCAAACGACTGTTCAATTAGACCATAGCCTAAAGGATGCTTAGCAATTAACCCCATTGCATTATAGGCCCAACTAAGCCTAGAGTAATATTTAATGCTTACAGGAGCGCCATTCTCATTTGTAGGTAGCGGTCCCGCTGATAATTTCCATTGACTGTATTTATCAGGGTTCAAAACTACCTTCAAATCTGCGTATATATTTGTTGCCTTAGGACCAATATCGAAATTTTTTGCTAGATATAGGGTTGTCGCTATAAACATAATAGCGAGCACTATTAAAGCAATTAGCTTTTGTAATTTTTTTAAGGCGAAAATCCATCTTGAAAACAATGAAATGGAAACTATCAATATAAGAAGTACCCCGTACACCTCCCCATTTAATATTTTTTCTAAATAAAAAATTAGCATTGTTAATGCAATTGCCATGAAATAAATAAAATTATCAAAATAAAGCCATTTGCTTGATAAAAAATTTTTTTGAATCATGCCTAAGGAGACCGCTAATACTGGTAAGCAGAAAACTACATATGAAGTTTTTGGGATGTAAAACGGCGCTGATCCGTAAGAGAGTTGTAGCCAATCTGGGCTGGTAATCTGATGGGGCACTCCGTAATATGTGAAAAAATACTTTACTAAATAAATCAGGGATGGCGCTAATAAGCCACAAAAAATGATCCACCAATAAGATTTTTGAGTTTTATTCCCCAGTGCAAGGCCAAGCCCTAGAGCAAATATGAAGCCAATGGCAGTACGCTTCCAAATCCCTGTGTATTCAATTAGCTGCAATTTGTAGTCATTGCTTAAGAAGAATAGATGAAAAGTCATCCATATAAATAGCGCCAGAATTAACCAGGCTGATAAGGCTGCCTTAGTAAGTAATAAATGCCTGTATTGATAGATTACA
This sequence comes from uncultured beta proteobacterium, assembly GCA_903858445.1. GTDB lineage: Bacteria > Pseudomonadota > Gammaproteobacteria > Burkholderiales > Burkholderiaceae > Polynucleobacter. Next base: position 25,191 of record CAIOIX010000354.1, read on the forward strand.
AAGGCTCCCAATAGTGCGCCTAAAATAAGACAAACATGCCTAATCAAGATTGTTTCAGGTAGTGCCCAAATCGCATATAGAATTGCAAAAGCCATGCACTGAGTAAGAATGACCCAGTCTGGGATTTTGGCAATGACTTGGTTAACTTCCCTTGTTTGCATATCTTTTGCGGTGCCTATGGCTATCTTTGGCTTATGCCAAATGAGCCATTATAGTTTTCAAGATGATATACATTCATAAAATACTACCCCTCTTTCTCTCCCCGGCAACTATTGTCATTGCCTTAATATTGTTGGGATTGGTGTTTAAGAAATATTTTTTGATTTATCTGGCCGTCCTTTTGCTCATTCTATCCAGCACACCGATTGTAGCTACATCTTTAGTGAAATATCTCGAGGGCAATCAAGTCCATCTTAGTGCTAATGAAATCAAACCAGCCGATGCCATAGTTGTGTTAGGAGGTATGCTGACATCTGTGCGTACAACGCATGGGATTGAATTTGAGTGGGTTGATCCAGATAGGTTCTTTGGGGGAGTTGATTTAGTGCTTGCAAATAAGGCGCATTACCTAATTTTTACTGGCGGGAAATTGCCCTGGGACAAAAGCCCTATCACTGAAGGCGTTTTTTTAAAGCAAAAGACTTCAACTTATGGAATCTCTAAGGGTCGAATCTTAGTCACAAAGCCAGTTGAAAACACCAATGAAGAGGCAATAGCTGTAAAAGAACTGTTAGATGAAAAATTAGGTCTAAAGCCCAAAAGTATTATATTGGTTACCTCGGCATTTCATATGGAAAGGGCTAAAGATTTATTTATTCAGAATGGATTTATTGTGACTACTTACCCTGTCGACTTTAAGGCTGATATTTCGGATTTAACGCCAATGAGTTTTATGCCAAGTGCTTATGCCCTCAAGGATGTTGAGTTTGCCCTACGTGAACTGATGGGTCGACTCTATTATTCAACGCTTCACCTTCTTCAGTGGTGACGGAGATTCCCAAATTTTGGTTAATTTAATGATTAATTCCGGTTTATTAAGCCTAATATGAGATATCCCCTTTCATTTGACTATGTAATTTATAATTAAATTCGTGCCAATTAACGCAACTAAACAGTCACTATTAAATCTTCCTCGCTCAGTTAAGAGGGGTATAGTAATGTACTGTGATGTCCTTATTTGCGCATTCAGTGTTTGGCTTGCCTTTGGGCTTCGATTAGACCAGTGGGGCCATTTTCAAGGCCAGCAGTGGATAGTTCTCATTGCTGCCATTGGATTTTCATTTCCCCTCTTTATTTCTTTTGGCCTATACCGGGCTATTTTTAGATATGTTGGCTCGGCTGCACTCGCCTCCATGGCGCGTGTTTTTATCATTTATACAGGCTTATTCTTCTGCACTTTTACCCTCCTTGGAGTGGATGACGTACCTCGGTCAATTGGCATCATTCAGCCCATCCTCTTATTTATCGGAATTGGCACCAGTCGATACTTTGTGCGCTATTGGTTGGGCAGCATCAATAGTGTTCAAAAATCATTTCACCGAGCTCAACCTGTTGCGCTGATTTATGGCGCCGGCTCAGCAGGCCGTCAATTGGCATTGGGCATATCTAGCAATAAAGAAATGTTGGTCAAAGGTTTTGTTGACGATGATCCTCATTTGCAGGGAAGTACGATTAATGGAATTTCTGTATATCCCAATACTGGTTTGCAAGATCTTGTCCATCGGCTGGATATTACAGATGTGCTCCTGGCTATTCCCTCTGCGAGCCAAAATCGCAGAAGCGAAATTATCGCTTCATTAAATGGATGTGGCGTACGTGTTCGCACCTTGCCAGGATTGAATGAAATCGCCTCTGGTCGAGTCCGGATTTCGGACCTCCATGACTTGGATATGAATGACTTGCTTGGAAGAGCGGTGGTTCCGCCGGAAGTTGGGTTATTAGAAAAAAATATTCGCAACCAAGTTGTATTGGTAACTGGAGCGGGTGGCTCCATTGGCAGTGAGCTCTGTCGTCAGATCATCAAATTTTCTCCTAAATCATTAATTCTGATTGATAGTAGTGAGCACTCCCTCTATTTGATCTATGAAGAATTAAAGAAGGCTGTTACCGGGCTTAATGGGGATCATTTGGCTAATGGCGGTGATAACCAAGCTTCCCCGCCTCACCCAGCTTTGCCAATCAAGTTGGTGGCTTGCTTAGCTTCAGTTCGAGATAGCGATTTGTTGCGAAAGATCTTTAGAGTTCATCAGCCAACTACGGTCTTTCATGCTGCCGCATATAAACATGTTCCTTTGGTGGAACAAAATCCTGCTGAAGGCATTCGGAATAATGTTTTTGGAACATTCACCTGCGCCCAAGCGAGTTTAGAGTGTGGTGTAAGCAATTTTATTTTAGTGAGTACTGATAAGGCTGTTAGACCAACGAATATCATGGGTGCCAGCAAGCGCATTGCTGAACTGGTTTTGCAGGCAATGGCAGATATTAAAGACGATCATTCAACGAATTTTTCGATGGTGCGATTTGGTAATGTTTTGGGCTCATCAGGGTCTGTGGCACCGCTTTTTAGCGCTCAAATTGCGGCAGGCGGACCCATTACCCTGACACATTCTGAAGTGACGCGTTATTTCATGACCATTCCTGAGGCGGCGCAGTTGGTGATTCAAGCCAGTGCCATGGCTGTTGGGGGTGATGTTTTTGTATTAGACATGGGTGAGCCCGTGCGTATTCATGATTTGGCTGTCAAGATGGTGTATTTATCGGGCCTCTTGGTCAAGGATGAAGCCCACCCTCATGGCGACATTGAGATTGCCGTCACTGGTTTGCGTCCAGGAGAAAAGCTCTACGAAGAGCTCCTCATTGGTGATAATCCACAGCCAACGGCTCACCCCAAAATCATGAAGGCGCATGAAGAGTTCTTGTCTTGGGGTGATTTGCAGGAAGAGCTTGAAAAGCTTAATGTTGCCCTGGATGCATGTGACGGTAAGTTGATTAGAGGCATGCTTAAAAAGTTAGTGCCCGGCTACCAGCCTAATGGCGATGCAGTAGATTGGAATGGGGGGGGATTTCCTAAACCATGAGCGCCCAATTTAGGATTGATTCTTACATCATGATCTTGATGCTTTTCTGAAATGGCGATGGATCATGTCAGTTAAGGCATTTCTTTCTGAACTCAAGCAATTTTTTATAGATTCATTCTCAGACCCCGTATATCAGCATGGGGTCTTGTATTTCATCATTGAAGAGCTGCCCAATCCAAGAGATTCTGGAATATTTAAAATTCTATGCGGTAGTACTCAGATTGCATTAGATGCGGTTACTCTAGATGAGCCGGGGGTTGTTATTGCCAATGAGCTCATTGGCCTGCATGCGGCTACCATTCGTAAGTACCCATACGA
>CAIOIX010000355.1 GCA_903858445.1 uncultured beta proteobacterium
AGAATGGGCAACTGATCCAGCTTATATGACTGCAGAAGCTCGTCAAGACAAGATTTTTGATATCTTCGCAACGATTGAAGAGTGGCTCAAAGACAAGACTAAATACGAAGCTGTGGACATTCTCCGCAAGTTCGATATTCCTTGCGCACCAGTGTTGTCAATGAAGGAATTGGCAAACTCACCAGACTTACGTAAGAGCGGCTCTATTGTTGAGGTTGATCACAAAGTACGTGGCAAGTATTTGACAATCGGTAGCCCAATCAAGTTCTCTGATTTGACAGTTGAAGTCGGTCCATCACCATTATTGGGTGAGCATACTGATGAAGTTTTGACTGATCTTGGCTATAGCGCTGATGATATCGCTAAGCTTCATACCGCTAAAGCAGTTTAATAATTACAAAGCATTAATCTGTACAAGCTTCAAGGCGCCCCTAGTGGGCGCCTTTTTTATTCCTGAAATGTTGTAAAACTCTTTAGACTATTCATATGAAAACAAACGTTAATCTCAATCAACTGTTAGATTGCATCGGTGACGCAGTGATTGTGTCGGATGCCAAAGAAAAGATCGTGCTTTGGAATTCTGCTGCTACGCGGATTTTTGGGTACTCCGAAGATGAGGCACTTGGCAATACTTTAGATCTAATCGTGCCCGAACGTCAGCGTCAAAGACATAGCGAGGGCTACAGCAACTCAATGGCAACGGGCACAACACGCTATGGCACTTCTCTATTGAAGGTTCCAGCAAGGCATAAGGATGGTCACACTCTGTCAATCGCCTTTACTGTTGGGATGTTGTTTGATGAGAATCACAAGGCAACAGGGGTCACCGCAGTCATTCGGGATGAGACGGAGCGATTTGCCGAAGAGCGCACCCTCAAGAAGCGCCTGGCAGACCTTGAAAACCCTCAGCCTTAGTCCTTTATGGTAAATACAAGGCCCTAGAAGCATAGATGCCCAAAAATTGGGCATCTATTATTTGCCAGAATCACCCGCTGGTAAACTTGAACTAATTCAAAATTCAATTTTATTAGGACTTAAACCATGGCAAAAGCACTAGAGGGGGTCAAAATCCTCGACTTTACGCATGTTCAATCCGGGCCAACTTGCACTCAGTTGTTGGCTTGGTTTGGCGCTGATGTTATTAAAGTAGAAAAATCAGGTGAGGGTGATGCTACTCGCGGTCAGTTGCGCGACATTCCTGATGCTGACAGTTTGTACTTCACGATGCTGAATCACAACAAGCGTTCAATCACCGTGAATACCAAAACCCAGAAGGGTAAGGAAATTCTGGAGCGCCTGATTAAAGAGTGCGACGTGCTCGTTGAGAACTTTGCTCCGGGCGCATTAGATCGTATGGGTTTTTCGTGGGAGCGCATTCAAGAATTAAATCCCATGATGATTATGGCATCCGTAAAAGGTTTTGGTCCTGGTCCATATGAGGACTGCAAGGTTTATGAAAACGTTGCGCAGTGTGCTGGCGGTGCAGCTTCAACAACCGGTTTTGATGATGGCCCTCCAATGGTGACGGGTGCCCAGATTGGTGATAGCGGCACTGGTTTACATTTGGCGCTAGGTATCGTGACAGCGCTGTATCAACGTACGCATTCTGGTCGTGGTCAAAAAGTTTTGACTGCAATGCAAGATGCTGTTTTGAATTTGTGCCGCGTGAAGTTACGCGATCAACAGCGTTTGGATCGCAATGGCACGATGCAAGAGTATCCCCAGTATCCAAATGGTAAGTTTGGTGACGCTGTACCCCGTGCTGGTAATGCCTCTGGTGGCGGTCAGCCTGGTTGGATTCTGAAGTGTAAGGGTTGGGAAACCGATCCTAATTCCTATATTTATATAGTTGTTCAAGCCCCCGTGTGGGAAGCAATCTGCAAGGTGATTGGTCGCGAGGATTGGATTACAGATCACAACTATGCATCTGCAATGGCGCGTTTGCCACGTCTCATGGAAATCTTTGCCGAAATTGAGAAGTGGACATCTACTTTGACAAAATTTGAAGTGATGGATGTTTTAAATAAATACGATGTTCCTTGCGGACCAATTCTGTCGATGAAAGAAATCTCGGAAGAGCAGTCACTACGTGATACTGGAACCGTAGTTGAAGTCGATCATCCTATACGTGGTAAGTATTTGACGGTAGGTAACCCAATCAAAATGTCTGACAGCTCAACTGAGGTTACCCGTTCACCATTGTTAGGTGAGCATACTGATGAGATTCTCAGTGAACTAGGTTATTCCACTGATGAGTTGATTGCCTTACGCCACGACAAGGTTATTTAAGATGCGGGTTGCGTTGATTGGTAGTGCTGATTTTGGTAAGGCGGCTTTAGAGGCCTTCTTGGATCGTGGCGATGAAGTGGTTGCCGTTTTTTGCCCTCCTGATAATCCTAAGTCAGCTAAACCTGAAGTGTTGAAGGAGGCTGCGATTGCAAGGGGTTTAAGCCCTTTGCAATTTGCTTCTCTAAAAAGTCCTGAGGCGGCTCAAGCCATGATTGATAGCGGGGCTGATATTTGCGTGATGGCTTACGTATTACAGTTTGTGCCTCAAGAATTGGCAAAAATTCCTCGTCACGGAACTATTCAATATCACCCATCCCTCTTGCCGAAATATCGTGGTCCCAGCGCCATTAACTGGGCAATTGCCTTAGGTGAGGACAAGACGGGTTTAACTATTTTTCGCCCGACCGATGGATTGGATGAGGGTGCGGTAATTTTGCAAAAAGAAGTCGCCATTGGGCCCGATGACACTCTCGGAACTATTTACTTCAATCATCTTTTCCCGGTTGGTATCAAAGCTTTGCTTGAGGCCGCAGATCTCGTCATCTCTGGGAAGCATACCGAGGTAGTACAAGATGAATCACTGGCTAACTACGAAGGTTGGTTTGATGTAAATGCTGCGCAGATTCATTGGGCGAGTCACATTTCCCAAACCTATAACCTGATTCGCGCCTGTAACCCAGCTCCTGGAGCATGGACTAAATTTGGTGAGAAAAAGGTCCAGATTTACGATTGCCACAAACATATTGCTGAAACTTATGGCGCAGTGAAGGGCAAGCCCGGCGAGATTACGCAGATTACGCTTGATTCCCTCTTTGTATCTTGTCATGGTGGGCAAATTGAGGTTCTTAAGGCTAAAAGTGTTGCTGGAAAGGTAACTGGTGCCGAATTGGCCAAAGAGTTAAATCTTGAAATAGGTCAATTTTTCGCCCTGTAATTGAGGGTGGCGCAGTATTAATCCGCTTTAAACCCCAATTAAACAGCGGCTTTTGTTTAAATTAGGCTTTTAAACCAATTCTTTTATAGAATCCCTTGACACTCAGGCATAAAGGGCAAACAATTGGGGGGTAGGCTTTATTTAAGGTCCTATTTAGGCGTGTTGTAGAGCGAGACTGATTAAAAAGTATTCACCCTCATCACGGTTGTTTTAAGTTTATGTAATGGAGTTCGCATGGCGACCGGAATTGTTAAGTGGTTCAATGATGCAAAAGGTTTTGGCTTTA
>CAIOIX010000356.1 GCA_903858445.1 uncultured beta proteobacterium
GGTCACATAATAAGTTAAGCAGTTCCCATATAAAAAAGAAATAGCAGGAGACAAATGAAGACGTTCAAGATAGCCTCAATTCCAGGCGACGGAATTGGCAAAGAAGTGATTCCCGAATGCGAAAAGGTGCTCAATGCCTTAAGCAAAAAACATCCAGAAATTGCTTTTGAGTTTGAGCACTTTGATTGGGGTGGCGACTACTACCGTAAACACGGCATGATGATGCCTGAGGATGGCCTTGAGCCTTTGCGCTCCAAAGATGCCATTTTATTTGGTTCGGCTGGTGACCCAAAAATTCCGGATCACATTACGCTGTGGGGTTTGCGCCTGAAAATCTGTCAAGGTTTTGACCAGTATGCCAATGTGCGCCCCACCCGCATTCTCCCTGGTATTGAAACTCCTTTGCGTCATTGCAAACCCGAGCAACTCGATTGGGTGATCGTGCGTGAGAACTCCGAAGGTGAGTACTCTGGCTTAGGTGGTAGAGCCCATCAAGGCCACCCGATTGAAGTTGCTTCTGATATGAGCATCCTAACGCGCGTTGGGGTTGAACGTGTGCAGCGCTATGCTTTTAAGTTGGCACAGTCCCGCCCTCGAAAACACCTCACAGTCATCACTAAATCCAATGCCCAGCGTCATGCGATGGTGATGTGGGATGAAATTGCCGTCCAAGTGGCTCAGGAGTTTCCGGATGTCACCTGGGATAAAGAATTGGTCGACGCTGCAACTGCGCGCATGGTCAATCGCCCTGAGTCTTTAGATACTATTGTTGCCACCAATCTACATGCAGATGTACTGAGCGATTTAGCCGCCGCATTAGCTGGTAGCCTAGGTATTGCACCAACCGGCAATATTGATCCAGAGCGTCGCTATCCATCCATGTTTGAACCCATTCATGGTTCTGCTTTTGACATTATGGGTAAAGGCCTTGCCAACCCAATTGGTACTTTCTGGTCAGCCGTCATGATGCTCGACTTCTTGGGTGAAAAAACCCTAGCAGCTAAGTTAATGGGTGCGATTGAAAAGGTTACCGCTAATCCAAAATTACATACCCGTGATTTAGGGGGCACCGCCATGATGAGTGATGTTACCAATGCGGTTATCGAGGAGATATCCAAATGAAACGGCTAAAACTGATGAGCATTGCGCTTATGTTTATTTTTGCGTCGCTTAGCGTACTTTCAGGAGTGAGCGCGCAACCGCTTCCAGATAAAACCATTCAGTACATCATCCCCTTCCCCGCTGCCGGTGAATCTGACTTAGTGGCGCGCTATCAATCAGATCTTTCGGTTAAAAAATATAAGCAGCAGATGATGGTGATCAATCGTGCCGGTGCTGGCGGCGCCCTCGCTTGGAGCGCCCTCAATACTTACCCTGCTGATGGCACGACGGTGGTGGGCGTCAATATTCCACACATTATTTTGCAGCCACTACAAGAAGGTATTCAGTACAAGACCGATGATATCAATGCGATCTACTACTATCACTTCACACCAGACGCCCTAATGGTATCTGCCGATAGCCCCTACAAAACGTATCAAGAATTTATTGCAGCGGCAAAGAAAGATCCGGGCAAGTTGACTTTAGCGGGCTCCTCACAATACTCAGCCAACCACATGGCTGTCGAGCGCTTGAATAAATTGGCGGGCGTGAAAATTACTTATGTACCTTTTAAAGGTACAGGTGATTTAATTACCGCATTAATTGGTATGCACGTTGATGGCGCCATGGGCTACTTACCATTAGCCATTCAGCAAAAAGGGAAAGTGCGCACTTTAGCCATTGCTACTGAGAAGCGCAACCCTGCACTACCAGATGTGCCGACCTTTAAAGAGCTTGGTCTGAATTGGGTCGATGGTGCTTACCGTGGTGTTGCCGTACCTAAAGCTACTCCACTGGTGCTTCAGCAAAAATTATCGGACTACTTTGGTGTACTGAACTCAGATCCTGAAACTAAAAAGAAATTGGAAGATTCAGGATTTGTGATTGTGGATATTCCGCTAGCAAAGATTCCAGCGTTCATGAAAGAGAAGACCCCTCAAGCAATGGATGATGCTAAAAATGCAGGAATGATTAAGTAAGACGCAATACCTTTAGTCTTCTTTCAGCTTTCTTTTGGCGCCTAATAAATAAACCACCCTCGTGGTTTATTTATTAGCAAAAAGCAAAGGCTAGGATTGCTGGATCATCCAAGAAGGCATTGGACAAGTAAATGCTCGCTCGATAGAACCAAGGATGCACAACCTCCGTAATAGCGTTTAGGTATTCCATGGGGGTAGTTTACTAAATTAACCGCTGGGTTTAGCCGCCCAGAAAGTCTGTCTTACCCACTTCAACGCCGTTACTGCGCAAGATATTGTATGTGGTGGTGATATGGAAATAGAAGTTCGGGATAATCCATGTGAATAGGTATTGATCGCCTACAAACTCAAAATTCCACTCTTTAATCGAGAATTTAATCTCTTTAGCCTCGGTACCATCCACTTGCTCTGGCTTAATACCATCGATAAAGACAATAGTTTTAGCGATACGCTCCTGCAGCTCAGCAAAAGTAGTTTCCTTATCCTCAAACTTTGGTGGCTCAACGCTAGCCAATCGACCCATACCATTCTTTACTTGATCGCAAGCAATCAATACCTGTCTAGAGAGCGGGAACATATCAGGAAATAAACGTTCTCCTGTCAGCACATTGCCATCCACCTTTTTGGCAGTTGCGTACTCTTCACCCTTTTTAAGAATTGCAGAAAGATTGGTAAGCATCTTCTTAAATTGGGGAATAGATGCTTGGTACATTGAAATTGCCATGGTTAGTTACTTCTTTCTAGTCTGTGTTGAATTGATTGCCTAATTGATTGATTGGTTTTTTTAGGTTTTTGAGAAGTTTTACACATCGCTCATGAAATCGCCGCCGCCGCTGGTGTCATCCCATGAGCTTGAGCCGCCATCATCCCATGAGCTTGCGTCGTTAACGCCAAAGTTAGCCGCATCAGGAGCTGGTCCGCCTACTTGGTTAAAGCCACTGCTGGGATTACCAGGATTGGATTGATTATTGCCACCCATTAAATGACTGGCCAATGCTTGACCGGCAACCATGCCCGCACCAAGCGCTGCGCCAGTAGCCAAGCTACCCATTAAACCGCCGCCCATTCCGCCTGGTGCTACTGGTGGGTAACCAGGTCCGCTAGGATATCCAGCAGGACTGCTGGGCGCTCCTGGATAGCCAGCGCTAGGCGCGTTGTAGACCTGAACTGGCTGCGGACGCTTTTTCATAAAGAACACAATGCCGCCCACCAAGATCACAATGAGGATCCAAAAAATGGGGCTGGTAAAAATAGAGTCAGCACCAGCATTGCTTGGGCTATTGGTGGCCGATACAGCACCTGAGCGCAATTGTGTTTGTAATCTCTGTACCGAATCAGGTTGCGCAAACGGCAAGCCTGGTGCTAAGTTTTCTGCTTGAGAAAAAGCATTTCTTGCTGCATCTAACTTGCCTTCTTTAAGGTAAAGCTCAGAAGCTAGGTAATGTGCTTTAGCGCTATTTGGATGGTTTTGCAATACTTCCTTCATCATGGCATCGGCTTTAGCCAACTGCCCTGATTCAATCGTTTGGTACACCTGGGGCAGGGTTGGTTCAGCCAAGGCCAAGCTGCTACACAGCACTACGCTGGCAGCCAATAAACCAACAAATATATTAGATAAGCGTTGCATCTTCATCATGACTCCTTAGTGACTTCTTAATGACTTTTTAACGGCGGTAATCGCTTGCTGTTAGTGATTATCCCCAGTTTGAGGATTTTTGCTTCTAGCCCTGTATATGAGGTCTGAGGATGGAAATTCAAGGGCTCAGACCAGGAGTTTGCCAACTTAGCCGATTTGCTCGATTTTTCCGCTTGCTGAAATCAAGTAAGCCTTATTTCCCTTATCTGGCCGAATGCGTTTAAGTTCAGCTTGATAGCTTTGTAATTGCTTGCGGTATTTGTCGTGCTTTTCACTGCCCACTTCTGGAATAGTCAGCTTGTAATCCAGAATAGCCAAGTGATCGTCAAACTCCACCAAACGATCAAGCCGGAAACTCTTGCCTTGTGCATTGGCAATATCGAGCTCATTCCAAGCCTGCACCCACTCTCCTGAACTCAAATAGGGCCTGAGCTCCACTGAATTCATAACAGCTTGCACATGAGTCAGGAGTTTACGAGCCATCGCCTCATCAATTCCAAGCCAGTTCATGACTTCTTGTTCGCTTGGAATGGGGATCACTTGTGATGAGCCGCCTGAGTGCATAGTCAAAAACTCCAAAAGCTTATGAAAGTGCACGCCCTCCTCCAGAATCTCTGGGTCGAGCGCATTAGCCTGCTCTATTGTTTGCGCCTTGATTTTTTCTGCTTGTTTGATTGATTTGTTACCGCTCTCAATGCAGTCAATTTGCGATTGATGACTTTGTTTGGCCTGATCCCAGGCAATGACAAAGTGATCCATTTTGAATGGCACACTGCCCAACTGTAGCTTGGTTTCATCTGACTGGGGATTAATGTTCTTCATATTTAGAAGATCTAAATCTAAGGTAGTCATACCGGCAGACAATGCCCTGCCATACCAGGAGCGCTCGTTAATACCGGTTTTGCCTGTTCCTTCTACACCACTTAACCATAAACCCTGCTTTGCTCTAGTCATCGCGACATAGAGCAAGTTCCAGTTTTCATTTTGACTCACTTCGCCTTCCGCCTTAAAGATGGCGCTACGCTCACCTGTTAATGACTTAGAGGTATACAGCGAGAGATGAGTCGGACTAGAGTGATCGGGCGACCAATCCAGCAGAACGCCACGATGCGGTGCTCGCCACTCTGTATTGTTAGCATCTAGCATAATCACAAAAGGCGCTTCCAATCCTTTGGCGCCATGAATCGTCATCAGGCGGACACGCTTGTGCTGATCCTCTTCTGACATCTCGCTATCAACCTCGACCTCACCAAGATCTTCGTCAGCCTGCATCTCTGCCTCAGCATCACCTTCATCCGGGGTTTCATCATCATCACCACGGCGCATGGCATTAATCTCATCGATGAAGCGACTCAAGCTTGGGTAACGACCGCCGTCTTGATTTAATGCAAGCTCTAAGAATGCATCTAGATTGGCTAACACCTGCGCGCGCGCTAGGTTTTGTGCGGCTATGGCATATTTAATCCTTAAATCACTTTCTTGATAAATCAGATCGAGCAAGTCATGTACGGGTAAGGCTTCACCCAGACTGCGCCAGTGCTCTAAATACCGCGCTGCTTTTTGTATTGCTGGATCGTAGTGAGCCTGCAATGCATCCCACCAGGATGTGTAGCCCTCGCCCATACTCATGCTGAGTAATTGCATTTGCTCTTCAGTAAAACTAAAAATAGGACTTCTGAGTACTTGAGCTAAAGGCAAGTCATGTCTTGGCGATACCAGGACAGTAAGCAATGCAATCAGATCATCAACCTCTAGCGTATTTAAAAGGCCACCTAAACGCGAACTGTCATATGCCAGACCTGCTTCACGCAAAGCCTTCTCAAACTGAGGTAGATACAGCCGACGCTTAACTAGTAAGATGAAATCACTGCCCCGCGCCGCCCTCCAGTACCCTTTACCATTCTTTGCATCTACCACTTGGCGCGTTGCCATGATGTAATGAATCAGTTTACTAATTTGCTTGCCTTCAGCATAACGTTGTTGAACGCTGGTGGTTTGAGTGGCATCCTGAATCGCATTATCCAAAGCTGTACCAGCGCGTTCTAGTGGCTCTTCTTCTAGACGCTCGATTAATGGCAACAACTGCACCTCTCCCTGCGCCGCATACTCATGATTTCCCATGTTCTCCAGAGGGGCTTTCCAAGCGGTTGTTTGCTTGGCATATTGATAGCCTGCTGGTAACGATCCAGCTAAAAAGACTTGGTTCACAGCCTCATTAATCGCAGGCGCATTTCTGCGCGTCTTGTTTTGAAATAAAGATTTAGCGCCCAGATTCGCGACCAAAAATTCTCTAGCACTTGCAAACAATCTTGGATCAGCACGGCGGAAACGATAAATCGATTGCTTCGGATCACCCACAATAAAGACGCTCGGCTTAGATCCATCCTCGCCGTAACCCTCTAACCAAGCACGTAATATTTGCCACTGCAAGGGATTGGTATCCTGAAACTCATCAATCAAAATATGACTGTACTTTGCATCTAAGCGTGCTTGCAGGTAGGAGGCATTTGTAGCCTCCGCCATAAGTTGACTAACCCCAATTTCCAAATCATCAAAGTCCCGCACACGCATGGACTCTTTGGTTTTTTCCATATGACTGAGCATCGCCTCACTCATTGCAAACCAGGCTTCATTGAGGTCATGAATAAGCCGTTCGGCTTGCCAAGCAAATAATGCTTCATAAGCTTCCACCCATTGATTGCGAATGGAGGTAATTTCTATGGGATCGCCACCTGTTTTGGTGATGTAGTCAAGCATTGGCTTGGAAGTCTTGGCAATATCAGCTAATGGCGTCCGCTTTTGCGTTAGGAAATAGCCCTGCCATTGATCTGCGATATCCATCACAGATCCACCCATACGATGGTGTTCAATCACATACTCTATGTAAGGCGCCTGAGTCTTTTGACTTGGGGTGCCATTACTGAAGCATCTATAGATTTTTTCCAGATTGATCTTGGTTTGGGGCTGCTGCCAAAAGTGTTCTAGCGGATTAGGCCTACCTAGGCTAGGCAGATTTTGAGTTAGCCGCGCTATCGGAGTGATACCTGTAGCCTTGCAAGCATGCAAGAAGAATGTCCATGCACCCCTTTGCTTAAAAAGGCTGTAATTACCCATTAAGAATTTTTGCGTCTCACTCGCACCAAATTCAGCCAATAAAGTGTCGTAGTAATCCTTTAAATTCTGCGGCAAATCCCCCCACCAGTCTGCCATGCACTCATCTTGCAGGCGCTTAGCATCCTCGCGCAAGCTAAAGCCTGGCTGGACATCAGCAGAGACAGGCGCTGCGCCGAGCAAGCGCCCAAACCAACCATGGAAGGTATCAATCACAATTGCCTGCGGGCTTGCCAAGACCTTAAGGTATAGGGCTTTAGCCTCAGGAAGATATTGGGTGGCCTCTGCCTCATCCAATCCCCTCATCATTAATTCATGGATGATCGTCGCATCATCGCTCTTAGAAAACCCTTCAAGCAATCCATACAGGCGATCTCGCATCTCTTGAGCGGCTTTGCGCGTAAAAGTAAGCGCAAGAATTTCTTGAGGTTTTGCTCCTGCAAGCAATAGCCTGAGCATACGAGCCACCAAGAGCCAAGTCTTGCCACTACCTGCGCAGGCAGAAACGATTACCGAGTTTCGGGGATTGCAGGCTACGGCGTAATTAAACTCTTCGCTCACCACATCCCCTTTCTGCAAATGCCTCTTGCTTCGCAGTACTGGCAGACGCTATCGGGCGCAAAAGCCCGCATAGGTTTGCGCTCCCACAAGCCATTTAAATCTTGGACAATCTGCTCAGAAAATTGGGTCATCTTGCTTGGCATATCTTCTACGGCATGTGCCCTCACGATCTTCTCTTGCGCCTTATCAATATCCGCTTTAAGCGTTACCCACTCAGCCTGGTCTATTGTCCTTCCTGTAAGATGCGCGGCGCTGGCATTTTCATTTACGCCACGCGCATAAATCAGCAGCTGCGGATCATCTAAAATATTTTCGGCGCGATCAATAATCTTTTTGATTTTTTGATTCTTGTAATCAAGTACTGCAGCAGCAGTCTTGTTAGATACATGGATATCAAATCGATCCGCGCGACCAGCAATCTGAACGTCTCTTTGCACGCCATCACGATCAGTCAAGGTCAATATGAAACCTACATCCAACTCAGCATCGTTATAACGCCAACCCTCGGCCTCTCGTTTTAACTGCCAATCAATAAAAGTAGGGATTTGTTTTTGCCAATCCCGCAAGGCACCTAAGACTCTGGCATCACCTGCAATCAATCGTTCAAACTCTTTTTCTGAATATTTGATTAACTGAGATTGCATCCACAGCCGACGAGCATCATCACCCTCATGTATAGATGAGTGGGGTTTGGCTTCCTCTGTCTTCAGCGCCTGAAAAAAGTTTTTGAGCAACGCATGCAAAGTCTGCCCCGCCAGAGAGGCATCAAAACCCTCCTCGAAGCCTTTAGCCTTATGCAAACCCAATAAGCTTCTGACGTAATAGCGATAAGGACAATCACGCAAAGCCTTATATTCACTCGGTGAAACCTTCACCGGAATAGCTAAATCTGGATGAGGCGCGCTAACGGCCATTTGGATTGGCTCGGATTGATCCTCATAAATATCTGGCTTGGCGTCAAGCGTAGTCCACTCTGGGAGCTTTGCTTGCAAACGCTGTATCCAAGCCGATGCTCTCAGTGGTTCACCACTCTTACTTTTACTCTGCCAAAGTAAATCGACGTTTTTGCACGACACTAATAACTGCGAAAGATCTCTAGCCTGTTGAATAAATTGCGCAGCGATGGTCGAGGATTTGAGATGGCGATTGAGGGTATCGGAAAAAAATAATGGTGGCTCAGAGAAAGCAGGAAGCTGCTGTTCATCACAACCTACTAACACTACTGCATCAAAGTCACGTAATCGTGTTGAGCTCAGCGGCAAGATACTGAGGGTGGCCGAAGCTTCTGTACCAGTTTCTTCATATGAGGCAGATTCAATAACGGTTTTAATGAGGCTGAGCCATTCTGGCAAGCGCATCTTCACTTGCTTATACACGCTAGCGCTGAGATCAAAACTCTGAATTACCTCAAGCAATTGCTTGCCAGCAGAGTCTTGTTCCAGACGCTGTGCCATACCAGTTTCCTGGAGATTAATCTGCAAAAGGATAAAAGCATTAGAGCAATGTAAGGTAAGTTTCTGCCAAGCAAGATGACGACTTTGCACAAATCCAATCAGCTCAAGTAGTTGCTCGTTAGGTGATCCACCATGCGTTGCCGCATAACTATTGGCTCGCTCTATGGCTATGCGAAAAGTTTCCCAGCCCGACTTCGCCTGACTGCTAATCAGAATATCCTCCAGCCGTGCAATCAAGCCAATACAGACTTGTGACGAAATGTTCAGGCTATGCGCCAGATCAAAATATGGATTTTGCAAAAACTCTAATAAAGTACTCGAGCTCGGTCCTTCTTGCGGCGCACGTATAAGTTCTAGCCAACTATTTAATGCCGCTGCAGCTCGAGTAGTCGATAGCTTCCAACCAGTCTCATCCCGAATACGTAATGAATCGCCTAGGCGGCTTAGCAATGCCCGCGCCCTTCTGGCAGCCAATCGATCTTGCGCTACTAGTGCAATATTTTTCTTACCATCAATAAGGTGACGCTCAATGGATTTTGTTGCAGCCCAAGCCAATTCCTCAAAACGTCTCGCTGCCAGCAGGCGCCACCCCTTATGACTATGCGCGTTGATATTACGCTCTAACTGAGACTCTTCTTGTAGATTCGCTGGCGGTATGCGTCCTTCCGCATCTTGACCGCTCAGAGCTTCAGACCATAAGGCTACTGATTGCCAGTTCAAACCTACCTGGAGTACTGGGGTAAAAAGTGCGTACTCGCATAAATATTTACCAATCAGTTCTTGATCAATAGGTTTTGGATCGGCCGTCTCCACCCAAATAAACGGTCGCACGTTCACCGAATCTTTTTCTGCATTGACTTTGGCCAGTTGAAAATGCGCTGCCATCGCCAAATGCTTGCGAATCACTGGGTCACCGATATTGCTGAGGTAGCGCCAGAATGTTAATAAAACAGCAGACTCTTGATCAACTACATTGCGTGAGAGGCCTACATAGGCTTTGGCGATTGCTTGATCCAAAACCAGCTCTACTTTTTTCAGCCATGTATCTGCATCAAGCGCATGGCTTTGTAACAACGTATTGAGTTCACTTTGTAATTGCGGGATAACTGCTTCTGATAATGCATCGCATGCATCGATCACCGCTTGTGCCAATCCCCAAGCCCCTGCTTCACTCTCTGCATTAAACCAACCTTGCAGCACTTTATGTTTACGCAGGTTGGTATAGACCGATAACCAACGCTCTAAATCTGATTGTTTCCTAGGAAACTTCCATGCGCCTGGTGCCGCTTCCAGCCAATCGCTAAAGCTCATTACCTGCGGTAAAAAGGCAATCTTTGGATTTAGGACGCTTGGGTCTGGCCGATATTGTTCCAGCGCTGCCCTTACCCCAATCAAAGGACCAGCAGTACTAAGCACCACCAATGGGCGTTGATTTGTTTGCACTGCACAACTCCAAATCCCTCTAGCCAAGTGCTCAAGCGCGCCGGCATCAGGCGTAATCAGCCATGATTGCGGCTCTTTTTGCTGAGAAATAGTGGGGAATGGGCGAGGCATTAAGTGCAGTTTATGGGCTTATGTTTTATATTTAGGCAGAATGTTTGGCTTATTGCTAATATAAGCGTTGTGTTGCAATAACTAAATAAGCTTAAATAAGGAATTTTCATGAGTGCCGGCATTAAACATGTAACTGACGCCTCTTTTGA
>CAIOIX010000357.1 GCA_903858445.1 uncultured beta proteobacterium
AAGCTTATCCTGCTGGAGAGTTGAAGCATGGCCCACTCGCATTGGTGACAGAGCAAATGCCTGTAGTGACTGTTGCCCCCAATGACGTCTTATTGGAAAAACTTAAATCCAATATGCAAGAAGTGAAGGCGCGCGGCGGAAAGTTATACGTCTTTGCCGATCAAGATACGGAGATCGTCAGCAGCGAAGGCATCAACGTGATTCGTTTGCCAGAGCACTACGGCAATCTTTCTCCAATCTTGCACGTGGTGCCACTGCAATTGTTGGCCTATCACACAGCCTGCGCTAGGGGAACTGATGTAGACAAGCCAAGAAACTTGGCTAAGAGCGTTACGGTGGAGTAATTTTCAAAGGGGGTAGCTGTAATTCAAGCGTTACAGTCCGTTTTGAGGTTCAGCTACAAACTAAGTCGCTAATGGTTGGCGCATATTCTGCCTATCAAATTAAGCTATCAGACTCCATTATTCGTTTGCGAGATATTGATCAGTTGACGTTCAAAGATATAGCGAATTTGTTAATCTCAAAGGGCTATCAATCCCCGAGAGGTTTTAGTTTGGGCGCCGAAAGCGTGTTTTCAATTTACAAGAAACGCAAGATTAGAGACGCTAGATTATTGGCGCCCCCTAAAATTAATATTAAGAAGTTAGTTGTTATAGATTTCTAGCGGAGTGCGATCACTACTGGTTTCTTTTGCTCGGCGAGTATCCAATTCGATTGCCATTGTTGTCAAAGACGTTTGTAACCCCAGATGGAGATTGTGTTTGGTATCCAATTCGATTGCCTTTATTGTCATAAACCCCATTTGTAGAGTTGTAATTCAAGGGGCTGTTCTGATAATTTAAAGGGCTGTTCTGATAATTCAGAGGACTGTTTTGATAGTTCAGGAGGCTATTTTGATAATTCAAGGGACTGTTTTCCCAGCTAGTGACTTGTGCTTGACTGCTTCGAGCAAATAATCCAATTTGAACTAAAACAAGTAATGCGATTAAGTATTTCATTTTTACTCCTGATGGTTACCAACCTTTGACACTAGGTGCTTGTGGAGCTTGTCTTGGGGTATTGATCGTCGTATTCGGTTGAGAATAAATCGGCGTAGTTGAGGTGCCTTGGTATTGACTTTGCGGGCTATAAAAATTAGTTTGCCCATTGTCTGTTTGGTACGACTGAACATTTTGACCAGACGTTGTATACACATTAGTAACTCCGCTTGGACTTGTTTGCGAATAACCCAAATACTGACCTTGTGGACCGTATAAAGCTTGCGCAAAGATAGTGGATGAAAAGAGTAATAAACAAATGCCCACCTTCATAAGCCCTCCTATTTTGTTGATAAGTTAATATTGAGCTTCAACAGGCTCATATTGTGAGCCACCTAAGAAATACCATTTGATTGTGAAATAGGAGACTTAAATGGGTGATATGGAACGGCTTCACCGAATTAAATATTTAATACAAGCACGTCAATGCGTACCCCTGAATGATTTCCTAGAAGAGCTGGAGATCTCAAAAGCTACGTTTAAGAGGGATTTGGAATATTTACGTAGTCGAATGAATGCGAACATTGTTTATGACCGTATGGATGGCGGTTATAAGTTCGAATCCACAAGTACGGCAGGTGAAAAGATCGAGCTTCCTGGCTTATGGTTTTCGGAGGAGGAGGCAACGGCATTAGTTATTACTCAATCACTTTTGGCGGGCTTGGATCAAGGAGGGTTGCTCGGTCCACATTTAGAGCCACTTCAAAACATTATTGACGGAATTCTAGGTAGGAGCGAAACAACGACTAAAGAGTTACGTAAACGCTTAAAAGTATTTGGTATGTCTGCTAGGAAAAGCTCGGTAGAGCACTTTGAGGCAATAGGAAGCGCACTGTTAAAGCGGAATAGACTGAACATAGAGTATTACGCAAAAGGTATCTACCCGAGGTAAATGAGCATCAATTGACGGTTTATTTCCATTTGCCTATTGTTAAGGATGGAATCCGTTATAAAGACCCTAAACATAAGTCAAAAGGATACGCATTGGTTAAGGGGGGGAGAGAAGCTGGCGTCAGGATCAAAAAAAAAGATCCTCGATGGAGCAAAGCAGTGACCCCCTTTCAGAACTCAAGCGTTACAGTCGAATAAATCTACTCTTTTGAAGTTGACTTCTCAAAGAAGTTGTGGACAAATTTAAGTAGATAAATCAGTGCTTTAGAAAACCCCCTCGTTAATTTTGTGTTCAAATAACTCTTGTACAAGAGGATATT
>CAIOIX010000358.1 GCA_903858445.1 uncultured beta proteobacterium
CGCTTCACGTATGCCTTCAAATAAGAAAGTTTACCCACCCATTTCTTTTGCCACGATAAATTTTCCATTCTCCATTGCCACCCGGGGATACTTTCAAGCAGCTTTTCCCGTTCCGGCGCAAGCTTCCCCTTCTTGAACAAAGTTCGCTGGCTCGCAGACCATGCGCCGAGACAAAATCCATCACTTGTTACATAATTTACCGGCGGACTATAGTATTTTTTTTACTCGGCATACACCTGAAGCTTTCTAAAAGCTCTGCCCCATCGCTTGTTATGCGCATATTTCCCTTTACTTTTAAGCCACCAGGGAATGCTTTCAAGCAACTTTTCCCGCTCCGGCGCAAGCTCCCCCTTCTTGAACAAATTTCGCTGAGTGAAATACCACAAGCCAAGACGGAATCCATCTTGTGTTACATAATTAGCAGGTGGATAATATTGGCCTTCTCGACGGATGATGCCGATTATCCAAATGCTGGGTTTAAGCTCGAATTTGATTTTGGTAATTCTCAAGAAGATGAGTCTGAAGCGATTGACTTTACCGGTCGACAAGCTTTGGGTGTCTGTCCAAAATGCTCTGGTGCAGTCTATGAAGATGGCATGCGCTATTTATGCGAAAACAATACAGGTCCAAGCAAAACCTGCGACTTCAAAACTGGCAAGGTTGTACTTCAACAAGAAATTGCTCCGGAACAAGTGCAGAAGCTATTGAAAGAAGGCAAAACAGATCTTCTAACAAACTTCAAATCTAATCGGACGGGCCGCGGCTTTAAGGCCTACTTAGCACTTGGACCTGACGGAAAAATAGGCTTTGAGTTTGAAGCTAAGGCGCCTAAGGCTGAAGGTGCTGCCAAAGCGCCAGCGAAGAAGCGCGCCGGAGCTAGTGCGGCCACTAAATCCGCTGCAAAACCTAAACGTGTCAGCAAGGCAAAATCATCCTCAAGCACCTGAGCCGAAATTAACTTGGCCGCCAGCGCCGACCAAAGCACACCCCTCGACCCTAGGGCAGTAGCCAGAAAGATTCCTGGGCGTTGAGTAAGTGCGCCAATGATGGGTAGACGATCGCCCGCCACACAACGCACTCCAACAAAACTATTTTTAAGCTTTAATGAGGCGGTGCAGCCCTCTCCGTAATTGATCAAGCCTTGTGCTTGTTCACGATTAAAGTTATCACTACTATCAGAAGCGCGTAGATCATCTTCACCTTCATCAAAGCTAGATCCCACAATCCATTGGTAGCTACCATCTGCGAGTTCTTGTGCAGGCAAACAATAGCCATCGCCAGACATGCCCACCCGAGGCAAACGAGCGGCCCAAGGATCATTTTTGGCGATTGAAAAAATACTTAACTGACCGCGCACTGGTTTTAGCGGCAGACGAATATTAATACTAACCATTAAGGCTTTGGATTCCATTGCTGCCGCAATAATTACCTTATCAGCGCTCACTACCAGATTCCCAGCGGTATCAAACATAAACCATCTGCCATCGCATGACTCTAGGCGAGTAATGCGCGTGCTCCAGACCTCCATTAATCTTTCATGACCTTGCAATAGCTCCTTAGCAGCTTTGGCCAAGCTCAGGGTTGCGCCCCGCGGTAACCAAACGCCGCTTTGTTCAATTCCGCAAAGCGCCTTAGCTTCCATTGCATCTAATGGCTTCGCAATTTCATCATTGAGGCCAAGCGCCTGCAAATGCCCCAGAAGCTCATCGCGGTCAAATGCTTTACCTTTTTTAGTCGGCTGAAATATGCCATGCTGATGCCACCCTTTACTCCAACGCTCCTCAGCCAATAGAAAAGCAATTTTGGTGAGTCGCAAAAGACGAGGTGATCCTTTGCCGATATGTGGGTGAGCGATCGCATAAGCGTGGCTTGAACAAGCGCTCGCTGGAGATGATGCCGCATCAATGATGCAAACGGATTGCCCGCGTTGGAGCAATTCATTTGCAATTGTGGCACCTGCAATACCCGCCCCAATCACCACTATTGCATGGTGTTGGGGTGTGGACATGGGTTTGATCTTAGCCGAATAAAACCGTTAATGCGGTATTAAGCGTTTAAGCGTTTCTCAATTTTTGCGCGCGTCTCTAGTAATTCTTTTGGTAAGCGCTCGCCGAGGTGCTCAAATAATTCAGAATGCAATTTGATTTCATTTTTCCAATCATCAATACCAACGGTGATTGCTTTCTCAAATTTCTCAGCAGAGTAATCCAGTCCGCCCCAATGCATATCAGTATGCTCTGGGCAAATACCAAACGGGGTTTCTATACCCTTGGCAGTACCTTCAGCACGACCAAGAATCCATGAAAGAACACGCATGTTTTCGCCGAACCCTGGCCATACAAACTTGCCGTTTTCATCCTTGCGGAACCAGTTCACACAATAGATTTTTGGCAATACTGCGCCCTCTGCTGCAAGCTTGCCACCAACATTCAACCAATGCTGGAAGTAATCACTCATGTTGTAGCCAGCAAAAGCAATCATTGCAAATGGATCGCGACGTACCACACCCACTTGGCCAGTAATCGCCGCGGTAGTCTCGGAGCCTAGCGTTGCGGCCATGTAAACACCTTCAACCCAATCTCGCGCCTCACTCACTAGTGGCACTGTATTGGAACGACGGCCGCCAAATAAGAATGCATCAATTGCGACCCCCTCAGGGTTGTCCCAATTGGGATCAACCGCTGGATTATTTGTAGCGGCAACTGTAAAGCGGGAATTTGGATGTGCAGCTTTACGTCCCGCTGCGCCATCCGCTGGAGTCCAATCTTTGCCCTGCCAATCAATTAAATGCGCTGGTGGCGTTTCAGTTAAACCTTCCCACCAAATGTCGCCATCATCCGTTAAGCCGACGTTTGTAAAGATTACATCTTGATTTAATGAGTCGATACAGTTTTGATTGGTTTGGCTATTGGTGCCTGGGGCAACACCAAAATATCCTGACTCGGGGTTAATTGCAAATAGGCGAGTTTTTCCAGTAATAGGGTCTTTGCGCGGCTTAATCCAAGCAATGTCATCACCAATAGTGGTTACTTTCCAACCCTCAAAACCTTTTGGGGGGATCATCATGGAAAAATTAGTTTTTCCGCAAGCCGATGGGAACGCTGCGGCAATGTGATATTTCTTACCCTCGGGTGAAGTCACACCCAAGATCAACATGTGCTCTGCCAGCCAACCCTCATCACGCCCCATATTCGAGGCAATACGCAACGCAAAGCATTTTTTACCCAACAAGGCATTACCACCATAGCCTGAACCAAAGGACCAAATCTCGCGAGTCTCTGGGTAGTGAACGATATATTTGCTTTTGTTATTTGGCCATGCAACATCTTTTTCGCCGGCAGCAAGCGGCTTGCCAACTGTGTGGATACAAGGTACGAATTCACCATTGGCCCCAAGCTGGTCGATGACCGCTTTGCCCATACGAGTCATTAAGCGCATATTAATTGCAACGTATGGGCTGTCTGATAGTTCTACACCAATATGCGCAATCGGGGATCCAATTGGGCCCATAGAAAAAGGCACAACATACAAAGTCCTACCGCGCATACAGCCATCAAACAACGGTTGCAAAGTTGCCCGCATTTCGCTTGGTTCTACCCAGTTATTGGTTGGGCCAGCATCTTCTTTATTTGCAGAGCAAATAAAAGTGCGGTCTTCAACGCGCGCCACATCTTCTGGGTCTGAAAGCGCTAAAAATGAGTTTTTACGTTTGGCAGGGTTTAGGCGTTTAAATACTCCTGCCGTAACCAGCAACTCACAAAGTTTGTCGTACTCATCCTGTGAACCATCGCACCAGTGAATGGCATCAGGCTTGGTTAATGAAGCAATATCTGCAACCCATTGAATTAATTTATTATTTTTTACATAATCAGGCGCATTTACTTTGGCCTGGCCATTAATAGTTGTGGTCATAAGATCCCTTGGAATGAAATATTTTTAATCCAATAATTTTAACATTTTGGACATATTTATATGGCATACGCCATGGGCGAAAACCTTTTACTTGCCGATGCAGAATTGGCTAAAAATCTTACCCAAAAGATCATCGGGTAGTAACTTACCGGTAATTTGCCCTAGATGATCTTGTGCTAAA
Source organism: uncultured beta proteobacterium (assembly GCA_903858445.1). Taxonomy (GTDB): domain Bacteria; phylum Pseudomonadota; class Gammaproteobacteria; order Burkholderiales; family Burkholderiaceae; genus Polynucleobacter. The sequence goes on from CAIOIX010000358.1 coordinate 4,094, forward strand.
CGGAGCTCTTCTGCAAACAAATCTAGTGAAATATTGCCATTTGTAGCGAATTGCTGTGATTTCTCTATATGTTTAGCCGCTCGATCGAGGCAATCTAAATGTCGTCGTCGGGCAATAATGGCACCCTCCTGTGATCCACCCCAACCAGCAATTTCTAAAATCTTTTTCTTCAAAAAATCAATGCCTTGGCCGGTTTTAGCTGAAATGAAGAGGGTGGAGCCTTCCACATTACATTCTCCATCCGACAATAGATCTGATTTATTAATTACCTCTAGAACTTCGCACTTAGGGGGGAGCTCGAACAAGATTTTGTTTTTCAGAAGCCCCTCTTCGACCGCCTCGGGGGAGCCCTCTAAATTAAAGTCTTTGAGAAGTATGACTAAGTCGGCCAAACGTATAGCATCCCAAGATCTCTCTATGCCCTTAGCCTCCACAACATCATCTGTGTCACGCAGGCCGGCTGTATCAATAATATGCATCGGCACCCCGTCAAGGCTAATGCTCTCCTTAACCCGATCGCGGGTTGTCCCTGCGATCGGTGTAACGATAGCAACATCTTCTCCAGCCAACCGATTTAATAGCGAACTCTTTCCAACATTGGGCGCCCCCACCAAAACCAGCTGAATACCATCACGCAAAATCTTCCCTTGTTTTGCGCCTTCGCGGAGGAGTTGCAACCTAACACTAACCTTTTTTAGACGTTCGCGAGCTTGCGCATTTTCTAGAAACTCAATTTCCTCCTCTGGAAAGTCCAAGGTTGACTCCACCAATATTCTGAGTTGGGTGATCTCTTCAATCAAGCTATTAATGTCATCAGAGAATGCGCCCTGTAATGATCTAGCGGCACCCCTAACAGCAGCCTCGCTTTGAGCATCAATTAAATCCGCAATGGCTTCGGCTTGAGCTAAGTCGATTTTGTCATTCAGATAAGCGCGAAGAGTGAACTCTCCTGGCTCCGCAATGACGAGACCATCACTCCCTCCAAGCTCTAGGCAGCGCCTCATTACCAACTCAAGAAGTTGGGGACCCCCATGGCACTGTAGCTCCAATACATCCTCGCCTGTAAAAGATGCAGGAGCAATAAAGTGAATAGCGATGAGTTGATCTATTGCAGCGCCGTCAGCATCGCGCAGTGTTAATAGATGAGCCTCACGTGGCCTTAGTACCTTTTGAAAAAGTGCCTTAGAAATTCGCGATAAGTCTGGGCCGCTGATGCGGATAACCCCAACACCCGCTCTCCCCGGAGCGGTGGCAATAGCAATGATGGGCACTTTTCTCGTCATCATTGCTACGCGCTTTATGTGAAGTAAATTGCGACGCCTAATTGTTTAGGCGGTTTTTTTGCCAAACAATCGGTTAATTTGCCACTGTTGGGCAATTGAAAGTAAATTGTTTGTTACCCAATACAAAACCAAACCGGCGGGGAAAAAGAAGAACATGATTGAAAAAACGATAGGCATGTACATCATTACCTTTGCCTGAATTGGATCTGGTGGGGTTGGGTTTAATTTCGTTTGAACAAACATCGAGACAGCCATGATGATTGGCAAGATGTAATAAGGGTCTGGAATTGACAGGTCCTGAATCCATAAAATCCATGGGGCGCCACGCATCTCAACTGAGGACAATAAAACCCAGTACAAAGAAATAAATACTGGGATCTGAATCACAACAGGCAAGCACCCACCAAGTGGATTAATTTTTTCCTTGCGGTACATCTCCATCATTGCTGTATTTAATTTTTGGGGCTCACCTTTAAATTGCTCCTTCATTAAAGTTAAGCGAGGCTGTACCTCTTTCATCCGCGCCATGGATTTATAACTTGCAGCAGAAAGGGGGAAGAAAACCAATTTAATAAAGATAGTTAGGAGAATGATTGACCAACCCCAATTACCAACATAGGTGTGAATCTTCTCCAACAACCAGAAAATAGGCTTCGCCAAAATAGTGAGGTAACCATAATCTTTTAGGAGCTCTAATCCAGGAGCAGCTGACTCCAACATTCTTTCCTCTTGAGGCCCAATGAATAATTGCGCCTTTTCAACAATTGCATTACCTGGCACAACAATCCCCAATGGGATTTGTATGCCAACACGATACAAGTCGTTATCAACCTTACCCGTGTAGATATCGCGAGTAGCTTTGTCACCAGGTATCCATGCGCTTGCAAAATAGTGCTGAACCATTGCAACCCAACCCGGTTGACCAGCGGGAACTTGGTTTGGGATGGAGACTTTATTTTTTTCTATGTCGCTAAATTGAACCTTCTTAAACTTTTCACCATCCGTGTATACGGCTGGACCGGTAAAGGTACTGGCTGAGAATGCGCCACCGAATGGTCCAATTTTTTTCTCTTCACTACCGTCACGTAAAATTTCTGTATAGAGCACAAGTGGTGCTGTATTGGCGGTGGCCTGAGTTACACGGTGCCCCACATCAACCACATAGCTACCCGGTGTCAGGACAAACGTTTTTTCAAGCTTAACGCCATTGCGTTCGCTTGACAAAATAATAAATGGTCTTCCAGCGCCATCTTTTCCTGATTGAATAACTTTAAAAGCACTAGTGTGATTTGGTAGGTCTGGATTGCCCATAGCAATTAAGCCTGAGCGTGCAATATAAGTGTGTGTTGGTGTTTGTTGGAGAAGCTCAACTGGCTTTTGATCTGATGTTAGCTCTTTCAATAGCTTGGCATCGACGACGTTTGCACCATTAGCGCTAATCTCCAAGGCCAATACATCATTCTTTAATGTAAATCTTTCGCCACTATCTTTTGCGAGGCTTGTGGTTTGGGTCGCAGTATTGGCGACGGTTGATGAGCTGGAGGCTTGTTGTGGTATGTCTGTTTTGCCTGCGGCGGGGTTTTGCGCTTGTTGACTTGTATTTACTGGAGTGCCGCCAAAGAAGGAAGGCTTACCCTCATGAACCATCCAATTGTTGTAAAGCATTAATCCCGATAAGGAAAACACAGCCCAAAGAATTGTTTTTTTAAAGTCCATTTGAATTCACTTACTTAATGAGTTGTTTGTTTTACTACGGGATCATGACCACCTTGTGACCATGGATTGCAGCGCGCAATACGCCAAATCGTTAAACCAGTGCTTTTTAAAAAACCATAACGTCTGAAACACTCGCAAGCATACTCGGAGCAGCTGGGCGCAAACTTGCAGTGCATCCCCATATATGGGCTCAACAGCAATTGATACAGCCTTAGCAATTTAATTGCCACTTTGTTGGGCAGGCGCATCCTAAATTAATCCTGCAATTTGACTTCGCAGAAGTGTTTTTTCTTTTTTTCGTAACCTGCCACGAGTATCGCGACCAATAGGTTTTTTTAGCTTAACAACCACATCTTTAGAGTTTAGATGGGCTGCTTGAGCGGTCCAAACCAATTCACGAATCATGCGTTTTATTCTATTGCGATCAACAGCTCGCTTGGCCAACTTTTTTGCTACCGCAACTCCTAAATCAGCTTGTGCGCCTGCTTCTGTGGAAGCCAAATACATACCCCAATACAAACTTGTCTTGGGGCGTGTTTTTAGTAATTCAGAAATCCTGGCGCTATTCAAAGGCTAAATTAAACAGCTAAACGTTTGCGACCTTTTGCGCGGCGTGCATTCAAAACTGCGCGACCACTCTTGGTTTTCATACGAATACGAAAGCCGTGGGTGCGTTTACGACGTACTACTGAGGGTTGGTATGTTCTTTTCATGATAGATCCTGGGAAAGCCAAGTATTTTCGTTGCTGCGGGGCAAAAGGTCAACCTATGTTAGTAAATATATGGGTGTTTTTCTTTATATTTTTCTGTAATTCTCTATAAATATCTAATTTTTATGGGTTTTTTCATTTTGTACACAAGTTATCC
>CAIOIX010000359.1 GCA_903858445.1 uncultured beta proteobacterium
ATTTTTCGCCTGCAGCAACTTTATACTGTTTGCCACCGGTTTTTATGACCGCGTACATGGTGTGAAACCTCAAATTAATTCTACGTTTAAGCTAATCCACCCTGGATGAGCTAAGCCCATTATTATATCTTGCATGACGACTACTGTCAAAACCAATGAATTAAGCCAAATTTTGGCCCCGATTGCCTTAGATTTCAAGGCCTTGAACGAGGTTATACGCCTACGATTAGCCTCAAAAGTCGCCCTAATTGACCAAATCTCCACCTACATCATCCAGGCAGGCGGGAAAAGGGTTAGACCGGCGCTTTTGCTTCTAGTAGCTAAAGCCCTGGCAAATGGCAAAGAAACGCCCCATACCCTTGAGATGTCAGCTGTAGTGGAATTCATCCATACAGCCACCCTCTTGCATGATGATGTCGTTGATGAGTCCACCCTCAGAAGGGGGCGAGAGACTGCTAATGCTGCTTTTGGGAATGCTGCGAGCGTCCTGGTTGGTGATTTTCTCTATTCCAGAGCCTTCCAAATGATGGTGGCTCCAAATGACTTGCGAGTCATGCAAATTTTGTCTGATGCTACCAATACGATTGCAGAGGGTGAAGTTTTACAACTTCTCAATATGCATGACCCAGAAGTCAATGAGGAGAGTTATCTTCAAGTGATTCGCTATAAAACGGCAAAATTATTTGAAGCTTCCTCAGAACTGGGCGCCATCTTGGCAAAAGCAAGTGATGTTGAAAGAGAGCAAGCTGCAGCATTTGGTCGCCATATTGGTACGGCCTTTCAGCTCATGGATGATTTACTAGACTACACAGCTAGTGCAGCCCAGATGGGCAAAAATGCTGGCGATGATCTTCGCGAGGGTAAACCCACTCTGCCCTTAATCTACCTTCTCGAAAATGGTAGCGCGCAAGAGCGTCTGCTAGTGCGTGCCGCAATTGAGCAAAGCCAAGACTTACCAGAAGATATTTTTGAGCAGATTTTGCAAGCAGTTCAAGACTCAGGCGCCCTGGATTACACCCAGGCAGCTGCAAAGCGCGAAGCCAACCTAGCGCTGGAATGCATCAAATCATTTCCCAAAAATGAAGCAACTGATGCTTTATTCGCTCTCTGCGAGTATTCGCTTTCTAGACAGACTTAAAGATAATTTAATTACCAACGCTTTTCATTCTTAACTCGCGTGCAGTAATACGCGCCCTCTCCGCCTCATCTCGCAAGCGTGTGATTTCATCAGCAGCTAATTTTTCTAGATTGGAATAATCCAATTTCCAAGCAGGGTCCTTAGACCAGACCAAGGGAGACTGTACGGTTGTTCTTGGCGCTGGAGCACCTTCTAAAAGACGCAGGGCTAACTCCAAATGGAGCGCTTGCGAATCTTCATCATGAGGCCTAGCTGCAGCATTGCCCAAAGGAAAATCACTAAATAAAAAACGTGGCACCCCGCAATACTCAACGATATCCTTTGCAGCGCCCATCAGCACAGTTGGAATCCCTGCGGCCTCTAAGTAGCGCGCCAATAAACTTTGGCTCTGGTGACAAATTGGGCAATTGGGGATCAACACCGCAACATCTACCTTGTCAGCAAGCAGCATTTCTAAAATGATAGGGGCATCAATTTCTAAAGTATGACGTTGACTACGATTGGTTGGTAGGCCATAAAAATGAGGTGACAAGGCCTTTATACGTGCGGCCTGAACTGCCTTTTTAGCAGTGGCCAAGGGAAACCAGCAAGCGCTATCTTCCATATTGGCATTACGCCGATCAATTCCCACATGCGCAATGCGAAGATCAGCATGGTCATTAATAGCATGCAAATACGGCTGATAGAATTTGGCCGCCGCATTGTAGGGTGCACCCATACCCTGAGGACCCCTTGCGGGATCATAGGGAACGGCTGTGGTGATTAAACCCACAACAGACTTATTTAATGGCTTCTGTAAAGGCGAGAAGGGCACCTCGATATAGTGCGCCCAGACATAGGGTGTGTCATACCCCAATCCAAGGTATTAGTTACGCGTTCGCTCCATATAAGAAACTGGCCGATCTAATTGAGCAGCAAAAGTAAGCTCAGAGGGCTTGCCCATCGACGCATCCTTGTAAGATGTTACTTATCTAAATATTTAATACTGCATAGGATTTCATTATGGCTCAATGGCTCAGATTTCAATATCAAGGAAATAGTGGTTTCGGCCAAGTGCAAGGGGATCAGATTGCCGTTTATTCTGGTGATCTCTTTCAGCAACCCACAGCAACAGGTGAAACATTGAAGCTAGCGGATGTCACGATTGACATCCCCTGCAGCCCATCGAAAATGGTTGCAATGGTGGATAACTTCCATGCACTGGTCACTAAACTGGAGCATGCTATACCAGCCGAGCCCCTCTATTTTTTGAAAGGGAATAACTCTTTCTTAGCAGCCAATCAAACGATTCGTACTCCAAAATCCTATGCCGGAAAAGTCGTTTATGAAGGTGAGCTGGGGATTGTGATCGGCAAGCCCTGCCACGAAGCAGATGAAGCACAAGCTGCTCAAGCGATTTTTGGCTACACCTGTATTAATGATGTCACTGCTATCGAGATTCTCAATCGCGATCCAGGCTATGCGCAGTGGACGCGCTCTAAAAGCTTCAATACCTTTGGTGTATTTGGCCCTTACATCACCACTGATGTTGATCCTAGCAAGCTTTATATCAAAACCATCTTGAACGATCAGGAACGTCAAAACTATCCGATTGCCGACATGATCTTCCCGCCGGCAAAATTGGTTAGCCTCATTTCACAAGACGTCCCACTGCAGGCTGGCGACATCATTGCCTGCGGAACTTCAGTAGGCGTTGGCTCCATGAAACCAGGCAGTACCGTGAGCATCATCATTGAAGGTGTTGGTCGTTTAGATAATCATTTTGAATAAGACCATCGATACAATCCAAGAAAAAATCCTTGCTACTAAACGCAGCAAGGATTTTTTAATACACTAGTCTTTGTAATACAAACGCAATTGAGTGTTGCTTAATAGCCAGATACTGAAGGCAAAGCCAAGCTACCCTTAGAGGCCTGCACATTCTCATCCAAGTATTTCGTTAATGCAAAAACAGTGTTTAGGCATGGTGTTGGAATATTGGTAATATTTCCCAACTCAATCACAGATCCCAGCAACGCATCAATTTCTAAACTGCGGCCAGCCTCTAAATCTTGCAACATCGAAGTTTTATGTTTGCCTACTTTTTCTGCACCCGCAATGCGGCGCTCAATATCAACCCTGAAGGTCACACCAAGCTTTTCGGCTACGGTTTGAGCCTCAGCCATCATGCTACGTGCCAATTCTTTGGTCAATGGATATTGACAGATACCTTCCAGCGTTCCATGAGTCAGTGAGCTAATCGGGTTAAAAGTCATATTGCCCCAGAGCTTGAGCCAAATCTCAGAACGAATATCTTCCAAAATAGGGGATTTGAATCCGGCAGCACCCATCATTTCGGATATCTTCTGGATACGCTCAGTCACTTTGCCGTCTAACTCACCTAATGGGAAGCGATTGCCTTCTACGTGGCGAATCACACCGGGTGCTTGAGTAAAGGTGGCGGGATACACCACGCAACCAACAATGTTGTCAGGATTAATCGTGCGCTTAGCTACACCACCAGCGTCGACGGTTTCCACCGAATGATCTTTGTAGTCACCGGACAGTTTTTGAAAGTACCACCAAGGAATGCCGTTTTGCATCGGAATTAAAATAGTTTCGGGGCCCATGATGGCGGCAAGATCATCAATGATTGGCTCAACTTGATGCGCTTTGACCGCCAAGATCACTACATCAGGCTGTTCGGCATCGGTTATTTTTTCTACCGCCTTCACCTCGGCCACCAAAGGCTCTGGCTGATCATCCATAATTAAGGCGAGACCACGCTCCTTAATGGCAGCCAAAGTAGCACCCCGCGCAACAACAGTGACCTCATTGCCTGCTCGCGCCAACATCACAGCCAGATAGCCGCCAATAGCGCCACCCCCACCGATTACACAGATTTTCATAAGAACACCTCAATGACAAGAAATTTTGAATTATTGTCATATTAGAGGAGATTATTGTGCGGTGCAATAAAATTATATGTGCCTATTTTTAGGCACCCACTAATCCAGATACTATTGAGATGCCCTATACGGCCTTGAGTCTTCCTCTGGGCACCAAACCACCGATGAGCATCCCCACAATACTGGCTGATAAGCCTGCCAATTGAGGGGGCATGATGGCATTGGGAGCCAAGACCTCGCAACTAATCCATATAGTCAGACCGCAAACCACTGATAGCAGGCCACCCAAAGAATTGGCTCGAGGCCAATACACGCCAAAGGCCAAAGGAACAAATGCGGCAACGAGGGTCACCTTATAAGCACTCTCGACCATCTTAAAAATCGACAGCTCAGAATTAACAGCAAAGAATGTCACTACTACAGCAAAGCAGAGCACCGTAATACGCATGATTTTGAGCAGGTCACGATCGGAGAGATGCTTAAAAAAACCTCTCACAATGTTTTCTGCAAAGGTTACAGATGGCGCTAACAAGGTTGCACTCGCACAGCTCTTAATGGCCGATAGCAATGCGCCAAAAAACATTACCTGGGCAATCATAGGGGCATGGTTCAGAACCAGCTTAGGCAAAATCATTTGGGGATCGGTATCTAGGTATTGATTGACAAGAGCAGGATTAATAATCGTTGCTGAGTAGGCCAAGTACAGAGGGACGAAAGCAAAGATGAAATACAGCACACCGCCTAGCAGTGCTGCCTGAACTGCAATATTCACATTCTTTGAAGAGGTGATGCGCTGGAAGACATCCTGCTGAGGGATAGAACCCAACATCATGGTGCACAGTGCGGCAACAAACCCAAGAATAGCGGCCAAGTTCATCTCTGGCCAGAAGTTAAATTTACCCGCTGCAGAAGCATGCTCAAGGACAACACCGATACCACCAGTCTGCGTTGTCATCTCGCCGCCAATATAGAGCATTCCAATCACAATAATGATCATCTGAATAAAGTCAGTGATCGCAACCGACCACATCCCGCCAAAGAGGGTGTAGATCAATACGCTAGCAGCGCCAATGAGCATTCCACCCGTTTGAGAAATACTGCCATCAGAGACAACATTAAATACCAAACCAAGGGCCTTGATTTGAGCCGCCACCCATCCTAGATACGATACGACGATACAAAGAGTAACGAGGACTTCTACAGTCCGCCCATACTTTTCCCGATAGAAATCTCCAATGGTCAGCATGCGGCGGTTATAAAGATGACGGGCAAAAAAGAGGCCCACCAAAATTAAACAAAGTGAAGAGCCAAAGGGGTCGGCAACGATACCCCCAAAGCCCTCCTTCAAAAACGTTGCCGGAATACCCAGGACCGTCTCAGAACCGAACCAGGTTGCAAAAACAGTGGCTGTAACGATGGGCAAAGGCAAGCTATGGCCCGCTGCAGCGAAGTCAGCAGTATTTTTAACGCGTAGTGCAGCCCATAAGCCAATGCCGACTGATACTACCCAATAGATGATGACAAACCAAATCAACATCGCCCAAGTTCTCCCACATGAATTTGGTCAAATTATATGGCTTTGGCATTTTTGATAGCCGAGGAATTTGAATCGCTTTGGGGCATACGGGTCTGAGATAATTACCCTGTGAATTCCGTAACCGAGAACCCCCAAGCTGACCTGGCTTACCAAAAAGCAATCTTAAAGTCGGTATCTCGTACCTTTGCACTGACTATTCCCCTACTGCCCCCCATGATCGAAAAGGTAGTGGGCAACACCTATTTATTGTGTCGAATTGTAGATACTATTGAAGATGCCGCTGAGCTCAGTCCACAGACCAAAAGAGATCTATCCACACTTTTTTTGGATGCCGTTCTTGAAAAATCATCGGTTGATTCCTTTGTAGAGCCCTGCCTGCATGCCCTGAAAAATTACTCAAATCATGATGAATTAGATTTAATCGCACACACCCCAACTGTTCTACGCATTCTGCATACCTGCTCTAGTCATGATCAAGAGGCAGTGAGTCGCTGCATCTCCATCATGTCTGAAGGGATGTCTCATTTTCATGGCAGGCAAACTGTAGCTGGCTTAAAAGACTTGGGTGAGTTTGAAGAATATTGCTATGTAGTAGCCGGGGTCGTGGGAGAGCTTCTCACCAGCGTCTTTCGACACTACTCTCCTCAATTTTCAAAAAATATTCAGGGTCGAGAGAGTCTAGCAATCGCATTTGGACAAGCTTTACAAATGACCAATATTCTCAAAGACTCGCCCGAGGATTGCGCCCGCGGAGTCTCCTGGAAGCCTGCCAACCTGAGTCAAGTAGACCTACTTCGCATTGCCTATCAAAAATTAACTGATGCACTGACTTATATCCTCTTGATACCCAAAGAGGAGCTTGGTATGCGCCGTTTTTGCCTCTTAGCCTTTGGCCTTGCAGTGCTAACTTTGACAAAGATTGCTGCACAAGGCAATTTACAACAGGGTAAAGCCAAACTTTCTAGGTATACAGTCTGGTGTTTCTACGGTTTTACAAAGATTGCTGCTAACAGCGATCTCCTGATAAAAATCTTTTTCTATCTATGTGCCAGCCCTTTAAAAAGGCTCGATGCTAAGCGGTAGGTTAAGCCTAAAGAACACCCTCATGCTTTAAGAGCCAAAGTTTGATTTGACGATATAAGCCAGGTGAATCCTCTTTCATAAAACCGCCAATACCTTGAGCTGAGACCACTCGATGACATGGTGCAATGAGGGGGTAGGGATTAGCGCCGCAAGCAGTACCAACCGCCCTTGGACCACTCTTAATCTGTTTGGCTACTGCGCCATATGTTTTGGTAGTGCCCATCGGAATATCTTGAATAGCCCTCCAAACCTTTTGCTGATGCTCTGTACCAACGGGCTTTAAAGGCAGATCAAACTCATAGCCGGGATTCTTAAAATAGGTCTCACACTGCTTGGCTACCTCTTGGGCCAGCTGATTACTAGGCGCACTTAGGGGCGAATTCAAAGATAAATAGTCAATCTTAGACAGCATCAAACTGCCATCCACCATCTCCGTCAAAATCCCCAAACGCCCAAATGGAGCCTCAATAACGCAATATTGCGCATTTTGTGGCAAAGATTTCTTCTCTTCCTGGGTCATAAGGAAGATTCTGACACAACTAAAAGATATGCAGAGGCCATGGGGGTGACAAAACCTATAGCCTGCGAAATAGCACTTTGCTATATTGAACCTTCCGCATTCTTTGTAGGTATAGCTGATGGACACCTTTTTTGACGATTGGCCTTTTTTTGCTCAGGTCGCCCTCGTCTTCTTCTTACTTGCACTCTCCGGCTTTTTTTCGATGGCCGAAACCAGCATGCTGTCTTCCAATCGCCACCGGCTTCGCGCCATGGCCAATGGAGGTAACGCTGGGGCAGCTTTAGCAGAAAGACTTTTGAAGCGCATTGATTCGCTACTCTCTGTCTTGTTAATTTCTAACAATCTAATTAATACTATCTTGCCTATATTGGTGACAGGAATTGCTCTCCATCTTTTTGGCGACAGTGGCTTCGTGCTTACTGTTGCAACCTTAGTAGTCGCATTGCTAATTATCGTCTTCAGTGAAATTACTCCCAAGGTGATTGGTGCAGCCTTTCCTGAAAAAATTGCCTCTCATGTCGGCTGGGTCATTCTTCCCCTCACCTTTATTCTCAAACCATTGCTTTGGTTTATTAATAGCTTTGTATCTGGGCTAATGAAGGTATCTGGCCTGCAAGCCTCTACCGAAAATAGAGTCATGAGCAAAGAAGAATTGCGCAGCCTAGTGCTGGAATCCAATCGCTTTGTATCAACCCATCATCGCAATATTCTTCTGAATTTGTTTAATCTAGAAAATATCTTGGTCGATGATGTGATGACCCCAAGATCGAAGATTGAAATCCTAGATCTTGCCAGACCCATTGATGAGGTGGTTCAGCAGCTAGAGACCTGCTATCACAATAAACTGCCTGTTTGCGATGGTGACTCTGAGCGTATTGTTGGCATTCTGTCGGTTAAAAAGGCCTTGTCTTTGCTGGGCAATATGGAGCTAAAGCATCAAGACTTTAAAGCCTTATTAAACGAGCCTTACTTCATTCCTAGCGGTACTCCGGTTTTGCAACAGATGCAATTCTTCCAAGACAATCAACAGCGCCTCAGCTTAGTAGTCAATGAGTATGGTGAAGTGCTTGGTCTTGTGACATTTGAGGATATTGTTGAAGAACTGATCGGCGAATTCACCACCTCATTCTCGAGCCTCTCAAATGATCCACGCTGGCTTCCCGATGGCACCTACCTCGCTAGCGGCAGCTCCTCCCTACGCGATCTCAATCGCCTCCTGAATTTAGATCTGCCACTGGATGGGCCGCGTACTCTGAATGGCCTTATCCTTGAAAACCTAGAAGCCATTCCCGATCATGATGTCAGCATTCGCATTGCAGGTATCGTCATGGAGATTGTGCAGTTTGATGATCAGGGCGTTAAAACGGTAAAGCTTTATCGCCCAATGCAAGTTAACGGTAAAGATTGAGCATTGGTCATGAAACCTTACAGCCATTAAGCATTGGTACAGAAAGCAGCTCGCTGGCAGGAATGCTTAGTAAGCATCTCAATACCCTCAGCCAAAGCCTTGAGCCCTTGCCAATTATTCTGGTTGGAGCGATCATCAGGGGGCCTGTGATCACTCTCTATTTACCCATCTTCAATCCAGAACAAATCGCCCGATGATTCCATTTGGATCAAGCCCCTACATACAAATAGCATTTATTGGGATCTTGCTGTATCTGGCCTACATTGACTTTCGCACTTTCCGATTGCCCAATGTCATCACCTTGCCGTTACTCGCGACTGGCTTGGCTCTGAACACCTTCACAACCATGGGATTTGCCAACGCTCAAGCGGCGTGGATTGGGGTCTGTCTTGGCTATAGCTTGCTTTGGCTACCAAACTACCTCTATCGCCTTATCAAAAGAAAAGACGGCATTGGGATGGGGGATGCCAAACTGCTTGCCGCCCTTGGTGCCTGCTTGGGATGGGTCGCCCTGCCCGGCATACTACTCATTGCCTCCTTATCCGGTCTGATTGGCGGATTACTTTGGCTGAAATGGCATAAGCGTAGCTATGGCCAAGCCTTTCCTTTTGGGCCCTTTCTTGCCATTGCTGGCATCATTCAATTGTTATGGCCTCAACTCCTTACAAGCATCTTGCCGATCCCTCTGATTTAATGAGTCTGAAGGGGCATATTCCCTTGTTAGGTTTAACGGGTGGCATTGGCTCGGGCAAAAGTACTGTTGGCGACTTATTGCAGCAGTTTGGAGCTGGAATTATCGATACCGATCTGATCGCACATCAAATTACCGCACCTGGCGGGATAGCAATCCCCCTTATTCGAGAGCAGTTTGGTGCCGAGTTTATCGACCCCTCAGGAGCCCTCAATCGAAGGGAAATGCGCACCCTAGTATTTGAAAAACCAGATGCTAGAAAGCTTTTAGAGCAGATTACCCACCCCCTGATTCGTCAAGAAGCCACCCAGCAAGCCCTTGAATTGGCTAAAACCGGTAAGCCCTATCTAATATTTATAGTCCCCCTTCTGATTGAGTCAGGCAATTGGCAAGGCCTCCTTGACCATATTGCGGTTGTAGACTGCCCAGAAGAAACCCAAATTGCTCGAGTCATGCAACGCAACCAGCTCACCCGGGAAGAGGTCAAGAAAATTCTTGTGACCCAAGCAAGCCGTGCGGAGCGCCTCGCTAAAGCGGACACTATCCTTCATAACGCTGGAGACTTGCCCGAACTCAATACAGAGGTAAAGGCTTTGCACCAAAAAATGATGGGATTTCAGAGCAGTCGGGCAACTTCGTCATAGAATATGGACTTGTGATCGTATACGAATACCCCTTCAATGAATTAGTTCGAAGCATGCTTCGACTGGAGTATTTGTTCGCCCGCTTTAATCATTTTGTGAGATCTGATGATCCAGAGCTTCACCACAATGCCATTGCCACATTGTTTGACTTAGGTGATATTGGTTCACGCGGTGATATCAAGTCTCTTTTACTAAAAGAATTTGAGCGGCAGAAATATGCACTTAACGGCTTAAAGTCCTCTCAAAAAGTAGATCAAGAGGCACTCTCTCAAACACTTGCTGAAATTGATTCGGCATCATTAAACATAAACCAGTCTGTTGGCAGGCCAAATGCTGTCATCTCAGAGAGTGAGTGGCTCAATGCAATTCGTACACGCTTAAATATTCCTGGCGGAACAAGCCCAATTGATTTACCAAGCTACCATGCCTGGAAAAATAGTCCCACAAGTCAACGTCGGGAGTTATTAGAGAATTTTGTTGCCCCACTCCTACCATGGCACCAGGCATGCCAAGTCTTTCTCAAGCTCCTTCGTCAGTCTGGTGAAGCTAAGGAAGTGGTTGCCCATCAAGGATCATTTCAGCAGGCGCCGTCTGGCAAGGTATACCAACTGATGCGCATTGCCGTTGAGGATGATTCCTTCTACTCAGAAATCAGCGCAAACAAATATTTACTATCGATTCGTTTCTTAAAAGCAGATCGCGATAAAAAAGCGCAATTGATTAACGTCGATGTGCCTTTTAGGCTGACGCTCTGTCAGCTCTAGACTAAGAAGCCTTTTAATTTTTCAAGCATTGGCCAAGCCGCCGGTAATAGCGGCTCAACGGATGGCCCTTGCTCAGAGATCGTCTGCCAAGATAATTGCTGACCCTCACAGCCCCGAGGTGTCCCAAGCCAATCGCGAATGATGCTGACATGAAGTCTGACATAAGCATGGGGGTAATCATGCTCAAGAACGGTCAACTCTTCGCTAGAAGAAATCTCAATTCCAAGCTCTTCTTGAAGCTCGCGCTTAAGCGCTTCAAAGACAGACTCGCCCTGCTCAATTTTGCCTCCGGGTACTTCCCAGTAGCCTGCATAAGGCTTACCCTCAGGCCTTTGACCCAAAAGATAGCGACCCTCAGAGTCTAGCAAGATGCCCGCAGCCACCTCTGTAACTGGGCGATTATTTACATTCATAAGTCAGCTTGTCTTAAGCGTGTGAACCAGCCCAATGCTTAGCAAACTGCCAAGCTACTCGACCAGAGCGTGAGCCACGTTCTAGTGCCCACACCAAAGCTTCCGCACGAGCAGCCTCAATTTGAGAATCAGTTAATCCAAAATGACGTAACCAGTGCGCAACAATGCCAAGGTACTCGTCTTGTTTGGGCGGATAAAAAGATAGCCATAAACCAAAACGCTCCGACAGAGAAATTTTCTCCTCGACGACTTCACCCGGATGAATCTCACCATCATCACCATGAACGTAGCCTTCGTTATCTTTCATATACTCAGGCAGTAGATGACGCCGATTCGAGGTTGCATAAATTAAAACATTATCAACCTGGGCAGAAACAGATCCATCCAAGGCGGATTTCATTGCCTTATAGCCAGACTCACCATCCTCAAAGGAAAGATCATCACAGAAAATAATGAAGCGTTCTGGGCGGTCCGCTAATAATTCAGTGATGTCGGCTAAATCAGCTAAGTGCTCTTTTTCAACCTCAACCAAACGCAAGCCCTGACTTGCAAATTCATGCAAGCTCGCTTTAATTAAAGAAGATTTTCCAGTACCTCTAGCACCGGTGAGCAAAATATTATTCGATGGTTTTTTTAGGATGAAGTTGTTCGTGTTATCGCGAATAGCATCGCGCTGACGATCAATATTCTGCAAATCTTCAAACGTAATATCTGATACATACTTAACAGGCTGTAAAAATCCGATACTACCGAAAATACTATCGCGGCGGCGCCATCTAAATGCAGTAGATGATTTCCACTGCTCAGCGGTTAGCGGTTTTGGTAAAAAAGTCTCTAAATGACTTAAAAGGTTTTCTAGTTTTTCGTTCATTTGCTTCTATATTCTTTTCTGTATTCTTATGAGCGGTAATCAGCATTAATGGAAACATACTCATGGGACAGGTCGCAGGTCCACATGGTTTGAGATGCTGAGCCACGACCTAAATCAATCTTGACGGTGATTTCGGCCTCTTTCATGACTCGCTGTCCATCGGCCTCTTGGTAGCTAGGATTGCGACCGCCATCTTTGGCAACCCAAACATCCCCCAGCCACATCTGCACGTAATTCACATCCAAGTCAGTAATGCCTGCATAGCCAATCGCAGCCAAAATACGCCCTAAATTGGGATCGCTAGCAAAGAATGCTGTTTTTACCAAAGGTGAATGCGCAACTGCTTTAGCCACCAAACGGCATTCCTCGGGAGTTTTACCCCCACATACTTCAATGGTCATAAATTTAGTAGCACCCTCGCCATCACGCACAATCATTTGCGCTAACTTTCTGGCCAGTGCAACTAAAGCATCACGAACAATGCTGTAGTTAGGGTCTGTAATCGACGTAATCTGCACGGCTGACTGTCCAGTCGCCATGATAATAAAAGAGTCATTGGTCGAAGTATCGCCATCGATCGTAATGGCGTTAAAGGAAAGATCGGCAATTTCACGCGTAAGATTGCCTAGTAACCCAGGCGCAAAACCAGCATCAGTTGCAATAAAGCCAAGCATCGTCGCCATATTGGGATGAATCATGCCGGCACCTTTGCAAATACCAGTGATCACTATGGATCCCGTTTGCGTCTGCACCGTTAGCGATGTGGCTTTAGGCTGAGTGTCCGTGGTCATGATTGCCTCAGCAGCATCAAGCCAATGATCTTCCCCTAAATGAGCAATAGCAGCAGGTAGTGCCGCAATAATCTTTCCAATTGGCAAGGGCTCCAGAATCACGCCAGTAGAAAATGGCAGAATCTGCTCAGGCTTGAGTTTGAGGTCCCTAGCTAAAGCATGGCAAGTTTCTAAAGCATCCTTCATGCCCTGTTCACCAGTCCCCGCATTGGCATTACCAGTATTAACTACCAGAGCGCGAATGTCTCCATTACGGCCCTCTTGTGCCAAGTGCTCTCGACATACCTGAACAGGAGCAGCGCAGAAACGATTTAAGGTAAATACACCAGCAACCTGAGATCCAGGCACCAATGTCATCACTAATAAATCCTTGCGATTCGCCTTCTTAATACCGGCTTGTGCAATACCCATCTGAAAGCCTTTTACCGGCTTGAGTTGGTCTTTTTGGGGGAGGGGTAAGTTGACTGTCATGATCTGACAATTGTAGAGGAGACTTTTAAGGGCGTCAGGGGAAGCGCAACCCTAATGACAGCTTGAATTAAGAGAGATCTGAAAATACCTGAGCCTCAATTGATCGCCATTCATCATCTGTAAATAGGCGGGAACGGGTGTGAAATGCTTTGCCAGTCGAGCCCTCAAGAGAAAAAGTTCCGCCATGTCCTTCAATCACATCCAGGATCAGCTGAGTATGCTTCCAGTACTCATATTGGAGCTTGCCAATATAAAATGGCACGCCCCCGACTTCGCCTAACTTGATATCGTAGGGGCCAATCGTCAAGTCTGTTGGCAAATAACAATTCGCCGCACTGTTATCGCAGCAGCCCCCAGATTGGTGAAACATGAGTTCACCATGCTCGGCTTTCAGTTGATCAATGAGGGCAATTGCCTCATCCGTGGCAATAACACGTTTAACCATTTCCACCCCCTATCTTGCCTACTAGAAAAAAAGGGCAGATCGCTCCGCCCTTTGATGAATGAGCAACCCACGAATCAGAAGAATCCTAGCTTGGTTTCACTGTAACTGACTAATAAGTTTTTAGTTTGCTGGTAGTGGTCAAGCATGACTTTATGAGTCTCTCTACCTATACCAGACTCTTTATAGCCACCAAAGGCTGCATGAGCAGGGTAAGCATGGTAGCAATTGGTCCATACACGACCTGCTTTAATAGCGCGCCCCATACGATAAGCAACATTACCGTTGCGGCTCCATACCCCGGCACCTAAACCATAGAGTGTGTCATTGGCAATTTCCAAGGCTTCAGCCTCATCTTTAAAGGTTGTTACGGCCAAGACTGGTCCAAAAATTTCTTCTTGGAAGATGCGCATCTTGTTATTGCCTTTGAACATTGTTGGTTGAACGTAGTAACCACCCTCAAGATCGCCACCCAAGTGAGCTTGAGCGCCACCGATTAGTAACTCCGCTCCCTCTTGCTTACCTAAATCCAAATAGGAAAGGATTTTTGTCAGCTGCTCTTTAGAAGCTTGCGCGCCCATCATGCTATCTGTATCCAATGGATTCATATGCTTAATGGCTGCTACACGTTTAAGAACTTTTTCCATGAACTTGTCATAAATACTTTCCTGAATAAGCGCTCTAGATGGGCAAGTGCATACCTCGCCTTGGTTAAATGCGAATAAGACCAAACCCTCAATTGCCTTATCCAAGAAGCCATCATCTTTATCCATGACATCTGCAAAGAAGATATTTGGGGATTTGCCGCCTAATTCTAGGGTGGCTGGAATCAGATTGTTCGCAGCAGCCTGAGCGATGACTCGACCTGTAGAGGTAGATCCAGTAAAGGCAATCTTTGCAATACGCTTACTGGTGGCCAATGGCATCCCAGCTTCGCGACCATAACCATTCACAATATTGAGCACGCCCGGCGGCAACAGGTCTGCAATGAGCTCCATTAATACCAAGATAGATATGGGGGTAGATTCTGCAGGTTTCAGAATCACGCAATTACCAGCCGCTAATGCTGGAGCCAACTTCCAAGCGGCCATCAAAATGGGAAAGTTCCAAGGAATGATTTGACCAACAACACCCAAGGGCTCATGGTAATGATAGGCGACCGAGGTCTCATCAATTTGCGAAAGCGCTCCTTCTTGAGCGCGAATGCAGCCTGCAAAGTAACGGAAATGATCTGCGGTGAGAGGAATATCAGCATTGAGAGTTTCGCGAATCGCTTTTCCGTTATCCACGGTCTCTGCATAAGCCAGCAACTCTAGATTTGCTTCAATGCGATCAGCTATCTTCAGCAAGACATTCGAACGATCAGTGGCCGATGTTTTACCCCAAGCATCGGCTGCAAGATGTGCAGCATTTAAAGCCAGCTCGATATCTTCAGCACCTGAGCGGGCTGCTTTTGTGTATACCTTGCCGCTAATTGGGGTAATGACATCAAAGTACTGACCTTTTACTGGGGGCGTCCATTTGCCACCAATGAAGTTATCGTATTGAGCCTTGTATTTAATTTTTGCGTCTGCGGCACCTGGAGCAACATAGATCAAGATTTTCTCCTTTAAATGTTCTATGACAATGCTATTGATCTCACTCGAGAAATAGCAATAAAGTGAACTTTTATACAAGTAGAAAACTTAAGCAATCAGAAGCAGTGCAGCAATTTTTTTAAAATTCAAAAAAGCCAAAAAACTAGGGTATTTCCTGATCAACGCAATGAACAAGTGTTCATTTATGTGACACCCTAGCAGTATCTATTAGCCGCAACAGACCTCACTGATGAGCGAATTCAGAATGAAAGTTTCCAATCTCCGCGATATTAGAAGAAGCTGGCTTCTTCATGGGGATGCGCCTGCGGAAAACCTCAAGTCACAATTAGGTTTAACGGTTTACCGCTCTTGGCAGAGGTGTTTACAGTCTGGTCTAGAAGCATTTCAAAAGCAGTTACCTGACAACATTCTCAGCGGCCAAATATTACAGTCTCGCATTGATCAACGACGTGATTTAATTTCCTTGGCCAAGCCCACCATGAGCTATTTACATGGATTAATGTCAGGAAGCGGTGGGGTTATTGTTTTGTCTGACCACCAAGGAGTGATTATTCATTCCGTTGGAGACCCACAATTTGTTTCCAAAGCCGATCAGATATTACTGAAGACGGGGGCATCATGGCAAGAAAAACATCGGGGAACCAATGCCATTGGCACAGCTTTGGCTGAACGAGCTGCAGTTTCAATCAACGGATCTGAGCATTTTTTGGAAAACAATGGATTTATGAGTTGTACTGCTGCACCCATCTTTGCACCCGATGGAAAAATTAGCGGCGTTTTAGACATCTCAACAGATAAGAGCGCTTATCACCCTCACACCATTGGCCTAGTCAAGGCGACCGTCCATTCCCTAGAAAAGCAGTTGTTTTGCATCAATGAAAAAGAATATGCTCTCATCCTAAGGGTGCATGGCAGCCCAGAAGGTTTAGGCTCGATGGGCGAAGGTCTCATTGGACTGCATGAAGACGGCACAATTATTGGAATCGACCGAGCCGCTCTTGCCTTACTTGAAATTAATGTCCTTGATATTGGGGCTGTAAAAATTCAGCAGCTCTTAGATATTTCATTAGATCAAATATTTGATTGCGGAATAAAGGATCCGAGCAAAGTCTGCGAATTCAGAACGCATTTTGCTAAATCATTATTTTTTAGAATTGCTTTGGGTCAATCTCTTAAGCACCCCTCCCACACCAAGGGCTCAGATCATTCTGTGGATTTATCAGAAAATTCAGCCGAATCCGATCTTCATCCGGAATTTGAATCAGGGGCTCTCAAGCAGTTATCTAGAATTGCGATTCAAAAAACTTTAGAGAAGACTAATGGCAATGTCAGTCTTGCGGCGAAGCTACTAAGAATTAGTAGAAATACCTTATATCGACATCTGAAGAACTAACAGGAAAGAGACGGGAGTCCCGTCTCTAACCCTGATTAAGCCAAGGCACCGCAGCAATTCTTGTACTTCTTACCACTGCCGCAACTACATGGATCGTTGCGGCCAACCTTTGGTCCAGTGCGAACTGGTGCTGGTGCAATTTCAATATCCGCGCCACGATCACCCGTTGAACCAGCAAGCTCTTTCTCTGGGTCGGCATGTTGATATTGAACATCTGAAAGCTTAGCAAGATCCTCATGCATAGCCTCAGAAGCCTCGTCCAATTCGCTAGCACTGCGGATCTGCACGGTCATGATGTTTTTCACAACATCATTTTTAATCACGCTTAATAACTCACCGTACAACTCAAATGCTTCGCGGCGATATTCTTGCTTCGGATCTTTCTGAGCATAACCACGCAAATGGATACCTTGGCGCAGATGATCCAATGCAGCCAAATGCTCACGCCAATGCGTGTCTAAACTATATAACAGGACAGAGCGTTCAAATCCAGCGAAGGATTCACGCCCCGATAGATCGACCTTGGCATCATAAGCATCCTTTGCGGCCTGCAGAACGCGTTCGACGATTTCCGCATCCTCTATGGAGGCAGCGCCTTCAACCCAATTCTTCAGATCAACGGTCAAACCCCAATCGCTAGCAAGCGCATTCTCAAGGCCAACTAAATCCCACTGCTCCTCCATAGATTCCAATGGAACATAAAGAGCGCAGGTAGTGCGTAAAACATCGTCAGTCAAATTAGCAATTAAATCGCCAACGTCTTGACTCTCCAAAACTTCATTTCTTAAACGATATGTTTCTTTGCGTTGATCATTCGCAACGTCGTCGTACTCCAACAACTGCTTACGAATATCAAAGTTACGGCCCTCGACCTTACGCTGAGCAGATTCAATGGAGCGGGTCACCATGCCAGCTTCAATAGGTTCTCCATCAGGCATCTTTAGGCGTTCCATCACAGCACGCAAACGGTCACCCGCAAAAATACGCAACAGCGAATCATCCAACGAAAGATAAAAGCGGGATGAACCTGGATCACCTTGGCGACCAGAGCGGCCTCTTAATTGGTTATCAATACGGCGGCTCTCATGGCGCTCGGTACCAATAATGTGTAAACCGCCAGCAACCAATACTTCATCATGAATACCCTGCCACTCATCTTGCAAAGTTTTAATCTTGCTAGCCTTATCTGCATCTGACAGCGCCTCATCGGCCTCAATCAAAGAAGACTGCTTACCAACATTACCCCCTAAGACAATATCTGTTCCACGACCCGCCATATTGGTGGCAATGGTAATCATCTTTGGTCGACCTGCTTGGGCAATGATTTCTGCTTCACGTGCATGTTGCTTTGCGTTCAACACTTGATGTGGCAGTTGGCGCTTATCTAATAAGCCCGCAATCAGCTCAGAGTTTTCAATGGAGGTCGTGCCAACCAGCACTGGTTGACCGCGCTGATAGCAATCCTCAATATCTTTAATCACTGCGTCATAACGCTCACGTGAAGACTTATAAATTTGATCTTGCTTGTCTTTTCTTTGACTGATTCGGTTCGGCGGAATCACTACTGTTTCAAGGTTATAAATTTCCTTGAATTCATATGCTTCCGTATCTGCGGTACCTGTCATACCAGCTAACTTGCCGTACATCCGGAAGTAATTCTGGAAAGTAATGGTTGCTAAGGTTTGATTCTCATTCTGAATCTGAACCCCTTCCTTTGCCTCAACCGCTTGATGCAAGCCATCTGACCAACGACGTCCCTGCATCAGTCGTCCGGTGAACTCATCAACAATGATGACTTCTTTATTTTGAACGACGTACTGTTGATCACGGTGATACAAAGTATGTGCACGCAAGGCTGCATACACATGGTGCATCAAAGTAATATTTTGTGGTGCGTATAAAGAGTCACCATCATTTAAGGCACCCAACTGCACCAATATAGTCTCGGCCTTATCGTGGCCTTGCTCAGTCAAATAAACCTGTTGCGATTTTTCATCAACCCAATAATCACCCGGTTTTTCAACACCAGTGCCATCAGCTTTTTCTTCGCCAATCTGCAGCTCTAAATAGGAAGGCAGTGCATTGATCTTGATATATAGGTCGGTGTGATCTTCAGCCTGACCAGAGATAATTAATGGTGTACGAGCTTCATCGATCAGGATTGAGTCGACCTCGTCAACGATGGCATAAGCCAAACCACGCTGCACTCGCTGACCCAAATCCTGGACCATGTTGTCGCGCAGATAATCAAAACCAAATTCGTTATTGGTGCCGTAAGTAATATCAGCCGCGTACGCCTCTTGCTTAGTGGTGTGATCCATCTGAGAAAGATTTACGCCAACTTTCATACCCAGGAAGCTATATAAGGTCGACATCCACTCAGCATCACGCTGAGCCAAGTAATCATTCACTGTAATAACGTGAACGCCTTTACCTGTTAAGGCATTTAAATAGACTGGAAGCGTGGCGGTCAAGGTCTTACCTTCGCCAGTACCCATTTCTGCAATCTTGCCTTGATGCAAGGCGAGACCACCCATAATTTGCGCATCGAAGTGACGCATCTTCATCACTCGTGAGCTAGCCTCACGCACAACCGCAAAAGCTTCGGGCGTGACATCGTCAAGCGACTCACCAGCATTCAAGCGAGACTTGAACTCAGCGGTTTTCGCTTGTAGCGCGGCATCATCCAAAGCCTGCAGGCTAGCCTCAAAAGCGCTAACCTTTGCAACGACTTTGCGATACTGTTTTAAGAGGCGGTCGTTACGACTGCCGACCAGGGTTTTAAGAAGACCGATTACCATGGGATATTGAAGAGAATTAAGACCTCGAGTTTATCACCCGCACCCCTATTTTTAATGAACTTTGCACCTAAACCCTCCCGAAATAAAGCAGCCCATGAATGGCTCGATTACCTACGGGACTCAGAAGGTCTAGGTGGAATCCTAGCTAAGACTGAAGATCTGGCAAAACTAAAGGCTAATCTGAGCCTGGCTTTAACTCAGCTGGAGTTGGGTCATCTAACAACAAAAATTGAGATTGGATGGCGTGCAAATGCCCAAAATGAGCTCTTTTTACTAGTGAGTAACGCCAGCATTGCTAGCCGGCTACAGCAAGTTTTGCCTAGCATAATCAATGAGTTATCGAAAAAAGGCTATGCTTGCAGTGCCATTAAGGTGCGCCTAAAACCAGCTCCGCTCACTTGGGAGGTAAAGCCAAGGGATAGTGAAAAAAACAATAGGCCGCGCGGGTTTAATGCGGTTGCAAGAGCCTCCTGGGAAGGCTTACTAGATAAATTGGCGCCTGATTCTAATTTACGCAAAGCAGTGGAAAAACTACTGCAAAGCAAACCAAAGTAATCAATCAGAAACCCTCAGAAAAAGAGGGGTTGGCTTTCTTGAGAGTAAGCCTGTGGGGCCTTATTTTCTGGGAAAGTGCTGATTTCGAAGGAGCTTGGGTCATCCAAGAGCTTACGTAACAGCGCATTATTGAGAGCATGGCCTGATTTCTCGGCAATATATGCCCCAACAATAGGGTGCCCAATCAAGTAAAGATCCCCGATTGCATCTAAGATTTTGTGGCGCACAAACTCATCTTCGTAGCGAAGTTCTTCATTATTCAAGATGCGATGCTCATCCAACACAATGGCATTGTCCAAACTACCACCACGCGCTACTCCCATCTCTCGTTATGCTTCAACTTCATGAGCAAAACCAAAAGTGCGAGCGCGACCACTTTCACTGCGATAGGCATGTTCAGCAAAATCCACAATAAAACGTTGACCCGTTTTATCAACTGCAGGATGCTTAAAGTTAATAGTGAAATCCAACTTAAAACCAAAGAATGGTTCTAGGCGAGCAAGTTTATCGCCCTCACGCACTTCAATCGGTTTTTTGATAACCACAAACTGACGCGGTGCATTTTGCTCGGTAATGCCAGCAGACTCAATTAAGAATAAGAATGAGGCAGCGCTTCCATCCATGATGGGAACTTCTTCACCATCAAGCTCAATCAACAAATTATCAAGGCCTAAGCCTGCACATGCCGAGAGCAAATGCTCAACAGTGGATACACGCACACCGTCTTTTTGTATTACTGATGCCAAACGGGTATCACATACAGCCAGAGCAGTGGCCGGTATAACGGATTGCTCTGGAGTATCGACTCGCACAAACTGAACTCCTGAATTGATTGGCGCGGGCTTTATCGAGATTGTTACCTTGCGCCCTGAATGCAAGCCAATCCCAACGGTTTTCACCGGGGTAGCGATTGTGCGTTGCTTCATCATCATTTTTATATCAATTCAGGAAAAATCATTACAGCTTTTTCAATACAGAGGTGGCATCACTTACTTCAAACTTACCTGGAGCTTCACGATCCAAAGTTTTCACTACGCCGTCTTCAACAATCATGGCATAGCGGTCTGAACGAACGCCCAAGCCACGTGCGGTTAAATCAAGCTCTAGGCCCAGCTTTTTGGTGAACTCAGCGCTGCCGTCGCCCAACATGCGAATCTTCTTGCCAACCTTTTGATCACGTCCCCAAGCACCCATTACAAATGGATCGTTTACGGAAATACACCAAATCTCATCAACGCCTTTAGCTTTAATCGCATCAAAGTGCTCAACGTAACTAGGTACATGCTTTGCAGAGCAAGTTGGTGTAAAGGCACCAGGCAATGCAAAGATCACAATTTTTTTACC
>CAIOIX010000360.1 GCA_903858445.1 uncultured beta proteobacterium
CTCTGCCCCAACAAATGCTTTTCCAGCAGCCAGTAATGCGCGGCGCTGTTGAATGGTTTCAATCTGAATCAGTCTGGGTAATATCTTAGGGAGTTCCCAGCGAATATCCACTACTACACAATGCTCATGCTGAAGTTGACCTACTTCACAAAGCAATAACTCTGCTTTGCTAAAGTCGAATTGGTTTGCAATGATGAGTCGATGGCAAAGTAATATCCAATCCAAATCAAGCTTATGTTCTGCGTGATGATTTAAAGCTTCCTCCGCACATGCCGCAAGCTCATGCCATTCATTTTTTTTGGAGTTTGGACAGCTTTCTAAAATCTTGCTGAGTAGCTCCTTGGCCTCAGGTACGCCCTGTTGATTTGCTTGCCATACCCAATAGGAAGCCTGTAGGCCGCGAACCTTTTCCTCGATCTTTTCGCGTTTGCGCCAAAGATTAGTGCCTTTACGAAATTGCGCCTGCGCATGACCAAGATCAGCAGCACGATCAAAGCAACGATCACTTTCATTAGCGTTGTATCCAGAAAATTGTGGCCGGCGATAAATCTCTCCTAGTGCATACCAGGCTTCACGATCGCCATCTTTGGCAGCTAGCTCCAACCAATGAACTGCTTTTTTAAGAGAGGCATTTGATTTGTTGTGAACTTCTTTATCGGAAGCCAAGTCGCCGTCTAATTGCGCCAATCGTAATCCGTATGTAAGTTTGGCCGCTGTCAGCCCAAGTTCGGCTGCCTGAATGAGTGCATCTTCATTTTGGCCATTTGTCCACGCACTCCATAGCGAAGAGAGGGCCTCATTCTTTGGTTGAAGCTTGATGAGCAATTCTTTTGCTTGAATTTTGAAGATTGACTCTTCGTCAGCAAGTTCTTGTAAATATTGCTTGGCAACTTTTTGTAAACCGCTGAAATCAAGATTTGCTAATTGAGGGATTGGGTTAAAAAAAATTCTTTTCTTTAACCACTCCATTAGCTGTAATTGCGTTTCTTCGTGTAGTGGATCAATCAATAGGTGAATGAGCTGCCACTTAGCTGCGGCTTGCGCTTCTGAAGCTGCATCAGCTGTAGCCAATTGCCAAAAAGAGTCCCAACCAAAGCCAAAGGCAGGAGAATTAAAGGTTGAAGCTAGGGGGACGCTAGCAATTTTTGATAAAGTCTTTAGAGTTTGAAGACTACTTGAGCTTTGATCTCCAAGTAATTGATTTTGAATGGAAGTATATGATTTCTCTAGCCAAATCAAAGCATTAGCAGGTTGAATGGGAGTTTTAAAGTCACCAGTGAGATAGGCTGAAGCCAGTTTTTGTTGCGCAGAAACGTCACCCAATCGGGCCAAACTAAGGATTTTTAAGAATTCGCGACTTGCCATATGACAATTTTGTCATCTAGAAGGCGTAAAAGACAGAAATCAAAGGTGTTGTTGTCGAGATACAACGAAGAAAGCCAAAAAACTACCTTTTGACAAGCAAAAAGAGCTTCTAAATACCCATACCCCCAGTCTAGCAGGGCAAAAGAAGCAAAATTCATAGGTCCCAGTTTTATTAGGGCATTACTTTCAATTTATGGAGATTTACAG
>CAIOIX010000361.1 GCA_903858445.1 uncultured beta proteobacterium
ACTATACCCTTAATTATTCATAATTCCATTGTCTTATGTGGATCTGTGTTAAATTAACTTGTCCGAACAAATAAATAGGAGGAGACCTATATGTATAACCCATTTCAGCCCGTAGAGAAGATTAAAGCCGAGGTATTCATGACGATGCCCGCTAAATTCCGCAAGAAAAGCCGTTCAGGCTGGTCTGATCCCAACCGCCAAGGCGCAGAAGTTGAGTGCTTCCTAGAAGGCCCATCTTTTGATCGCGAAGGAAATCTTTGGTTTGTGGATATTCCTTTTGGCCGCATCTTCCGTATCACCCCTAAAGGTGATTGGGAGTTGGTTACTCAGTATGACGGCTGGCCTAATGGCTTGAAGTTTCATAAAGATGGTCGTGCATTTATCACTGACTACAAAGCAGGCTTACTTTCTTTGGATCCAAAAACAGGAAAAATTGAAACAGTTCTTGGCTCCATGTACAGCGAAAACTTCAAAGGCTTAAATGATTTACATTTCGCATCAAATGGCGATTTGTATTTCACTGACCAAGGCCAAACTGGTATCGCAGATCCAACGGGTCGCGTATTTCGTTTGACTGCAGATGGTAAATTAGATCGCCTAGTTCTCAATGTGCCAAGTCCTAATGGCATCACTTTGAACACGCAAGAAAAGCATGTGTTTGTTGCAGCTACTCGCTCACAACAAATTTGGCGCTTGCCTTTGATGGCTGATGGCTCAGTTTCTAAAACTGGAGTAGCTATCCAATTGTCAGGCGGCGCAGCTGGCCCCGATGGTATCGAGATGGATTCTGAAAACGGTCTGTTGGTATGTCATTTGGGCGTTGGTATTTGGCGCTTTGATAACAATATGTTGCCTACTCATTTGGTGTATTCAGAAAATCCTCATCACCACCATTTAGCTAACCTGTGTTTCGGTGGCGATGGCAAAGATCTTTACATTACTGAGTCTATGTCTGGCGATATTTTGAAAGCCCGCATGCCAGTAGCTGGTAAGAAGATGTTTGGTTTGAGTTAAGTCTTGCTGAATTCATTCATTGAATAAAAGCAAGTAATGACTAGCGGGATGCATGAAAGACTGCTAAACCAAGAGCCTGGCATCCCCTTGCATCAGGCTCTTGCCGCAACCCTTGAAGAGCAAATTCGGGAGGGTGCTTGGGCTGTTGGCTCACCCATTCCTCCTGAAGTTGCGCTATGCAAGCTGTATAGCATTAGTCGCCATACCTTACGACATGCCCTTAGCACTCTGGAGGATGGCGGTCTGATCGTTCGTCGCCAAGGCGCACCTACCCGAGTCATTTCCCGCCAGCGCCCTAGAAAATTTACCCAAACATTTAACTCCCCTGCAGATATTTTGCGTTACCCAAAAGAGACTTACCGGGTGAACGAGGTGCAAGAGTATGTAGAGTGCGACGCTACTTTGGCCAAACTGCTAAAGACCTCTGTTGGATCTTCTTGGTATCACATTGGCGCGGTGCGTAAGCAACAAGATTCCGACCTCACCATTGCCTGGTCTGATATTTATATTCTTCCCAAATTTGCCGAGCTTACCTCTGAGCCTGATCACACGCATTCCATGGTGTATGAACAAATTGAAAGACGTTTTGGTGTACGAATTGATCGTGCGGAGGTGGATGTCTACGCTTGCGGTGCATCCTTGTCTATTGCCAAGGCTTTGAGTATTCCAGTGGGTACGCCTTGCATGGCAATCATTCGCCACTACTTTGATGCTAACGGAAACCCTTTCGAGATTTCCGTCGCCTATCATCCTGAGCAGCGCTTTGTTTACAGCATGGAATTTCGAGGCTGAAAGATTCTTAGGCTGTTAGTTCAAATACCAGTACTTCAGCGTTTCCCCCATCCTTTATTTGGATTTTTGTTTCACCTTCAATGAGTAATGCGTCGCCAGTCGATAGGCTGTTGCCATTCACGTTGAGTGAGCCTTTAATGAGATGAACATAGGCCTTTAATTTGGGATTGATTGCCAATATCGCAGACTGATTGCCATTGAATAATCCCGCATAGATTTTGGCATCTGCATGGATCTTGACAGAATGGTTCTCACCATCAGGGGATGCAACCAAGCAAAGCTTTCCTTGCTTGTCTTCTAAGGGAATGGTTTTTTGCTCATATCCAGGAGTAATTTCAAGAACATTTGGTTCAATCCAAATTTGTAGAAAATGGGTGGTCTGATCTTTGGCATGATTGAACTCGCTGTGAGTGACTCCTGTGCCAGCGCTCATTCTCTGAATGTCACCTGGCGGAATTCCCTTTACATTGCCCATGCTGTCTTCATGAGCGAGTTCACCTGATAGTACATAGCTAATAATTTCCATATTGCGGTGACCATGCTTACCAAATCCCATTCCAGCAGCAACGCGATCTTCATTAATTACGCGTAAATTACCCCAGCCCATGAACTGAGGGTCATGGTATCCAGCAAAGGAGAAGGAATGAAAGCTTTTAAGCCAGCCATGGTCAGCATAGCCACGGTCTTGAGATTTTCTAAGGAGGTGCATAGTTTTTCTGATTCGTTTTTATGAAAGTAGATAAGCACATTATCATTAGCTTTAGATCATTTTGCTAATAGGCAAATTATGGGAAGTATTAAAAAAGACGTAAAAGACGCTGGCCTAGGCTTGTTAGAGGCTGGGTATGAGTATTGGAACGACTTTGTCCAATTTATGCAGGAAGCATGGAGTTTGCTTTTATTGCTTTTTATAGGCTTAGCCATTACTTGGTGGTTTATTGACCCGCCGCCACCAAAACACGTCATTCTAGCTACAGGTTCCGTTGGCGGAGAATACCAAGCTTTAGGCAAACAATATGCTGATTTTTTTGCCAAAAAAGGGATCACACTGGAGTTGTTGCCCACTAATGGCGCACAAGAAAATATTGCGCATTTAGCAGATCGAAAAGATCCGGTCCAAGCTGCATTTGTTCAGGCTGGGGTAGTGAATCCTAAGGGGATTGAGGGGATTCAGTCTCTGGGCAGTATTAGTTATGAGCCTATCTGGTTTTTTTACCGTGGCCCAGAAAATCTGAGGAGTGACTTTCAATCCGTAAGTGGTCGCCTAAAATACTTTGCTGATACTAAGATTTCAGTTGGCGTGGAAGGCAGTGGAACCTATGCCCAGGCGATGAATCTATTGCGTATTTCTGGTCTACATATTGACTCTCAATTTGTCAATTTACCTGGTAAGAAAGCAGTTGAGGCGTTGCAAAAAGGTGAAGTTGGGGCCGTATTTATGGTGGATGGCATTGAGGCTACCAATGTCCAAGCCTTGCTGAATGACCCAAGTTTTCACTTGATGAACTTTAGGCGTGCTGAGGCTTTTACACGGCTGCTGCCTTTCTTGCACATTTTAAAAGTGCCCGAGGGTGGTTTTAATTTGGCACGCAACTTCCCAGGCAAGGAAATTAATCTTCTAGCAACTACCACTCATTTGTTAATTGATGACCGCATGCACCCTGCCATTCAGTTCTTATTTTTGGAGGCAGCAAAAGAGATCAACGGGAAGTCTTCATTCTTCGCGGAGCGCGGTGAATTTCCGGCATTCAAAAATTCAGGGTTACCAGAAAGTCCGGTAGCGGTGCATTTTGAGCAAAAAGGCTCACCATTACTGATGGATTACTTACCGTTTTGGTTGGCTGAATTAGTCAATCGACTTTTTGTAGTCCTCTTGCCATTCTGTGTATTTGCTTATCCAGTTATCTTGGCGTTACCAACATATCGTAAGCGCCGCGTGCAGGTACGCATTAATAGAATCTACAGTACCTTGAAAAAGTTTGAAGGGGAGTTAATCACTAATTATGATCCGGCCAAGCACGATGAGTACTTAGCAAAGATTGATTTGATGGAGTACGAAGCTTTAAATATTGAGATCTCTAAAAGTATGTCAGGCGACTACTACGCCTTACGAACGAGTATTGATTACGTTCGTAATTGCCTAAATCGGGGCGTTCATCCCTATCAGGCGAGCGTAGCGGAAGAAGTCTCAACCTAATCGCTGATGCCATTTTTACTTGGATATTTGTATGAGGCATAACGCACGACGGCATTGGCAAGCGCCAAAACTAAAATTGTAATGCCCATAAAAAGAATGGACATATCAGCCTCATGTTTTGTATTGACTAAGTCGATGATGAGGCGGGTGACTGCAGTAATCGCAACGTAAATCAGAAAACGCACTGGCATATGATTTGTTTTGAAATAAATTCCCACCATTGCGCCAATCTCTAGATAGATAAATAGCAAGAGTAAGTCCTCGATGGAGGCTGAGCCTTTGCTAGCCATCCCCAAAAAAGCAACGCCTGCTGACCATACTGTTGCGGCGCCAATTCCAAAGAGCGCAATGCGATGAAAGAGGGATACAAATAAGTTGCCAACAGGAACTGTCCATTTTTCAATAGCATCTTCCAACTTAGACGCACCCTTGGGTAGTATCGGCTGCATATTCATAAAAGCTCCTTAATTAAAATGATTTGTCTCAGTATAGGTACCCAATGGTTTTAGTATTCAAAAACCTCTTTTTACAAACTATTGACCTATATTAAGCTAGGCTATCGGCCCAGATATTGTGTGCCCACCCCCACGCATAGACTCCTTCTAAGGTTGATGGGGCGGGGGATAGACCTCCTGCCCCATGCACCGCTTCGAAAGTTTTCTTTTCGGCACTATATTGATGAACGCTTGCCACATGAATGGTTTGTCTCTCATTAACAAAGCTATAGCAGGTATTCGTGAGGACGGGAGATGGGTTTATTTCCCAGCCACTGAGTTCAGCAACAATGGCTGCGGCAGCAACTTTCGCATGTTGGTTAGCCATATGGCCAGACTTTGGCATGGCTGGGGCTACTTGGATTGAATCTCCGAGTACATGAATATCTTTGTGAGCAGTGGATTCAAAATTTAAAAAATGAACATTAACCCAGCGCCCATTGGAATTGGCAAGACCAGTATTGACGGCAATCGCTCCAGCGCTCATTGCAGGTAACACATTCAATACATCCGCCTTAACGTCATCCTCCACCTCAACCTTCAACGTTTTTGTTTTCGCATCCACTCCAATGACATTATTTCTGGGGCGGTAGTCAATCAAGCCGGGATACTGTTCTGCCCATACCTTTTTAAATAGGGCGCCTTTTGAAGTGACATCTTGATTTGCATCCAAGATCAATACTTTTGACTTGGGTTTATATTTTTTGAGATAGTTTGCAACCTGGCAGGCTCGCTCGTAAGGGCCAGGAGGGCAGCGATAAGGGGCCTCAGGGATGCTAATGGCAAATACCCCGCCATCACGCATGGCAGCCAATTGCTGATGAAGGCTGACTGTTTCTGGGCCAGCTTTCCAGGCTTGGAGGGTAACCCCCGTTTTATTTGCCTGAGTCAGACCCTCAATGCTATTCATGATCAAACTAACACCAGGCGAGACAACCGCCTTGTCGTAGGCTAATGTTTTTCCGGAGGCGAGCTTAGCTATCTTCTTATCTGGATCAATACTGATGACGCTATCTTGGATGACTTTAATGCCATGACGTTTGCTGAGGTTGTCGTAGGAGGAGGTGATATCTGCCATGGTGCGAGACCCGCCAACCACTAGGTTGGAGAGTGGGCAGGACATAAACGCCGCATTGGGCTCAATCAAAGTCACGCGAGCAGTATTGTTGGAAAAAAGACGCAAATATTTTGCTGCCGTTGCGCCGCCGTAACCACCACCAATGACTAAAATTTCTGCTTTTTGTAGATTGGCGTGAGCCTGCCCAGTAAAGCCAGCCAGCAGACCGAGCCCTGCAGCACTTTGACCTAAAAAATGTCGACGGTTCATATTGACCTTTTACTGTTTCTTGCCAAGTTGAATGGCGATGGTTGCAAGCTGTTCATCGGTATAACCCTTGCTGAGCTGCGGCATGATGGTTCCTTCACGCGACCCATTTTTATAGGCTAGAAGTTGATCTAATATTTGTTCACTTGTGAGCGTATTAATCAGCGGGATGCTAGCTCCAATGACACCGTTTCCACTAGTACCATGACAGTTTGCGCACGTCGCTGCTAGGCTGCTTTTATACAACTGATTTGCATCTGTTATTTGGGCGTTTATCGGGCTGCTGAATAGGCTGAATCCAGCTAGTGCTGTCATCAGTGTCTTGGTTAAGCCAGTGAGGTTGAGGTATTTCTTTCGCATGCGAAGAGTCTTTATTTTTTCTGAAGGCGATATTGGTGGTAACAAAGCAGTATTTACGTACCCATCTTAAACAGTAGTCTAGAGTAAAACGGATTTTTGGATAGAACCATTCCTCACCAGTAGGGAGCTAAGAGTAGGTCAAAATAGCCTGAGACTAAGCTTCTCTGGTTTTTGCTACTCAAGAGCTAAGCCCTTTAAACTAGCTAAATGCGAAGCACTTTCTCCTACCGTAGCGCTGTCCTCATCTTGCTTTTGGGCATATTTAGCTATTTGTATGGCTTAGATAGTCGATTTGCCCCTAAAAATGGCGATGAGTACCCTTACATGCACATCGTAAGGATGACAGCCGGTTCTGGAGCTTGGTTGCCCCTGCAGTCAGAAATGGATGGCATTCAGAATACCAAGCCCCCGCTGTTGTTTTGGCAAGGGATAGCTAGTACTGAGTGGGCTAGCCAGTGGAGCTTATACGCACTTCGCTGGCCTAGTGTTCTCTATACCGCTTTGACCGCATTATTCTTATGCTTAGCTGTGCGACGATTTACTGGTAAGACCCAAACCGGTCTATTGGCTAGCTTGGTGTGGCTATCATTTTTTGCAAGCTATCGCTATGGTCGTCCTTTTTTAACTGACCCACCTGAAGTGTTTTGGCTGACGCTACCTTTTATGGCTTTACTGTATTGGGGTAGGGCTGCTTTTGAGTCAAAGCTAGTTTTTCCTTTGCTGGCTGCAATCTGTTTTGGCTTGGCACTATTGTCTAAATCGTTTGCGTACATCGTACCCGCATCTTTTGCTCTAGGGTTGTTCTACTGGCGTTGGCGAGAGTGGAGTATTCCGAAATTTTTAATTCACGATTCCATCAAGGTCATCCTGATTGCATTGTTGGCATTAGGAATATTTGGACTCTGGTTTGTGCTGGATCCATTTCCTGAAGCAGTTTGGAAAGAGTTTGTCCTAGGTGAAAATGCGGGCAAATTTGAAGCGCGTAGCTCAAACTATTTACTAGATTTAATTCGTGGCGGCGATAGCATTTGGATGTTGTTGCTCACTACCTTAGCTAATTCCGGCCTGTTCATTTTTGTTTTGATCAGCGCCTTATGGCAATGCTGGCGCAAGCGCCGCTTCCTATCTTTTGAAGAGAATCTTTTACTCTTATTAATTGCGGCGTTCTTGTTGGTGTTTAGTCTGCCAAGCCAGCGCTCTGGACGTTACCTCTTACCAGTGATGCCTGCCTTTGCTGCACTCATTGCCCTGCATTGGGAGCGACTGCCTTTATGGGGTTTTAGGGCTGCGCTTATTTTGCAACTGATCATTCTGACTGCGCTTGCGTGGGTAGGTGGCAATTTACAGGCATCGCATTTTTTAGGTGAGGCTGGTGGATGGATCTATTCAGGCTGGCATTGGGCTTTAATGGTGATCAGTTTGGTGTTGATTTTGATTGGTTTATTGCGCAACCATTTTTGCAAGTCAATTGCTTTGGCCGGATGTTTTCTTTGTTATTGCGCCTTAACTAGCAGCCTATCTCCGCTGGAAGGGGCGCTCGGACGTTTTGACATTGCCACTATTCAAGCGGTGCAAGGTCAAGAGGTATGGATTCCTTGTGACTATCGAGCTAAAGATGAGGAATATCGCTTGCTGTTGCCGGGCGCCACTTTGCATGGTTATTTGGCAAAGGATGCCGGGAATATCGATGCTTTAGTAAGCGCCTATCCGATCGTGGCAGTGCAATCACCGCTCGGTGTAATTCCACAGATTTGCGAGTCTTGCAAGCTTATTGGTGGACGTATGGAAATGCGTGCACGCCATTCTAGTGAAGAAATTAAAGCAATGCTGATGGGTCAGATTGGTGAGCACCTATTTGTAAACGAGTATCTGATTGCTACTTCTGTCAAAATGACGGAGCCGCAAAGCGGCAAGGATGCTTGTCGATGAGTCGCGTGATTTCCTTTTGTTTTTTACTGTTAGCCGCAGTATTGGGTTTTTTATACGTCGATAGTCGACCGGTTTGGGCGCCATTTGAGGTGGTTGCGCCTTCATCTTCCGAGGAAGAGCAGCCTCACGCTAATCAGGCTAAAAAATCAACTCAAGCGAGCGCACTGGGTGCCGCCCGCCCAATCCTGGATTGGCTTCCTGATACTGGCGCAGCTTCCGTTCATGCCGCCTCTTTGATAAATCTTAAAGATGGTTCTATACGAGCATTCTGGTTTGCTGGCAGCAGGGAAGGTGCAGCCGATGTGGTGATTAACAGCGCAATCTACGATCCAAAGACTTCCGTGTGGGGTACCCCGACAGTGGTGATGGATCGAGTCGCCGCAGAAAAAGGCTTATCGCGTTACATCGCTAAGCTTGGTAATCCAGTACCGAGTAGAACTGCTGATGGCCACTTACAACTCTTCTTTGTCACTGTATCGATTGGTGGTTGGGCTGGAAGCTCCATCTCGACAATCTATTCGGATGATGAAGGGCTAACGTGGAATCGCACCCATCGTTTAATTACTTCGCCCTTTACCAATCTGAGTACTCTAGTGAAATCGCCCACCGTTCTGTTTACAGACGGCCGCTTGGGTTTACCTGCATACCATGAGTGGATTGGTCGGTTTGGTGAATTCTTGCGAATTGATTCAGATCGAGTCATAGATAAACGTCGCATGAGCTCTGGACGCAGCGCCATTCAGCCGGTTATTTTTGTCGATAATCCCGAACAGGCTGTAGCGTACTTCCGCCAAACTCGGAGTGGATCACAAATCAAACAAATTCCCGCAAGTGCAACGCACAATGCCGGTCAAACCTGGGAAGCTATTGGCGATGTAGAAATTCCCAATCCAAATGCAGCGATTGCCGCATTGACCTTGTCGAATGGCACACGCTTAATGGTGCTCAATAATATAGAAGCAGGTCGATACCGTTTGGTTTTAATGATGCTTGATACTTCGCTTGATGCAAAATCGAATCCATGGCAGGTAGTGCAAGTCCTTGAGGATGATGAAGCATTACCTAATGAGCAGCGCCGCGAATTCTCATACCCGTATTTGCTGACAAGCGATGGTAGTGATGCGCATGTGGTTTATACCTGGGATAGAAAGAAAATTCGTCATATCTATTTTGGTTCAGCTTGGCTCGCTCAGTTGCAGAGTCAGTTAAAAGATCAGCGAAAAGAGGGGCATCAATAATGGATCGCTTGATGCAAATAGTTGCTTTGATCGAAATGTCGATCAGTTTCGCTGTCATTGTAATTTGCTTGCTAGAAAAAATAGCTCAATTGAATATGCCATTTTCTGCTCGCCTCATTTTGCTGCTCTTATTGGGAAATCTTTTCTTTTGGCCACTTGGCTTATTCATGGAGTTGCCAATAGCCGCCTACATCAGGGGCGTAACGGGTGATCTGAGTATTATTTCAATGTTATTACTGTGGTCTTCTTTATTGCCTTCAAGCAAACTCAACCCCATTGCCTTTAAATTACTTATTGCATTTGTGGCTATAGCGTTTTATCCGCTCGCACTTGGTTTGGGTATGCTAGACCCCTATGGATGGGGTTACGGGTCGATGGGTTTACTGATTGCAGTTCTAATAATTGCGGCAATATGTAGTCTTGCCGGCTGGAATAAAGGACTTTGGATGATTGCGATTGCTATCGTTGCCTGGACTTTTCATTGGCATGAGTCAACCAATTTGTGGGACTACTTGCTGGATCCTTTCTTGGCCATCTGGGCTATTTGGTCTAGCGGGTATGCGCTGCATGTGAGGCGACGTAAGCGAGCACAGTCAGGATTTTTATTTAGAGCTGGATGATGAAAAATGAGGTTCATATGAAACTTACGCTGCAAAAATCCCATTCATATTCAAGTCGATATCCTTCATTGCTTGGTTTGGTGCCCATCTTGATTGCGTCACTCTTGAGCGCCTGTGCTGGCAATAATGATCCGTATACGCAAATCCCGTTATACCCCCAGTCTTATACCCAGAGCTCAAGTGATGCGACTGCACCTCAAACCATTTCTTCTGAGCAATTGCAATCTTTAGTTTCTCCGATTGCCCTGTACCCAGATTCTTTGCTCTCACTCATGTTGCTGGCATCTACTTATCCCTTAGAAGTAGCGGAAGCTTATAACTGGAGAAGAAGTAATTCATCACTGAAGGGCTCCGCATTACAGGATGCCCTTAAGGCGCAATCATGGAACGATAGCGTGAAGTCTGTGATCTCTTTTCCGCAGGCCTTTGACATGCTGGGCAGTAAATTGCAGTGGACCCAAAATTTAGGCAATGCTTATAAGTTGCAGCCTGCTGACACAATGAAAGCGGTGCAAATTTTAAGGAAGCGGGCAATCCAGGCGGGGACTCTAAAGTCAAATCAGCAAATGACTATTAGCACTGATGCGAATGGCAATGTGTTGATTGTTCCAGCCAACACGGAAATTGTTTACGTCCCCAGCTATAGCCCCGAGGTAGTTTATGGGCCATGGCCTTATCCAGACTACCCGCCATACCCTGCTTACAACCCAGCATGGGGAGCAATGTCTTTTGGACTTGGCTTAGCGGTAGGAGGTGCCTTTTGGGCAAGCCCAAGTTGGTCTGATGGCACGATCAATGTGAATAACACCACCGCGCCTAGTGGTAGATCTGGCCGCGGATTGATTGGTCCAAGCAGCATTCAAAATCAACAGCGCTTGCTCAATGATTGGAAAAATAACGCCACCCCACAAGATAAGCAAGCTGCGCGTGCTGCTGGGCAGAAGGCTGATAACACTTTCCAGAAAGACGCAACTCCTCAGGAGAAAGCTCAGGCGAATCGCCTAAACCAAGATGCTCGTAACGATTATCAAACCGATAAAGCCAATCCCAATACCTATCGTGAAGCTGCGCAAGAAAATGCCTTGCGTGACCAATCTCGCTTTGATGGTAATCAGGATCGCTTTGGCGGCGATCGCAGTCGTAGTGGCTTTGGTGGTGGGTTCGGCGGCGGCCATATGGGTGGCTTTAGACGTTAATCTATTTTTAGAGAAAAGAATCATGAAAAAATTACCAATATCCTTATTTCTGATTGCAGTCACTCTTTGTATGAATGAAAGCGCATTTGCTCAGAAAGATTTTCCGGTCAATGACGCATCGACCGCTGCTTTGGTAAGTCTTTGCAAAAATCCAGATGATCAAGCTGGACGAAACTTTTGCTTTGGATTTGGCGAGGGCGTCTACCAGTCCTACTTGGCACGCCAGAATCCCAATAAGAAGCCAGCAATTTGTTTTCCGGAACAAGGCGATACTCGTGAAGAGATCTTGCAGCGCTTCCTGGTCTGGAATAAGGCCAATCCACAGTTTAATCAAGAGCGGGCTGCTAAAACGCTGGTACGTTTTTTTGCTACAAGCTACCCCTGTAAGTAATTGAACGTGAGCAGGCAAATACATTAGCCAAAAATTAAAAGGCCGGCATTATGGCCGGCCTTTTAATTGGTGCTAAAACGATTACTTAATCAGCATACGCCCCCGCTTTACGAATCACTGGGCCCCATTTATTGATTTCAGCTTCGAGATGATCCTTTA
Source organism: uncultured beta proteobacterium (assembly GCA_903858445.1). Classification (GTDB taxonomy): domain Bacteria; phylum Pseudomonadota; class Gammaproteobacteria; order Burkholderiales; family Burkholderiaceae; genus Polynucleobacter. Next base: position 11,715 of record CAIOIX010000361.1, read on the forward strand.
GTCCTGCAGGCGTTGCTTTGCTTGCGGGAACAATCTCAATATTAGATTCTGCTAAGCGGGTTTTAACCTCTGGATCGTTCAAGGCGGCATTCAGCGCTTTGTTGATCTTAGCAAGTACCGCTGGTGGAGTGCCTTTTGAAACATACATGCCATGCCAAACTTTGACATCAAAACCTTTGAGGCCTTGTTCATCCAGTGTTGGGATATTTGGTAATGCAGATAGGCGCTTAGGTGTTGTTACACCATAAGTTTTGACTAGGCCATCTCTAATATAAGGGACTGTTTGGGTAGTTTGATCGCACAAGAGATCAACTTGGCCGCCCAATAGATCAGTTAATGCTGGGCCAGTACCTTTGTATGGAACGGTAGTTAGCTCCACACCTTCACGCGACATGAATAGCAGGCCGCAAAGCTGAGAGACGGCTCCAGGACCTGCATTAGCTAAAGTGACTTTTTCTTTATTGACCTTGATATAGGCCTCAAGTTCCTTGAAATTATTTGGTGGAAAGTTCTTGCGACCTAATAGCACCATTGGAACATCAACTACTTGGCCAATGTACTCAAAATCCTTCATCGGATCAAATTGTAATTTCTTATAAAGCGCTGGCGCAGTCGCCATACCCATGTGGTGAATAAAGACCATATAACCATCGGGAGCAGAGCGTGCAACGCGGGTTGCCGCAATCGTTCCACCAGCGCCAACGGTGTTTTCAACGATCACGGTTTGACCTAAGGATTTACCCATTGGGATAGCAATTAAGCGAGCGACCGCATCTGTCGGACCACCAGCGGCAAATGGCACAACCAGTGTTATCGGTTTATTTGGATAAGGGTCTGCTGCCAGTGCAGTTCCATTAATAAGGAAGGATGAGGCGAGTAGTGCGCCTATGCCCGCCAATATTGATACGCGTACTTTCATGGTCGATCTCCGTTTGGATGCTGAGTATAGTTGTTACCAATGCTGATTTTGACAGCATTTTAGACCCATATTATGAGTGTTTACCAGCAATTGCCAGGGTTCTTTTAGCTAAAAGAACTACGGGACGATCAATCATGCGGCCATCGAGCTTGACTGCTCCGCCTTTGGAGGATCTATCAGCCTCTATCACCCGCTGCGCCCATGACACTTCCTCTTCCGTTGGCATGAATGCATTCTTTACTGGCGCCACCTGTTTGGGGTGGATGCAGAGTTTGGCGCCAAAGCCCATGCGCTTACCGCGCTCAGCATCGGCATTAATACGCTCGATGTCATCGGTTGACGGAGTCACCCCATCAATTGGCGGAGCAATCTTTGCCAGCCGTGAGGCTAAGACAATTTGGTAGCGGGCCATTTGCAGTTGGGTCTCTTGAGGATCGCACACCATTCCGAGGTCGGCCTGTAAATCAATATTGCCAAGAGCAAGCCTGAGCACTTGGTTTGAGTTTGCAAGTTCGTTAAGTTTATCTAGACCAATCGCAGTTTCAATCATAGGGACGATGGCAGTGTTTGGCAGAATTTGTGCCGCACCATTAATTTGATCTAAGGACTCACTCTTGGGTATCAATAGGCAGGCAATATCCAATTCTTGCGCCAGTATGAGATCGGCCGCATAAAATTTGGTGCCAGGCGAATTTGATCGAAGGACTAAACGTTTTTTTTGTTCGGCTGTAAATTGGGGCCAGGCAGCACGAATGGCATTGCGGGCATTATCTTTTTCGGATTCAGGGACGGCATCTTCTAAATCCAAAATGACGCTATCAGCACCACTATCCAATGCTTTTATAAAACGTTCTGGGCGAGTGCCAGGAACAAATAAAAAATTACTACTAAAGCCGAGGGGTGTATCGAGTGGGTTCATAAGATAGAGAAATTATATTGAATGACTGAATTAATGGCGTGGAAGTAAAAAGCCCATCTTGGACTGTTTGCGCACATTCCACAAGAGGTCAACGGCTGTACTCATTTCTGCAGGGGTAGCGCCACCACTAAATGCGGCAAGACGCATAGCCTTATCGGTAATTTCAGTGCGACTCAGAGTATTGCCTGGATCACCCTTAGGTTCATCAACACGACCATTCAGAATTTGACCATTATGCAAATAAACTTTGACTTTACCAATCCATCGTTGTGGATAGGCATTATCAACTTCTGGATCTAAAGTCATTGTTACGCAATCACGGAATGCGCAAATAGCATCATCATGAAAGTGTTGCTCAAATTCTTGCAAGCCAGCAAATTGGTAATGGGCAATTAATGCTAAGACTGTCCCCATTGAGAACTTAGATTGATGTACGGTAGCTGGATTTGTAACGGGACCCAAGACATCAATTGCACCTTGATGTACCAAGGTTTCCACTTTAGCAATATCGCTTGGTTTCAGGTTATGCGCGAGCATGACCTGTAAGAGAGCATCTGCTGCTGGGTGGGTATGGCGACACGAGGCATGATATTTGAAGCTGGTTTCAGCAAGAGCCCAGCGAGTTCCAAGACCATCAATCAGCTTGCTGGCATTTGAATCACTCGACATACCAGCAGCCATGCCTTGCTTGCCCTCTAGGATCTGTTTCGCGCCGGTAAATCCAGCTTGTGCGATGTAGGCAGACATTAAGCCAGTAGCGGCAGCATGCGCGGTATGCAGTTGCTTTGAATCAGCAGCATCGCGTAAGAATTCCCATAGACCGGCAGACTGTGTGCCTGCTGAGCCAAAGGCATGCAACATTTGCTCGGTATTGAGTTTAAGTAAATGGCCTACGGTTGCTGCCGCTGCGAGCGTACCTGCGGTGCCTGTCGTATGAAACACTTTGTAATGTGAGCGGCCCAAAAATTCACCAACCCGAATACCTACCTCATAACCCGCTACTACCGCTGTGAGCATTGCCTCTCCAGAGGCGCCAAGCGCTTGCGCACAGGCCAGTGCCGGTGGAAATACTACCGTAGCTGGATGAAAGACTGAACCATTGTGAACATCGTCCTGCTCGGCAACATGCGAAGCAGCAGCATTAGTCATGGCCGCCAGAAAAGGACTAGAGCTGGCACGAGTAATCAGCACTTCAGAAGGTCCGACATGACTATCACTGAAGCCGCTCATGTTTTGCGCAAACTGTGTAATGGTCTCAACAGGGCGCGAGCCCTTACCGGCAATGGCTGAGCCAAACCAATCTACCAACAAGTCCTCTGCCCGATTTATCACCTCGCTTGGGATATCTCGTATCTGGAGATTGGCTGCAAAGGTAGCAAGTTCCTCGGATAAATGGGGTGTAGACATCAATACGCTCGGTCTTTTTATTAGTAATTGGTGATGAGTTGATTCTGTAGTTAAGCTAATACTGCGGTGGCTTGCATGGTGAGCCATCCCTCATGATCTTCCGCCCAAATTAATATTGTTTTACCGCTAGGATCCTTTTCAAGATCAGGCTTTGCGCTCACTTTAAAAATGTGGGTATCAAAAGTAGGGCGGATGGCTCTGAACTCGAAGGTATTGAGTTTGCAGCCCGGAATACTTTGCCGAATCAAGTCAACCAAGAGGGTTGCAATCAATGGCCCGTGAACAATTAAACCTGGGTAGCCCTCTACCTCGGTAACATATTTGCGATCGTAATGAATGCGGTGACCATTAAAGGTGAGTGCTGAGTAGCGGAATAACAAAACATCATCCGGCGTGATGGTCTTGGTCCATTTGGCATCGCTTGGCGCTGGTATTGGTGAGACTGGCTTGTCATCTGGTCCTGGCGCATCGCGGTAAACAATGTCATGTTCTTCGACGAGAGCTAAGCCATTCTGATTGGAGATCTCATGCTTAACTAAAACAAAAATCAGATCACCAGTGCGACCCGCTTTATGAGTAACGGATTGAATTGTAGAAACGCGTTTGATCTCATCACCAACAGAGAGAGGGGCAAGCCATTGCACGCGACTCCCAGCCCACATACGACGTGGCAGTGGCACTGGAGGTAGAAAGCCGCCCCGTTTTGGATGCCCATCAGGACCAATTTCAGATTGGAGGGCGTGTGGCAAAAAGTAAAGCCAGTGCCAGAGTTCAGGCAGGAAGCTACCTTTGCTTGGCGCAGGATCCGGGCGATCTAGAGTGGCTGAGAGCGCTTTGACCGGCGCAGCCGTAACGGTATCCTCAAGTAACTCTGTTTTGCCAAGCCATTCTTGGAGGTGGTTAATAGTGTCAGGTTCGATTCGCATAGCACCTATTATGCCAATTTTGGGAGACCTAAACCCCCTTTAGGCGCCTAAAAGTATGGCGCTTAAATAGGCTAAGAGTCCAGCCAAAGCAGAGCCTGCTAAGACCGTGATTACGCCTTTTTGATACTTGAAAAGGGCGATTGCTGCCAATAGGCAAATCACGATCGAGATCCAAGAAATCGAACCTCCCAGTCCATGAGGTAAAAACACGTGATAAGCAAAAAAGAGACCCAAGTTCGCAATCACACCAACCACCGCAGCTGTAATAGCGCTTAGTGGGGCGGTAAAGCTGATTTTTCCATGGGTAGACTCAATTAATGGGCCACCCACCAAGATAAAAAAGAAGGAGGGTAAAAAGGTGAACCAGGTGGCTACGCAGGCGCCAAGAGCGCCAAACCAAAATGGATTGCTATGACCAATTAGATTTTGAATGTGACCCGCCAGATAACCTACAAAGGCCACCACCATGATCAATGGACCAGGGGTAGTTTCACCTAGCGCAAGACCATCAATCATCTGCCCTGCGCTGAGCCATTGAAATTGATCGACAGCCCCTTGATAGACGTAAGGCAGAACTGCGTATGCGCCACCAAAGGTCAGAAAGGCTGCCTTCGTAAAGAACCAGGCTATTTGTGGATAGAGGGTTTTCCATCCGAATAAAGCAATCAAAGTTGCAATGGGGGTTAGCCAAAAGAGCGCGGCAATAACCGAATGCTTGATGGTTTTCTGAATGCTAAATTGTGCATGCTCGGGAGTGGGGGTAAGGTCATCAATGATGGCAGCTGCATGATCAGTGGCGCCGCTTGAACCATGACCACTCTGTTGCAGGAAATACTGCGGATATTTTTTTCCACCCCAAATACCGATCACAGCAGCGATCAAAATGATAATGGGAAAGGCCAAATTCAGAACAAAAATTGCTAAAAAAGACCCTAGTGCAATCCACTGCAAAGCTTGGTTATGAATGGTGCGCTTACCAATGCGAAAGGCTGCATGAATAACGATAGCTGTGACGGCAGGCTTGATACCAAAGAATATTGCTGCAATCCAAGGTACTTGTCCGAAAGTGAGATATACCCATGACAAGCCAATCAAAATAAAAAGTGATGGCAAGATGAAAAGGGTACCAGCTAAGATTCCACCCCAAGTGCGGTGCATGAGCCAGCCGATATAGGTGACCAACTGTTGCGCCTCAGGGCCAGGCAATAGCATGCAGTAATTAAGCGCATGAAAAAAACGCCGCTCAGAAATCCAGCGACGCTTTTCAACTAACTCTTCATGCAGGACAGCGATCTGTCCGGCAGGACCACCAAAACTAATGAACCCTAACTTCGCCCAGAACTTTAAAGCTTCTGCAAGGGGAATCGGATCTTGTTTGGCTTGTCTTTGATTCAACTCACTCGCCCATACCTACCGCTACTTGGCTAAAACCATTGTCAACATAAATAATTTCAGCAGTAATGGCGCTAGCTAAATCTGATAAAAGGAATGAGGCTGCATTGCCCACTTCATCAATCGTGACGTTACGGCGTAAAGGAGCTGTATTTTCAAAGCTGCTTAAGAGTTTGCCAAAGTCTTTAATTCCGGAGGCAGCTAAGGTCTTGATGGGGCCCGCAGAAATACCATTAACGCGAATACCTTTGGGGCCTAGTGAGGTTGCTAGGTAGCGCACAGAGGCTTCAAGCGAAGCCTTTGCAAGACCCATGGTGTTGTAATGCGGAACGGTACGCATCGCCCCGAGATAGGTCAAAGTTAATAAAGATGAATTCTCTTTGAGCATAGGGAGGGCTGCTTTTGCCATTGCGGGGAAGCTATATGCAGAAATATCATGGGCAATACGGTAAGCCTCGCGACTAAATCCATCCAAAAAGTCTCCAGCAATTGCCTCGCGCGGGGCAAAGCCAATAGCATGGACTAGACCGTCAAGTTGAGGCCATATTTTGGCTAAATCTGTAAATACAGCTTCAATCTGTGCATCGCTACTGACGTCACAGTCAAAAATGAGCTCAGAATTGAATTCTTTGGCGAAATCAGTGGTGCGCTCCTTAAATCGCTCACCCACGTAGGTAAAGGCTAATTCGGCCCCTTCGCGGTGGCAGGCCTTAGCAATGCCGTACGCAATAGAGCGGTTAGAAAGTAGGCCGGTAATCAGAATTTTTTTGCCGGTGAGAAAGCCCATGACGTGTCCTTTGATTCAAATAAGATTTGCTAACTACAATTGTTGCATATATGTTCATTCGCACCCCCTCCCGCCAAATTGCCTATTTTCTGCTAATAGCCCTGGTGGCTGGCGTAGGAGTCAATTCTGTTCAGGCTGCACAGGGTATTTCTCAGTATGGGAAGCCTAAATATTCCGATGGATTTAGTCACTTCGACTATGTAAATCCTAGTGCTCCTAGGGGTGGAACCCTAACTTTGCCCAATCCAGGCCAAAGAACGAGCTTTGATAAATTCAACCCATTCACCTTGCGAGGTATTACTGCTCCAGGGATCGAGCTGATGTTTGAGTCCTTGGCCGAGGGTAGTGCCGATGAAGTTTCCAGTGTTTATGGCTTGCTGGCTGAGGATATTCAAGTGGCAGCTGACCATAAGTCAGTAATCTTTCGAATTCGTGAGGGTGCGAAATTTTCGGATGGCACTCCAGTCCTAGCGGCCGATGTTAAACATAGTTTTGACGTCTTAATGAGTAGTCAGGCGCATCCCCGTTACAAAACGACTTTTGTGGATATTACCCAAGCAGTGGTTTTATCAGCCCGGGAGATTCGTTTTGATTTTAAAAATGCCAATACTGAGTTGCCGATCTTGGCGGGAACCTTACCGATCTTTTCCCGTAACTGGGGAAAAAAAGCTGATGGATCAATGATTCCGTTTGATCAGATGGCATTTGAAACCCCGCTTGGTAGTGGTCCATATTTGATTGAATCTTTCAAAGCGGGCAAGTCGATTAGCTTTAAAAGAAATCCGAACTATTGGGCTGACCATCTGGGCAAACCTTTGAATATTCGTGTTGGCTTTTATAACTTTGATCGCGTGCTTTATAAACTTTATAGCGATGATGCTGTTCGTCTTGAAGCATTTAAGGCTGGTGAGTTTGATGCCTTAGTTGAGTATCGTGCCAAGATCTGGGCGAAGGGATATGTGGGGTCAAAGTTCAATGACGGTACCTTATTGAAGAAGGCTTTCCTGAATCACAATGGCGCCGGGATGCAGGGCTTCGCAATGAATCTACGCCGACCTATTTTTCAGGATCCGCGAGTGCGACAGGCCTTAGGTTATGCACTGGATTTTGAGTGGCTCAATCGCCAGATTTTTTTCGATCAATATGGGCGCATCAACAGCTACTTTACTAATAGCGACTTAAGTGCCAACTTTGATGGTCCGCGCAAGCCTACAGAGGCGGAGTTGAAATTACTGAAGCCTTTAAAAGCAAAATATCCTCAATGGGTGCCAGATGCTGCCTTTGGTCCAATGCAGCCCGCACCCTCAACAACCCCTCCTAGCAGCCTACGTCAAAACTTACGCAAGGCTAGAGAATTACTTGCTGAGGCGGGTTGGCAGTACCGTGATGGCGCATTACGAAATATGCAGGGTGAGCCATTTCGTTTTGAAATGGTTGAAGATGGACCATTCTTCTTAAGAGTGATTTCAGCGTATGTACGCAATCTTGAGAAGTTAGGCATTCAGGTTGATGTTAGAACCAGTGACTTTGCGCTCCATCAGAAGCGTATGAATGAGTACGACTTTGATATGACTACCGTTCGTTTCCAGGACTCTCAAAACCCCGGTAGTGAGTTGTGGGATCGCTTTGGAAGTCAGGCTGCTAAAGAGAAGGGTTCTGATAACGTCATTGGCATTCAGTCTCCCGTAGTCGATGCTTTGGTTGAAGAGATTACAAAAGCAAAAAATCGTGAGGAGCTGCGTGCAGCCACTAGATCCTTAGATCGTGTGTTGTGGAATAGTTATTTTGTGGTGCCGCAATGGTACAACCCAACCCATCGCGTGGCCTATCGCAAAGAGATGCAGTATCCCGAACCTCCTTTGTATTACTCTGCAGAGGCGTGGGTTATGCAAAACTGGTGGAAAGTCGAGTCTAAATAATGCAAGGACAAATGCGCGCTTATATCTTTAAGCGCCTGCTCTTAATGATCCCAACCTTGTTGGGTGTTTTAACTTTGACTTTTGCAGTAGTGCAATTTGTTCCCGGGGGACCGGTTGAGCAAATGGTTCTGGAATTAAAAGGTAAAGGTAATGCCTCGGTAGGCGGCTCGGAGTCTTCCGGCGCTGGCGCCACTTATCGCGGTCGTCAGGGGGTTGATGCTCAGCGTTTGGAAGAGGTAAAAGTCCTCTATGGTTTTGATAAGCCGCCACTCGAACGTTATTTCATGATGCTGGGTCGCTTTGCGAGATTTGATTTGGGACAAAGCTACTACCAGCACGAAAGCGTCTGGCAATTAGTGGTGTCTAAGCTGCCAGTGTCGATCAGTATTGGCTTATGGACCTTTTTTATTACTTATTTAGTTTCTATTCCGCTGGGGATTGCTAAGGCGGTGCGTGATGGCTCCCGCTTTGATGCTGTGACTAGTAGCATGATTTTGGTGGGTTATGCCATCCCAGGTTTTGTACTGGGCGTACTGTTGTTAGTGTTATTTGGAGGTGGAAGTTTTCTGCAGATATTCCCCTTGCGAGGGCTCACATCTGATAATTGGAGTGATCTTAGCTTGATGGGTAAAGTCATGGATTATCTATGGCACCTGGTATTACCTATTACTGCATCGGTTCTTGGTAGCTTTGCAGTAATCACGATGTTGACTAAAAATTCGTTCTTGGAAGAGATTCGCAAGCAATATGTTTTGACTGCAAGGGCAAAGGGTTTGACTGAGCAGCAAGTGCTTTGGAAGCATGTCTTTCGCAACGCTCTATTGCCACTAGTAACTGGTTTCCCAGCAGCATTTATTGGTGCCTTTTTTACCGGCTCACTGTTGATTGAAACCCTGTTCTCATTAGATGGCTTGGGTCTACTTTCTTATGAATCGGTGATGCGTCGCGACTATCCAGTGGTATTTGGCACTTTATATTTATTTACTTTAATTGGCTTATTTACTAAGTTAATTTCTGACCTTTGCTATGTGTACATAGACCCCCGAATTCAGTTTGGCGCTGGGGGTGGTTCATGAGTCGTTGGCAGCGTTTTAAAACCAGTCGGATGGGTTATCTGAGTTTGTGGGTCTTTATGACTCTGTTTGGCTTGAGTATGTGTGCTGAACTCATTGCGAATGACAAACCATGGATTGTTCGCTATGAGGGCCATTTCTATTTTCCAGTCGTGCACAACCAAGCAGAAACAGTTTTTGGCGGTGACTTTGCTACACCAACTGATTTCTTGGATCCCGATATTCGTCGCAATATTACGACTGATGGTAATTGGGCAATTTACCCCCCGATTCACTATAGCTATGAGACGTTGAATTACTTTTCACAGGTTCCCAATCCTGCGCCACCTTCTTGGGATAACTGGCTTGGTACTGACGATCGTGGGCGTGATGTTTTAGCCCGCTTGATCTATGGCTTTCGCTTGTCTATTTTGTTTGGCCTTGCGCTTACTATTGTGGGCGTAAGTGTGGGCATTATTACTGGCTCCTTGATGGGGTTCTTTGGTGGTAAGTTTGATTTGATCTCGCAGCGTTTGATTGAGATATGGTCGGCCATGCCAGAGCTTTACCTCCTCATTATTTTTGCCTCTATTTTCAACCCTAGTATTTGGCTGTTAATTATCTTGTTGGCCGCCTTTGGGTGGATGGGTTTATCAGACTATGTGCGTGCTGAGTTTTTCCGTAATCGCGCCTTGGAGTATGTTCGAGCGGCCAGAGCTTTGGGCTTGACTAATGTGCAAATCATGCGTCGCCATATTCTTCCTAATAGCTTGACCCCAGTCATCACCTTCCTGCCTTTTCGTATGAGCGCAGCGATTCTGTCTTTAACGAGCTTAGATTTTTTGGGGCTAGGCGTACCTCCAGGCACTCCAAGCTTGGGAGAATTGCTCTCTCAAGGTAAAGGCAATCTCGATGCTTGGTGGATTTCACTATCGACTTTTGTGGTCTTGGTGGGCACCTTGTTGCTACTCACTTTTATGGGCGAGGCCTTGCGGGATGCTTTTGATTCTCGTAAATCAGGCTTGATGAGTGGAGGGCGCTCATGAGTTCCGCAAGAAAGCCATTGAATCCATTATTGCGCTATGAAGATTTTTCTATTTCTTTTGGATCCGGGCGTCGTGAAAAATTTGCCGTTCACCATCTTGATCTAGAAATAGGCGTTGGCGAACGTGTTGCTCTGGTGGGTGAGTCGGGATCAGGAAAAACGTTGACTGCACTGGCCCCTTTACGGCTTGAGCCAGAGGGCGCTAAGGTCACAGGGCGGATTTGGTGGAGCGGTAAAGAGGACATGCATCGGCAGACCTCGACAGAGCCTGTTGACCTTCTGTCTTTGCCAATCGAGGCTATTCGGAAGATTCGGGGGCGCGAGATTGCCATGGTCTTTCAGGAGCCCATGACTGCGCTTAATCCGCTCTTCACAATTGGAAATCAAATCATCGAAGCGGTAAGGGTGTATCAACCTCTGATCTCTAAAGCTGATTGCACATCAGCTGCCATTGAGCTAATCAAGAAGACAGGCATACCGGAGCCGGAGAGACGTTTGCATTCCTACCCACATCAACTCTCCGGCGGTCAGCGACAGCGCGCCATGATTGCCATGGCTCTGGCTTGCAAACCCCGCCTCTTAATTGCTGATGAACCAACTACAGCTTTAGATGTGAGTTTGCGTTTGCAAATCTTAGAGCTGTTAAAAGAGCTGCAAGAGGAGTCTAAGGATGATGGCGGCATGGGTATCTTGTTAATTACCCATGATCTTAATTTAGTGAAGCATTTCGCGCATCGGGTTGCTGTATTAAATCAAGGCAATCTGATGGAGGTAGGCGCAACCAAACAAGTCTTTGAGCATCCTGTAGATCCTTACACTCGTGCTTTGGTCAACAGCCAGCCAGTCCGAGAGATCGCTCCCGTAATGCCCTTGGCCCCAGTGCTTCTGAAGACTGACAACCTCTCAGTTTCTTACCCCAGCACACAAGCTTCCTCATGGTTTAGGAAGCAACCTCGCCACCCAGTGTTGCGCAAGGTGAGTTTTGAATTAAAGCAAGGGCAGACCATTGGCGTTATTGGCGAGTCGGGTTCAGGAAAGACGACATTAGGAATGGCAGTCCTCGGTCTACTCGGTGACTCGGCGGCTGAGGTCACGGGCGATGTGGATATTCTGGGTAATGATTGGCAGCATCTCAAGCCCGTCGAGCGCCGTGCATTACGCTCAAGCTTGCAGGTCATCTTTCAAGATCCTTTTGGCTCATTGTCTCCGCGCATGAATGTTATGCAAATTATTTCAGAAGGCTTGGATGTGCACTTTCCAAGCTTATCTGTAGCAGAGCGTGAGTCTAGAGTGCTGGATATGTTGCGAGAAGTTGGCTTAGATCGCGCGGCATTAACGCGTTACCCCCATGAATTTTCTGGTGGGCAAAGACAGCGGATTGCGATTGCTCGCGCACTGATTTTGCGTCCTCAGATTTTGGTTTTAGATGAGCCAACTTCTGCTCTAGATGTTTCGATTCAAAAACAGATTCTTGCTTTACTAAGTGAGCTCCAGAAAAAATATAACTTGGCCTACCTCATGATTAGTCATGATTTGGCGGTGATTCGGGCCATGTCGCATGAAGTGATGGTTCTCAAGGATGGCAAAGTGGTGGAGTTTGGTGACACTGAAGTCATGATCAAGAACCCTCGGCAGGTTTATACAAAAGCGCTTTTTAACGCCGCTGAGTTGAGCTAACTTTCCTAGATTGATGTTCTAAATTGGTGCATATGCCCTTGCTTGATGCAAAAAATCTAATATAAACAATGCATTAGCCTTATAGTGAAGTCTTGGCTAATAAAGGGTTATTTGTTAAACTAGTCGGATGTCTCTCAAAAAAGCACCACATTCAATGTCTATCGCCACGCTAGTGCGCTTGGGGCTTGTCTTGGGCTTCGTTTATTCATTTTCGATGGTTCAGGCGGCTGATCTTGCTCCAGATACACCTGTCGAGATTGCCAAAGAGGCTCCAAAAGAAAGCATGTTCCAAGCAGGTAAGTCTTACTTTGCTCGTGTCTCAGATCGCCTTGTAGACTCTGTTTCTGGGAAGTCTGAAGAGTTAATTAATCAGGCAATGGTAGTCATTGGCGTGCGTTATCGCTGGGATTCGGAATTGCCACAATCTGGTTTAGATGGCAGCAGTTTTGTTGGCTACGTTTTTAAAGATAAGCTAGGTTTTTTATTGCCACGCAAATCGACTCAAATGAGTCGGGTTGGCAAGCCAATTAATCGTGAAGAATTACAGCCAGGCGATTTAGTATTTTTCAATACGATGCGTTTAACTTTTTCGCACGTTGGTATTTACGTTGGAGACAACAAGTTTATCCACTCACCTTCCAAGGGTGCGAGTGTGCGGGTTGATGATTTGAGCAGTCTATATTGGGATAAACGCTTCGACGGCGCACGTCGCTTAGAGGGCAGTGACAACCTGGGTGATCAAGAGCGTCAAGAGTTGCTGAACGAGGTCCAGAACATTAAGCGTAAGTCACGTAGCCTTTAAGGACCGACCTCTCGAGTCCAGTCACTTGCTTCGTTAGATTTTTAGTTTTTCTTTAATAAGCGCCATCTGCGCTTGGGCTGCGGCCTCTCCAGCGAGGATTGCGGCATTTCTAGATTTGAAATCACCACCACTCATTTGCAGAAGTTGCGGTTGAATGACGATGTCGGCACCTTTTAATTCATGCTCATTAATACTTCTTTGCATAATGGAGATCGTTTGCTGTAAGACGCCAAAAGTTCCGCTTGCATCTTGATGGACCGGCTCTGAAGATATGTTTACTGCAATCACTAGTGTGGCACCCATTTGTCTGGCGTAATTGACGGGAACTGGTGCAACCAATCCACCATCAACATATTCTTTGCCGCTAATCACAGCCGGTTGAAATACACCTGGCACGCTACAAGAAGCACGTACTGCCAAGCCAGTATTGCCCGTTCTAAATAAAATCCCTTTGCCTGATTGCAGTTCAGTTGCCACAATCCCTAGAGGAATGCGCATCTGCTCGATAGTCTTATTTTGAACTTCGCGGTTAACCATGTTTTGTAGGGCATCACCCTTGATCAGTCCGCCAAACCGCCCGGCAAAAGGCAGACCCCAATCAGCAATAGTGGCTTCATCTAGATTCAGAGCAAGTCTATGAAGATCATTCCCAGTAGCGCCAGAGGCCAGTAGGGCAGCAATCACACTGCCAGCGCTACTACCAACGACAAGATTCGGCCGAATACCCTGGGCTTCAAGGGCTTTAATTACCCCAATGTGGGCAAACCCGCGCGCAGCTCCCGCCCCCAAAACAAGGCCGATAACTGGCTTATGGGTACTTAATAAGCCGCAAGAACTAAGGCTTGCACTGCCAACAATCGCGCCTAAACCTAGGCTAAGGCTTAAAAAATGGCGTCTTTTTGCTGGGTTGGGGATGGATATGAGAGTTTTGGGCTTAAATTGAGGCATATAGCTATTGTATTGA
>CAIOIX010000362.1 GCA_903858445.1 uncultured beta proteobacterium
AACGGTCAAACAGGATCCACAATCCCCACTCTTAGATTTGAAACTCTAAACAGGATTCAAACGCTGGCTTTAGGTGGACGAGCCATCAACTACTTTTAGGCAAGTTGAAATGAAAAAAGAGAGCTAGAAGCTCTCTTTTTGAATCTTGGTGGCCCGGGGCGGAATCGAACCACCGACACAAGGATTTTCAAACTAAAAATTTATTGTTTTCAACAGCTTAGACATTGCTTTAAACCTGCCGACAACTCGACTCACGATACGCAGAATGAAAATTGGAATCTGTTGGAATCTAATTTTGTCTAATTGGCATACGCAGACATTGAGTTAGTCATGCTGGCGAAGCAGGTTGATTGTCAGGTGACTTAATGAATGAAGGTATGAATCCTTTTTCTTCTAGCGACTTGACAACACTTCTTAACAAGCTGTTATTAATAAAGTTGATCGTATAAATTCTTGATCCTTGTTTTATCGGTTTAATCAATTTACTGTCAACCAATTTCTTAATTAAATAAGAGCGCATCCTTGGCGTCATGTCTGGATATTTTTTTGCAATATCGTCTGACTTTAATTGGCCAAGCTCAATTGCCAAATGCAAAATGTCATGCTCAGCATCATTAACTAGTTGGCGCTGTTTACTATGAGCAAGCGCAGGATAAAGAACCTCTTTCTTCAGGTAATCGTATTTTGTTAACTGATCTACTTTTTCTAACTCCGCCTCAATGCCCGATAAGACATATAAGCTCCAGTCCTGTAAAGCCGCCGGCTCACCTTGATCTGCGGCATTTAACTTTGAGTAATAGAGATCACGATTTATACAAAATACTGCTGTAGGGTTTAATACCCGTCCACCAACACGAACATTAAAACCTTCTTTAATCAAAAGTGCATAACTCAATAGTCTATTTACACGACCATTGCCATTGCTAAACGGATGGACCCAACTAAAACGATGATGCGCCAATGCGATCTTCAATAAATCATATTTTCGAGCATCATCTCTGTTAATAAAGTCGACTAGCTCCTGCATATAGCTCGATACAGCCAAATGATCGGGTGGCAGATGTGTTGAGCCTTTTATCTTCACATTTCCAACCCTGTATTGACCTGGGGTCTTATCACCCTCTCTCACCAAATCTTTTACAGCCAGAGCATGTAGCTCTCTAATAAAAGTTTCTGTAATTATTTCTTCGGGCTTAATTGTTTGCTCAATGTATTCAAGTGCACGCTCGATATTTTGGATCTCCAAAACACCTTCATCCTTGCTATTTCCATCTTCAATTTTTACTTCGATGTAATCCGCCAAGGTTGTATGGTTGCCTTCAATTCGAGCTGAGCCCAAACTTTCTAAAAGTTGGAATATATTTTTTAACTGGTAAAAGATTGGTATTGGCGTATCCCCTCTTAACGCAAGATGACGCAACTGCTCCAACCCCATCACCACATCGGTCAATGGAGAGTCAAAAGAAAGCTCTGGTAGTTCAAGCCTAAAATCTACAAAGCGTGGATCCATAAAATACAATTTTGGTCGATAAAAAATACATTAAAATATGAAAAAACTCTTTTAAATCAGTATTTTAAAAGAATATTTTTGCATCCATTAAGTACAATTTAAGCACACATTATCTACAATTAGCAATCTTTTTTACTGCCTTGCTAGTGCCGCTGGCTTTTGAGCCTTAGCCATGGCTTGCTTTGCCTTTTCAACCTTAACAGCCTGCTTTGCTCTATCGGCCTGAGCTTGCAGTGCTTTCACTCTTGTTTGCTCAGGTGTTGGTGGTTTGGGTTCGAAAAATTCATTAAATCTCATAACTATCCAATCTGTAATGGCTGGTGCGGAACATTTGAAGCTCCGAAGATAGCTTGGAACAATTTATATGCTTGGGCTTGATTCTGTGCATACAAAATAGTTTCTACCCACATGCCGCCCGCATTTACTGTTGCCTTATATCGTTTCATACAAGTATTTATCGGCGCCCCAAATGAATGATGAGATAGCTCATCTCATCGTGACAACAGCTCGTTGTCACCAATAATGCTTCGGACAGCTGTCCTCCGTATATAGCCCTCAAGCTGTCGGGCTTAAATGATTTGGGGCGCCGATAAGCGTCCAAGAATTGGACGCTTGCGTGCTAATGCTTAAAACCGCTTCGTAAACTTGCGCTGGCAGTCTCAATCTGACCATCCAACTCACCAGCTTCAACAGCTTGCTTAACGGTTTCCAAGGCCTTTATTAGCTCATCTCCATTGGCAACTTCAATACTTGGCTTTCCTTTGGCAAGCTCAATTGTCCAACTGCCGTATTTGACCGAAACACATACCTTGCCGTTCTCACTTACAA
Organism: uncultured beta proteobacterium; assembly: GCA_903858445.1. GTDB lineage: Bacteria > Pseudomonadota > Gammaproteobacteria > Burkholderiales > Burkholderiaceae > Polynucleobacter. Next base: position 2,339 of record CAIOIX010000362.1, read on the forward strand.
ACCACCAAGGCTTAATTCGCTTAGGCATTTCAACCTGCTTTTTGAGACCCGTTTCGGCATCCTTGTAGGTCTTATGTTTTAAGACCACAAATGGCTTTCCTTCAATTTGGCTCTTGGCTAGCTGAATCTGCTCCCACAGCTTGCTAGATAGCTTATTTCTACGCACGACGATTACAGGCATGTGTGTGGGCTTTTTAATAGACACCAACTTCAAACTATTCAATGCGCTCATTTCTTTCTCCTATTGGTTAATGGGCATACATAGTTTGTTTTCGGTCACCTGTTTTGGTCGACCTATTTTTCCATAAGTATCTGATTTATATAAGGAAAATAGGGAAATTTACGGGTTTTATTACATACAACTAAATAACTATACAAATGAGATCAAGGCTGGCACGCCGACTGTAAGCGCCTGCTCTATAGCGCCTATTCCACTAAATAATGTGGCCACATTGATTGTGTTTTTAGGCTCTGAAAATTTCTTTTGCTTCCAGCTCTTTCTCTTTTCGATGCTCGGCACTGATGATGACTCATCGCCTGCGTTTGTTTGAGATCGAGATGGGTTAAAAGTCATTTTTGCCTAAATTAAAGTTACTGTAATTTTATACAGCCTTTTAAAGTTGGGCAACTAATTCATGCTGTTTTGCTGGCTATTTCTTGTACAGCTTGAGTAATTGGGAGGCTTCACTTATTTTCAGCTAGCCTCAGTCAATATTGCGAAATCTAAATTGATCCTAAGCCAACAATATCCCGAGCTCGTTAAGCAATTAAAGCAATGTCAATGCCCTGCTGTAATCTTCTAATAACTTTGTTGAGGTCAAGCCGTTGTCAATATACAGATTGTCCTTGTAATACCTTCCAAGCCTCAATAGATCATCACAAATTAACTTGGTATTTATTGCTGAAATGTTATACGCAGTTCCATAAACCCTTGCTAAAGATACACGCTCTAGGCCCTTGGCATTATACAAAAGATCTAGGTTTTGCCTTCCATAAGCAAAACCTAAAAATGCAATCTTCTCTGCACTATCAATGCACTCCCTAATTCCCACAATTTCGCTAGCACCCTCATCCGTTCCTTCGGTAAAGGTTTTAATTTTGCTTGCAACAGCAATCAGCTGGTGAGGGTGAATATCCTCTCCAAAACTCACGCTAGGAAATGTTGCTGGCCACCTTAACTCCCCCAAGTATCCATAAGGATGAAATACTTTTAACCCTGCCATCAACTCAGAAACGCTTTGCGAATCTATATGGTAATAATTCATTAGCGCTTCATGCAGGAATTGCTCTATACATCTATCGTAGTTAAATGTGACGATCGCCACGCTTGATAATCTTTCAGCCATCTTATCAACCTGACACCCCTCTACAAGCACTTTAAAAAAGTGTCCATACCATGTGGACTCTAATTCTTGAAAATTCAGTTTATTTCTTTGCTCAATAGGATTGAGGAAAAGCCGGCTATTCCTTTCGGACTCTAGAATGATTTGCGCTATTGCTAATTTCGCACAATCAATCATTAACTGATTATCTTTATGTGCATCTAAATAATTGTCAATTGACATAGCTTGATGCATTCCATCTCTTACAGCCCAGCCAGCATAAACATAAGGACTGATGTCTCCCATTAAGCCGTTGTTGGCTTTTTGTACGATATGCTGATAGGCGCCGTTAATTAATGGGCTACCTGAGCCTCGTTTTAATTGACCAAAATCATATTGAAGATCTAAAGAGGCGGCTATTTTCTTTTTTAATTCACCTCCAAGCGGCAAACCAACTTCATGGCTTGCTCCAGCGCCAACAACAAGAACTAGTTTTTTTGCCTCACTCATAAACATTTGTCATATTCAAATTAGTAATATTTAATGTAACAGATTGCCGAAATTGCTTAAAGGTGGGAATATGACTCATCCCTTATTTCACACAAAATAAATGGCTCCTAGAATATATACAACTGAGGATGGATTGCTGCCCAAAGACCTTGTTCGATTTGGTCTAGATCATATTGCAGGGGGCTTCAAACTTTTTCATCATCCATATCATTTTGACTCTGCCGGCTATCTAGTTCACATTGGATATGAGTGTTTATTAAAAGGTTGGATATTGGAGATCACAGGTAAATTTGATGGCGTTCATAACATCGCGCTTTTAATCAAACAAATTCCTGATCTTGCTCTAGAAAATTTGCCTCAAGAATTTATTGAAACAATCACATTAATTGATGAATACCAACACCTGAGATATCCAAACCGCAAGGATCCCAAAGAAGTTGGAACTGAAGAAATGGAGTTAATTAGACGGTTGGTTGACTTTACTGTAAGCCTGCTTCCTGATTCACTCTGCACTACCGAAGATGAGGCTCATGTTTCTAAAGGTGGAAGGATCCTAATGAAAAAGAAAATTGACCCTTAAGTCGCACATAGAAAAGGCGGTCTAGCAGGATCCAGCATCCCCACTTGTAAGGTCAACAAACTTTCGCATTGTCGAATACAGTAGGCACATAAAACAAAACCCCCACTAAAAAGTGAGGGTTTCTGATGTTTCTTGGTGGCCCGGGGCGGAATCGAACCACCGACACAAGGATTTTCAATCCTCTGCTCTACCGACTGAGCTACCAGGCCAAGACTTGGAATTATAAATGAAACTGGAAGCAGGCTTAATAAATGTGCCTACTGTAGCTAACTCTAGGAAAAACCTTGTAAATCCTGGCTTGTACGGATGTTTAATCCTGCGAGGCGTTGAAGGGTGAGATAGAGGACTGCTATTTGTCTACTCTACGGCTTGATAGCCTTGGCCTTAATTAAATTCTGCTGTGCCTTAGCGACCTGTTGACGCTGTCTTTCTGATTTAACGGCATCCTGACTGCGCTTAACTTGTTGCTTTAGCGTGTTGATACGCTGCTCCTCAGGTGTCTGTGGCTTGATAGGCTTAAGAGACGTCACTTCCTTAATCAACATATTGCGCTGCCATTGCTTGATAGGTATTCATACAAATATTTAGCAATAGGTTTGTATAAAAGCAGGTTTTTTAAAGATGAAAAACCCTGCGTTTTGTTAAACCCCTTATTTCCGACAGCAAAAGCTACTCATTGATGATTTTGGTGCTTCTTGTCGCCCCCGCTAAACGACAAGGGCAGTAGATTTCCAATCTACTGCCTCTACAAAACCAATTTCCACCGGCATATTCTTTGATAACTGGCACACACCAATCTATGCTCTTAAATAAAGTTCAGCATTACCAAAAGTAGGCCATAAGACTTCGAAAACCCCATCCGATAGTGATAAAGTTACCGAACATCGCCCAAACAAGTAAGCCATCACACCAATGAAAATTTCTGAATCAGTAGACTTAATTTCTCGCGGCACCTTTGCTCAGTCTCAGCAATGGAAAGAAATTAGAGCCAAGATTATCTTGGCAATCGAAGCAGCGGAGTGGCCCCAGGGCGCGGGAAATTTCACAATACATCCAGAAAGCGGGAAAAAATCCGGGATGGGCAATGGCGTTGTACCAATCAAAATGGAGCCAATGCGGATACTAAAATCAGATGGATGGACGCTAGAGTATCCATGGAATGTGGCACAAAAATCTTTGGTCGGATCGAGCTCATCAAAAAAGGGCACAAAACCCGGGGACATTGATGCGGCAAAGATGTTTCCCGAGGGGCTTGTAGTGGTCGAGTGGGAGACAGGAAATATTAGCTCATCTCATAGGGCAATCAATAAAATAGCTCTGGGACTAATTGCTAAGAAATGTATAGCCGGAATTTTGGTTGTGCCTAACAGTAACTTGGCGAAATATCTAACCGATCGCATCGGAAATATTGAGGAGATTAGGCCCTACATTCCCCTGTGGAAAAACATTCAAATTGAAGAGGGCATATTAGAGCTTATAGTCATCGAGCAAGATGCGGAGAGTACGGATGTTCAAAAAATACCCAAAGGTAAAGACGGCAGAGCCGCAGAAGGAAAGGCAAAAAACTAATTTATTCTGTCTCTACATAATCAGAATTTTTATGATGCGCTATTTCCTTTGTGATAAGTCGATCCTTAATCTGCGGAGCAAAATCTATTTCTATACCAATCCAATTTCGATGCTTTTTCTCGCAAACATCAAAAGTTGTTCCCGAGCCGCCAAAGGGGTCCAGAACTACATCGCCCTCAACAGTGCTAATTTCAACAACTCTATCTAACAACTTCGTTGATAAGGCGTTGGCCTGCCTGTCCTTGGATTTAAATTTCCAATGGCGAACTGGCGGAATATCATTCCAAACATCGCGTAAATTTACACCCAATGGATTCATTGATCCCCTATGCCCCCCATAATCCTTGATTTCTTTTCCGCAGTGTCTACATAACTCAATTGGTGTCCGAACCTTCCTAAATGTCTTTGGCTTTCCCTTTGAAAAATAAAGAAGCGAGTAGTGGCTTGGGTATAGGCGCCCGGCTATTGGCATTGTTGACTTTACCTCCACAGTAATGTCATGCCTAAAAAGAAGTCCCTGCTCGATTAAGTATGCGCCAAGAACTATGTTCCACCTCGGTAGGTTGTATAAGAAAATAGAGCCCCCCGGCTTTAGAACTCTTACGCACTCATCAATCCAGGCCTTACACCACTCAACATACTGATCCTCAGGCAAATTGTCTTTTGATTTAGCGCCATAAATTTTATTTAGATTAAATGGTGGATCAGCAAAAATTGTGTCGATAGACTCACTTTTTAAAAAGGGAAGCACTTTTAAGCAGTCATTATTAAATAATGCGCCGTGCGGGCTTAGAAAATATGGCTTTACCTTTTTGAGTGTAAATTTCTCTAGATCGAAGAGGTTTAAGGGTTGTTGTTTTGCCATTGTCAGACTAATTTTACAGTCGAAGAGCGGTACTCACAGCCAATCTTGGATTTGGGTGGGCCTTAAAATGATCGGCACACGCCCGCGTCATGACTTCTGCTCGTGAATAATCGACCTAACCTTCAATGAGGCCAGCGCTACTCAAGGATGCTTTTCAAGAAAGTTAATGGTGATCTAATAACCCATATTAAAGCGACGGCTTTATGGTTCAATAATTTAAAGGTCTAAGTTTGCTTGAAGTTGGGGCACAGGAATTTCTGAGGTTTGAATGGTTGCCTGCCCAACCCTATTAGCCTCTTTAATTAAATTTTCGTCATCCGTATAAATGGCCGCAGCATTTTTTACCCTTGCGATAGCCAATATTTGACGATCAAATTTTATCTTTTGCCAGTCAGATTCAGAGTGGCCTTTCTTGCCAGTAGTAGCCAAAGCACCCCTAAGTATTAAGGCCGCCTCACACGCAGATGCCTCATCAAAAGGAAGAACCCTAAGATTTGGCAAGCCCTTTACCAAAGCAATGGCATCCTTTGTGGCTTGATCGGTCTTAATGATAAATTCAGCCCATGATGGGGCGGGAATGCCAACTATTGTGTTCGTCTTACTAAGATTTTCGATTAGGTTGAAAATTTTCAGATACTCAAAACTAGCATCGTCTGCCGTGGTTAAGACAATTAAAACATTGGCATCGAAAATTACCATCAATGGCCCCTAATAGATTTCCAGAGGGCCAGAGGATCATTCTCTTCTTTCCAGCCATTAAGGTCTGAATTTCTTAGATCGGCAAATGTGCTCGCTAAGTCACGATACTCAATGGGTTCGTAATCTTTAATTATTAAATTTTGAATACTCCATCCAGATAACGGGTTGCGGACTAACTTGGCATCACCGCCAATTCTCAAAGTTGCGCCTAGATAATATTTGGCCAAATCTCTTGCCCTATCTTCGCCGTAAATTTGACAGTTATAAAGTGTCCCCTCGATATCCCTCACTGTCACTGGAATTGAGCTGTCTTTGCCGCCAATTTTAATAACAACTCCATCAACTTCTGTCCACTGATGAATGGTTATTGTTTCTTCGATAATTTTTTTTCTTCCTGGAAAGGGAATTATCTTAGCGCCAACTTTTAACTCTCCAATGGCATTGTCTTGTCGCAGCATTTCATCTATCTGCTCATATGCTTTAGCAACATCCTTAAGGCCATCATGACTACTTATTGAGTTTATTCTGATCATTACCTTGGGATAAGCATCATCTTCTACGTCAGCCTTTAGAATTGCGCTGCCCGCCTCAACACCCTTAAAGTGGACTCTATCTTTAAAGCCATATAAAGCAGATAAATGACCGAGATACTCCGCGAGCCTTCCCATTGGCAAAGTCTCGGGCGTAAAAACATCAATGCGAAAGCTTAGATCGCTTTTTTCCATATTGCTATCAGTCTACTATAGGCTCATATTTATTAAGAAAGTGGCTCTTAAAGTAAAACCTCTATCGACCTGAAGATAGCAGAGAATGGGCCATCCGCAATCGGCCCAGGGACCCACTTACCAAGCATGGCTCAGCGTTAGGGGCGCACTCAGAGCTCAAGACGCAAATAAAACCACTCGAGGTTGAGTTACTGCCTCTTGGTGACCCCGGGTAGATTGGCGGCGCAGTGTATATAACGACGCCACTGATTTATCTACCAAACCCCTTTCTAACCGCACCACTCGCTAGTTCAATCTGAGAATCAAGTTCGCCAGCCTCAACTGCGCTTTTGACTAATTCCAACGCTTTAACCAGTTCAGTAGGATTACCAACTTCAACGCTGTGTTTGCCTTTAGCAAGCTCTAACGGCTTACTGCCGTATTTGACACAAAAACATACCTTTCCTAGTTCGTTCTTAAACCACCACTCGCGAATGCGTTTTGGCATTTCAATTTGTTTGCGTATCCCCGTTTCTTTATCTGTAAAACTGCGATACTTTTTAACTACAAATTGTGTGCCGTCTATTTGGCTTTTAGCTAGCTGTATTTGTTCCCATAATTTATTTGATAACTTTTGCCGACGAATTACGACAGCTGGTAAATGCGTTGGCTTTTTGGCGCTAGTTATTTTTAATCCGTCTAAAACACCCATTTTTCTTTCTCCTAAATTCACTTGGTTTACTTGGTCAAATTGGTTCACTTGGTCTGCTTGGTAACTTGGTGAACTTGGTTGGTAATAGGTTTTAGAAAACGCAGGTTTTTTGCTGTTTTGAGTGATAAAAAACCTGCTTTTCCATAAACCCTATATAAACAGTAGCTTCAAAGGCGTTAATGGACTACCGAAAAAGGCTGAATTTCGTCGTTTTTTGACTATACGGGGGGTGTTGTTTAATCCTGAAAAATCGCAATTTTTAGAAATGCGCTTAATACCGAAACAAGACATTCACAAAAACAGCCCTAGCAATACCTATTAATTTCGCAGATAAAAAATTAATCCTTATGTGTAGGTGGGTAGTAATTGCGTCAAAACCTTCTTGTCGCATCACTGCGCATAGTGTTCAGTCGAAATGGCATTCAAAAAGCGCTCAAATACACACTATAAGTGTGCGATACATCCAGCCTGCTAGCAGCGTAGCTGAAATAAGCAAAACAGCGTAGCGAGCTTGTAATTCATTCTTGAAATTGACCATACCAAATAAGACTAATTTATTTGCGGTGTTTTATTAGGTTAGCTAAATATCTGTATGAAAGAAGCTGACAAACAACTGAATAACTGGATTAAAGAATGCGGCTTTACGGAAAAGATGCTTTTTAATGAAAGCGTCGAATTATTAAGAGCAAAGCGCCTAGCCACCAACCTAATTAAGGAAAGTGGCAGGCAATTAACGGCAAAAGAAGTGCTAGTGGTTCAAAAATTTTTACAGGATGTGGGAAATGGCAAGAAAAGAGCGTCAATTACCAGACAAACTTGCTATCGCATTATGAATATTGGGAAACGAATTAACCGGCAACAATACAGGCAGCGAAGAAAAATCAGGCAATCATTTAAATAGGCATCTATTAAGGGCGGATAAGTCACCGCCATAAAAAAGGATAAAAACGCGGATTGGAATATAACGGCTAATGCGTCCGCCCTCTTAAGCAAGTCGCTGTAATGACTGGTTTTGATTAAAGAGGAAATGCCGCTAGGTTTCTTACAAGGCAAATCAATGCTGAAGTGAGTTGTAAGTTTTAATGCGATTGTCTTACTTAAAACCTTATTACAGTTGTGTGCGATGAAATCAGAACATCTCATACAAGCAACGACTCAAGTTCTTTTTTTAAAGCGCTATAGCCGTTGTTTGCTCCAAAATCAGGCCCACTCAGTGTTCCTTACCCCTATATCTTAAGAAAGAGAAATTGTGGCAAACAAAAGCGATAGCTTTTGTGTAGACACAAGCGAACTTTAGTTCGCTCTTAAGCGACTCTGAATATAAGCTAGTGATTTAGGGAGTCAGAAATGAGCGTGTTTAAGGTCACCTATAGCGCATATGAGAAGAATAGTTGTATGGTCGTATGAAGCCGCTAGGGGTTATAAAAGGATAGGGAGCCATAATGCTAGATTTAAAGTTTATACGAGATAACAAGGACCTGGTAAAGGGATCGATCAAGAATCGAGGCTTAAAACTCGACATAGATGAGTTACTGAGGTTGGATGAA
>CAIOIX010000363.1 GCA_903858445.1 uncultured beta proteobacterium
AGAGAATGGCAAAATTAATTTCCAAAGGGCTATTTCCACCATTACCAGAAACAAATAATCATCGATCTATGGTGCATATTGATGATGTAGTTAGAGCAATTATGTGTGTAGGTAGCGATTCGCGGGCGCATGGTCAAACATTTATATTGGCTGGTCCTGAGGCTCCCTCGGGCAGAAGAATTTACAATGAGATTAGATCTATTTATGGTTATAGGAATATAGGCTTTGAAATTCCAAGAGTAGTTTTGGTGTTGATTGCTAATATTTTTGAAGTCGTGCAAAAAAGAAGTGGTATCCGCATGCCACTTAACCGGGAAGTTCTTAGCCGGTTGCTTGATTCTGCTTGGTATTCGGGTAATAAGATGGAGATTTTTTTAAATTGGAAGCCTGATGTAGGCTTGAGCGATGGTCTCAGAAGGATGCTCTGCGTTGGCTTGAAAAATCAGGAGTCTCTTAGTCATGACTTACCTATTGGAGGATAGTTTGTTTTTGATTAAGGATATTCCAGCTTGAAGATTTCAGCATGGGGGTGGATGAAGAGAGCTTTTGATTTGGTTTCTAGTATTGCTGCCCTCGCAATATTTTCCTTTCTAATTGCTATGGTAGCGCTGCTAGTCAAGGTAACGTCTAAAGGCCCCATTCTTTATTGGTCAGACCGAGTAGGTAGGCGTAACATCATTTTTAAGATGCCTAAATTCCGTACGATGCAGGTGGGTACCCCTGCAGTAGCAACTCACTTGCTGTCTGATTCTAGTCAATATTTAACCCCAGTTGGTTCATTTTTACGCAAATCTAGCCTTGATGAATTGCCGCAGCTATGGAGTATTTTGATTGGGGATATGAGTTTTGTGGGGCCAAGACCTGCATTGTTTAATCAAGGCGACTTAATTGCTTTGCGAACGCAATATGGTGTAGATAAATTAGTGCCAGGATTAACTGGCTGGGCGCAAGTCAATGGCCGTGATGAATTATCTATTCCAATAAAAGTGCAATATGAGGCGGAGTATCTCCAGAAACAGTCCTTTTGGTTTGATATGAAGATATTGGGTCTAACCTTCTTAAAGGTAGTTCGCCGAGCCGGAGTTTCTCATTAAGTCGGCGGCATTAGAGTGAGTTTCTAATCTTATGATTTACTACGCCACTATGGCTGTGGCTCGTCAGTTATCCACTAAGAATGAATCATTTTGAGAAGATTTTCAGGGGGGGCAATCGTTGATCTTTGTCATTAATGCCCATTCCCCTCTTTTTTGGCTATGTAATTTATAATGAATTCGTGCCAATTACTGCAACCAAACGGTCATTATTAAGCCTGCCCCGATTCATTAAGAGGGTCATCGTGATATATTTCGATGTCCTTGTTTGTGCATTCAGTGTTTGGCTGGCATTTGGGCTTCGATTAGATGAGTGGGGCTATTTTCAATTAAGTCAGTGGTGGGTACTGATTGCCGCCATCGGATTTTCATTTCCCCTCTTTATTGCTTTTGGCTTATACCGAGCTATTTTTAGGTATATGGGCTCAGCGGCGCTTGCTTCTATGGCGCGCGTTTTTATTATCTACACTTGCCTATTTTTCCTTGTGTTTACCATTATTGGGGTAGAGGGGGTTCCTCGCTCCATCGGTATCATTCAACCGATTCTGTTATTTATTGGCATTGGCACCAGTCGTTACTTTATTCGAGTGTGGTTAGGCGATATTAATAATGTGCAGAAGTCCTTTCATCAGGTAGCGCCTTTAGCGCTCATTTATGGAGCGGGTTCTGCAGGACGACAGCTTGCAGCTGCCTTATCAGTTAATAAAGAAATGCTGGTGAAGGGCTTTATTGATGACAATAAATATTTACAGGGCAATACCATTAATGGTGTTCCGGTGTATGGCAATGCCGATATCAACAACCTGATCATCCGTTTAGAAATTACGGATGTCCTTTTGGCTATTCCTTCAGTTAATCAAGTTCGTAGAAATGAAATTATTGCCACCTTAAATGGCTGCGGGGTACGTGTTCGAACCTTGCCTGGGGTGCTCGATATGGCTTCAGGTCGAGTCAGAATCTCGGATTTGCATGATCTGGATATGAATGACTTGCTGGGCCGTAAGGTAGTTCCTCCGGATGTCGCATTGCTAGAAAAAAATATTCGCAAAAAGGTTGTACTGGTGACTGGGGCGGGTGGCTCAATTGGTAGTGAGCTGTGTCGACAAATTATTAAGTTTTCACCAAAGTCATTGGTTCTGGTTGATAGCAGTGAACATGCCCTCTATCAAATTTATGAAGAATTAAAGAAGGCCATTACCCTGCAGGAAAATGGCAATGGGGGAGAAGAGGCAAGCGGGGATTCTCAATCTGACTCTGCCAAAACTTTGCCAATCAAGCTCATTCCCTGTTTGGCCTCGGTTCGAGGTGCCGAGCTGATGCTCAAGATTTTTGTCGCTCATCAGCCTGCTACGGTCTTTCATGCGGCGGCGTATAAGCATGTTCCCTTGGTAGAGCAAAACCCGGCTGAAGGCATTCGAAATAATGTCTTGGGAACACTCACTTGCGCACAAGTTGCCCTAGAGACTGGTGTATCCCACTTTATTTTGATTAGTACTGACAAGGCGGTGAGGCCGACCAATGTGATGGGGGCCAGTAAGCGTGTGGCAGAGCTCGTGTTGCAAGCGATAGCCGAGGGTGCGGCAATTGGGGGTCATGCTACGCAGTTCTCGATGGTGCGATTTGGGAATGTGCTTGGGTCATCTGGCTCTGTAGCACCTCTTTTCAGTGCGCAGATTAAAGCAGGCGGACCCATTACCCTAACTCACCCTGAAGTAACGCGGTATTTTATGACCATTCCTGAAGCGGCGCAGTTGGTGATTCAGTCTAGTGCTATGGCAACCGGGGGCGATGTCTTTGTGCTCGATATGGGGCAACCCGTACGGATCTATGATTTGGCTGTCAAGATGATTTATTTATCAGGCCTCTTGGTCAAGGATGAAGCTCACCCTCATGGCGACATAGAGATTGCTGTCACTGGTTTGCGTCCAGGCGAAAAGCTCTATGAAGAACTCCTGATTGGTGATAATCCTCAGCCAACAGCTCACCCCAAAATCATGAAGGCACATGAAGAATTTTTATCTTGGAGTGATTTACAACAAGAGCTTGAAAATCTAAATTTAGCCTTGGACGCATGTGATACCCAGTTGATTAGAGGTATGCTCAAAAAGTTAGTGCCCGGCTACCAGCCTAATGGCGATGCAGTAGATTGGAGTGGGGGGGGGAATTTCCTAAACCATGAGCACCCTATTTAGGATGGATTCTTGCGCTATGATCTTGATGCTTTTCTGAAATGGCGATGGATCATGTCAGTTAATGCGTTTCTTTCTGAGCTTAAGCAATTTTTCATAGATTCATTTACAGATCCCGTATATCAGGATGGGGTTTTGTATTTCATCATTGAAGAGCTGCCCAATCCAAGAGATTCTGGAATATTTAAAATTCTATGCGGTAGTACTCAGATTG
>CAIOIX010000364.1 GCA_903858445.1 uncultured beta proteobacterium
CAAATGTTGGCAATGTGTGATGTGGCTAAAACAGAATCAAGAGACAGCGCTTCAAATAAGCTTGGAGAAGTATTCGGTGTCAGGGCATAGCCAGTGACTTTGGCTCCCATTGAGCTGAGCCATAAAGCGAGCCAGCCGCCTTTAAAGCCAGTATGGCCAGTCAGAAATACCGACTTATTTTTCCAAAATTCGGGATTAACGCTAGCCAAACTCATGACCATGTTTTCCATGGCGCTTTACCAGATGCCCAAAGCTCTTCGAGTTGGTTCTTGTCGCGCAGTGTATCCATCGGCTGCCAAAAACCAGTATGTTCAAAAGCCGCAATCTGATGATCACGTGCTAGAGATTCAAGGGGTCCTTGCTCCCAAACGGTTGAGTCATCTTTGATGAGAGATAAAACACTGGGAGATAAAACAAAAAATCCCCCGTTAATCATGCCGCCATCACCCTTGGGCTTCTCTTTAAAAGTAGTGACCTTATGATCGGCAATATCGAGCGCACCAAATCTGCCGGGAGGATAAACAGCCGCCAAAGTAGCCTGCACCCCTTGTTGGCGATGAAATTGAATAGAGGCGCTAATATCAATATCAGAAACACCATCACCATAGGTAAAGCAGAAGGCCTCTTCAGCTTTGATATGGTCAGCCACCCGTTTTAAGCGACCACCCGTCATTGTGTCTTCACCCGTATCTACCAAAGTCACCTTCCAGGGTTCGGCAAAGCGTTGATGTACTTCCATGCTGTTTTTTTGCATGTCAAAGGTGACGTCAGATGTATGCAAAAAGTAGTTAGCAAAATATTCTTTGATGAGATAACCCTTGTAGCCGCAGCAAACAATGAAATCATTAATTCCATGGTTTGAGTACATTTTCATGATGTGCCAGAGAATCGGTTTGCCGCCAATCTCAATCATTGGCTTCGGGCGCAGATTCGTTTCTTCAGAAATTCGGGTGCCAAGACCACCGGCCAAAAGAACTGCTTTCATAGGATATTTTCCATCGTGGACTGTAGGGGGTATTTTATCCTTGTCATGCTCGTTGAGGGGTTTTGCGGATTCTTGAGTTAAGCGGCGTTTTTAGCTGTGATTAAGTCAGATTGTTGCCTAGACACGCCCCATAAAGCCAATTTTGAGCGTAAACAATGGGATAATTTGACCAAATCAAACTTTATGGCGTACCACTTTGAATATATTGCTTACTGGAGGTGCGGGCTACATCGCTAGCCATACCGCTGTGGTTTTAGCGCAGGCGGGGCATCAGGTCACGCTTTTTGACAATTTGTCCAATAGTCAAAAATCAGTGATCGCCAATCTTGAAGCAATTACGGCAAAAACAATCCCGTTTATTGAGGGGGATGTGCGCGATACCCAATTACTGTCACAAGTGATTACCGAACATCACATCGAGGCGGTGATCCATTTTGCGGGTTTAAAGTCTGTCGCCCAGTCGGTGGAAGATCCAATACTGTATTACGCCAATAATGTGCAAGGAACGATTAGCCTGCTAGAGGCTATGCAGGCTAATGGGTTAAACAAGCTCGTCTTTAGTTCTAGCGCCACGGTCTATGGCGATCCAGAGTATTTGCCATACGATGAGCATCATCCCCTCAAGCCAATGAATCCTTATGGTCAGACCAAATTGCAGGTTGAGGAGATGCTACACGATGTATCTCGCTCAAATGCAGATTGGCGTGTTGCCTGTTTGCGTTACTTCAATCCAGTTGGCGCGCACCCATCAGGCTTGATTGGCGAAAATCCCAGCGGCATTCCCAATAACCTCATGCCATATGTTGCAAGAGTAGCTAGCGGTCATTTGCCAGAGTTGAGCATTTTTGGCAATGACTATGACACAAAGGACGGTACTGGGGAGCGTGACTACATTCATGTGATGGATTTAGCCGAAGGTCATATGGCGGCGATTGATTTTTTAGAGAAACATTCTGGGTGGCATGCGATTAATCTGGGTACGGGTCAGCCCCATAGCGTGATGGAGCTCGTGACTGGGTTTGAAAAGGCGAGTGGTAAAGCGATTCCTAGGAAAATTGTAGGTCGCCGCCCTGGAGATTTGCCGGTCTACTTTGCTACGGTTGATCAGGCTCAAAAGCTCTTAGGGTGGAGCGCAAAACGTTCACTCGATGAGATGTGTGAAAGCGTGTGGAACTTTCAGACGAAATCAATGAGCTAAATTCAGATGTCATTTAAAGATTCCAATATTAAGTTGGCATTTAAAAACCTATTTTTACCCAGGCGCAAAAATTGCGTCGTGTTAGAGCCGCACATGGGTTTAGGCGATAGTCTGATTTGTTTGGGATTGATAAAGACTATTGCAGAACGAGAGCCAACCCAAACCTTCTACTACGCCTGCTTGCCAAGTTATTTCCATTCGGTTTCCTGGATGCTGCAGGGCGTGAATAATGTCTTTCCAATACCAGTCAATAGTGGGCGCGAGGCGCGTCAATATGCGGAATTTAAAAATGCGACCTATCTTCCTATTGGAATTCACGATGTGGATATTCGCAGATTTGATGAATTCTTTTATGCGCAGCATCAGGTCTTGTTTGACCAGCGATGGGAGTTGGCAACAACGCCTGCTGGACCCAACTCTCAACATTTACTAAACCAATTAAACCCTGAACATCGTCCCTTCCTCTTAGTTTGCAAAAAGGACTCCAGTGGTAAAGCCCATCAATTAAACTTGCCTAATCAAGGTGGTTTGCTGGTGATTGAAGTGCACCCTGCGACGAATAATATTTTTGATTGGACTGATTTGGTTTTGGGCGCACAAGAAATCCACACCATCGATACGGCATTTATTCACTTTGTTGAAAACACCCTAAAGGCAGACTCAGATAAAAAACTGTGTTTTCACAGAATTCGCCAAAGCCCTACAGAATTTACAAGGCGCTTGCCGTGGCAAGAGCTTCTGTATTGAGCGCTTTATTTAGGAAAGAAAAAGCGTTTAATTTTATAAAGTATTTTGGCTTGCTTCGGGGATCTTTGCCGAGTGTGTTCAAGAATTTGTGGGTAATTTGAGTTGGCGTATTCCGAACCTCGATGGTTACCCCATTGAGAAGGGTCACGAAATCCCTGCAAGCCATATTTTTTACACAACAAACTAAATACCGATTGATCATGCCGATGGGCTGTAAACCCTGGGTAATTAGGAAATCCACATTGATTTTCTAGATCGGTGAGGATATGTGGGTTGCAGCAGTTGTGAAGATATTCCTCGACAAACTGAATACTCATTGCACTCTTTCGGATGACTATGAATGATGCTAAAAATTGCCGTGATTGTTCAAACCCCATCTCATCAGCATTCATATAGACAAAAGCATCACGCTTAGTCCAATCGCCCTCTAATAACTCAAGCTCAAATGGAATGATGTCCTGGCCATAAATGCTGGGAAGATTTAGCAATGGATCGACTGAGCGAATAAAGTGCGAGGCAGAATCCGCATACATGAGTACATCGCCATCTTGTAACTGGCTTAACGCTTGCAAGATAAAATAAGGCTTCCAAAGCCAATACCCAGCGCCTTTAGCTTGATTGAGAATGGCACTATGCTCTTTCTTAAAGCGCTCATCAATGAGATCTGGACCTACGCTAAAAACGCGATCAAAGCCGCCAACCCTCAGCGCTGTTTTGGAATTGAATTGCTGAGCCTTTTGGAAACTGGTAGTAGCAAAGTTGAGCAATAGTTTCATGGCTAAGGTGGTTCTAGATTGAATCCGCTTGCCTCATGTGCTTAAAGTAAAACGATCAAATAATCTAAAGCATGCATTACTTAGGAAACCATGGTTTCGCATTAAAGAGGCGATCCATTGCCCGATTCAGACTTCTCAATCTTTTCTTAAGACCCGTAATAGGTGCTCTATCAGTCCGATCATGCATCGTAGTTACTACCCCATTGGTTTCGATGGGATATGGTTTGAAGGCTACGATTTTTAGATGATGTATTTTTTGATGTTCTAAAAAATGATCTAAGGGCTCAAAGATTTCATTAGAGTATTGAATCAATTTTTTTGCCGCAGCAGGCTTAATGATGTATGCGGTGGCTCCCAATGGGTCTTCATGATTGGAGACGATTCGGTAGTCCGGTCCAGCAAGTAGGGTTGAATCAGGGGTTGCCACGATGCCTTGCAGTCTTGCAATGTCCCAATCTTGATATTCGGTATTGAGAATGGAGATGGCTTGATGAAAATTTTCCTTAAAAGAAAAGTCATCTTCAAGAATAAGGGTGGGGCATTGTTTTTCCACACACCTTACCCAAGCAAGACGGTGCGATAAAAAGCAGCCGATTTCAGAAGCGGTTAATGCAAATCCCAATAATCTAACAACTTTTTGTTCGCTATACTCGGGCGGAGTCCCTTGAAGTTGGAGTCCATCGATGCCTTCTAGCATCTCCCAATCTAAAAAATGGCTTGTTTTTAAGGTCTCTATTGCCTTCTGTTGCCTATCTTCAGAGCGTTTGAGTGAGATGAGGATGGTGAATAGAGGGGGCATATAAACTGAAGGGCGCAGATGTTGGTAAATTGATATTGTATTACCTGTTACTCCCCCGAAATAAAACCCTTATGATCATTAGAATTAACTTATTTGAGAGCAAAACGTGATTAGCGGAGTAATAATGCGATGAGCCGAAAATCCATTCGGATTGCTTGCCTGGGAACGCCAGGCGATTACCGCACTAGCTTGGTGCCACTCATGATTCAAAAACTAGGCTTTCAAATTGACTGGGTAAACCCTATACGAGCTGATCTAATTATCTACGGCTCTTTTTATGATGTCGACGCTCCTAGGCTGCGTTGGTTGCCAAGGTCTTGGAGACAAGGTGCCGGGAAATTGATTGATGCCATTGAAACGCAACTAGCCAGCAGGGCGATTCCTCCGGTAACGCTCTTTCATACTGGTGAAAATTTACGACACAATCACATCAAAGCAGATTTTGCGATTTCACATGATTTAGGGATTGAATCAGAAAAACATATTCGCCTGCCTTACTGGATAGAAATGATCGATTGGTCGCACGAGGGCTTGATTGGTAATAGCAATCCTCGCTATGGTCAATTGCTAAAACTCAGCACACTACAAGCCCCACTCGGGGATCAATTTCTCAAACGAGTACAAAAAGCAGTAATCATGACATCTCACCTAAGAGAGCCCAGAGCAAGCTGCCTAGCAGCATTGCAAGCACACATGCGAGTTGATGGCGTGGGTCCTTACTTCGATAGCCAGATAAAAGATCATCACAGTAGTCCATTTAAAAAGAGGGATATTCTTCAACCCTATGCGTTTAATCTATGTCCAGAAAATGGCATTCACCTGGGGTACGTGACTGAGAAGATCCCCGAAGCCTTTGCGGCTGGGTGTTTGCCGATTACTTTTGTTGATGAGTCTGTGAGCGTTGATTTCAATCCCAAGGCATTCATCAATTTGGCACCAATGGCCAAGAACAGCTTTGAGGAGCTGGGGAAAATATTACACTCCAAGGCGCTTTTGGAGGCTTATGCGGAAGAGCCGCTGATGACCCAAATACCTAGTCTTAGGAATCTAAAAAAGTTTCTGCAAAATGTAACCAGCAGCGCAATGTAAGCAATACTAGGTAAGAAGCAAACCTTAAAAAATATGAATCAACAGACCTTATCCCTTCCTCAAATCCCCAGCTGGATTGTCTGGGTGCAGGCCATTTGCTTTTCAACTCTTTACGCTATTTGGGCACTCCCTGAAACCATCCTCATTCGCCATGTCTGTTTAATAGTAGGGGCCTTACTCAGTCTCTGGATTATTTATCAATACCGAAAAAGTTTTTTCCAAAAAAAATCTATTCCAGTTTGGCTAATAGCCGCTCTCTTTGCATGGGCGAGCTTTCACCTCTTTTTCCTGTC
>CAIOIX010000365.1 GCA_903858445.1 uncultured beta proteobacterium
GCCATTTGGGTTAGAAAAGTCACCAATTCACCCATCCCTCTATAATAGTGGCATGCCCAGGTGGCGAAATTGGTAGACGCACCAGCTTCAGGTGCTGGCGATCGTAAGGTTGTGGGGGTTCGAGTCCCTTCCTGGGCACCACATTCTTGTAGCTATGCCATATATATTGGGGCTTATAGCTGAATTTCAACCCTCTATCTAGATAAATTTTAGATAAAGGGCTACGATGAAGGTTCTTCACAACAACAGGTTAATTCTCGACGTGGATTTTCTTGTCAGTAATAACGGTGTGCTTTATTACCAAAGAGGGATACCTAAGGATCTCCAGCATCGCTTTGGCAAGAAACTGATCAAAGTCAAACTTAATATTAACGATCGTCGCAGAACTCCAGCAGCTCAGGCCATAAAACTAGCCAAGTCTCACGATATTTTATTTGCTGGTCTCAGGGGTAATCCTGACGTGTCTATTTCAGAGCAGAGATTAGCTGCCCTGGCGTTGCTTGATAACTTTCAACTCCGTCAAGGCGACGGCGTGGTAATGGATTTGCTTAATAGCGATGAGGAAATTGATCAAGAAGTGCTAGATAGGGCTGGGACATTTCTAGAGCACTATGCAAACATTGAACAAGCCGGCGCATTAACAGAGATAGACCGGATTGCGTATCAGGCGCTTAGAGCACCTCTACCCCTATTTCTTTCTGACGCATTGGATCTTTACTTTGCAAATCACAAAAAAGGGAAAGATGAGAACTTTACCAAGCGAGTAAAAACTCGCTGGGATAAATTCATTGAAGTTGTAGGAGATATTCCCCTCATCTCATTAAATAGAGATACAGCAAGACGATATAGAGATGTGCGATTAACCCAGTCATATGGCAAGATCAAACTGCAACCAGTCAAGACAGCCACTGTAGAACGAGAAATCAAGGCTATTAGAGCAATTATTACCAAGGTTGTTCGTGAAGAAGACCTTAATATCAGAAACCCTTTTGAGGCTATCAATATTTCAGGCCTGGGAAAAGATAGTAAAGAGCGTTATCCATTCACCACGAAGGAATTAACAAAGCTCATTAACTTTTGCATCAAAGACTTCGATGATATCCGTTGCCTGATCATCGTCCAGGCTTGCACAGGAGCCCGCATTTCTGAGATTGCTGGGTTACGATTGTCAGATCTTCGCAAACATGGAGAAATTCAATACCTCTCTATACGTGAATATGGACAACGCACCGTTAAAACCAAGAGCTCTATTCGTGATGTGCCTTTGCCTAAGCTTGCACTAAGCGCACTGCTTCAGCATAAGCAAAGCCTAAAGAAGGCAGATAAAACGTTCTTCCCTAGATACTCCAACGGCGACACAGTGAGTAATGATGCTGCCTCTGCCTCTGTTAATAACTACATTAAATCCATAGGCATTAAGAAAACTAGCCACTCCCTCAGACATAGCATGCGTGACTTATTGCGCTCAGCCAATGTACCTATAGATATTGCACATGAAATTGGTGGCTGGGGTTCTCAGCAAATCGCTGATAGGTACGGCAAGGGTCATGACTTGAAGGTAAAACTGGAAGCACTTGAGAGCGCCTTACAAGGCATCAAACTAGAGTCTCTCGATAACTTAGCATTGGAGCCAAAGGCATTGCCAGCGAGCACGCAAAAAACGGAGGGAGAGATTTCGCATGCAATGTTAAAACGTGCAAGCAGAAAATCGGGATCCATGATGGGTGATTTGTCTAAAAAGCTAGGTAGAAAGGCCACTCGAGAAGACTTGGCCAAAGAATTGAAGGCTCAAATAGCAAGGTATGCTGCTGATTCTAAAGATCTCAATTAGTAAAGTTGATGCTTTGGGTATATTTATCAATTTAATCAACGTATTGCATAGCACTCGTATTAGTAGTGTAATAGGATATTGTGATTGATTTTGTATAGTTTTTTTATATTTTATATACGTATTAATGTGTTATTAACGCGTCACATGGTTTACAACTTTCATCTAAGAATGCGGATTTATTTTTACTCTGTACTACACCGAGTGCATCGTAATATTGTTGTATAGCCGTATAGCATCCACATTTTTTTAAATCTTCCTTAGCATATAGTTGTCCATTTTTGATCCATAATTTACAAACTCCAGGTTGTATATAAGCA
>CAIOIX010000366.1 GCA_903858445.1 uncultured beta proteobacterium
AGATGATGGCTATGCGGTTTGCGTAACCGACATGCTTCTTAAGGGTCAAGATCCTTTGCGCATCAAACTTGGCGACACCCTTAAGAATGACCAACACTCCGATAAGAAATTCCACTTTTGCATGGCTAATCCTCCCTACGGAAACGACTGGAAAGATGCCAAGGTTGCTGTCGAGGCTGAGGCTCAAAAGGGTTTCGCAGGTCGATTCGGTGCTGGACTGCCAAGAATTAATGATGGACAACTTTTGTTTGTTGAGCATTTCATCAGCAAGTTGCGTGATGATGAAATGGGTGGCCGTGCCGGCATTGTTCTTAATGGCTCCCCGTTGTTTACTGGTGGTGCCGGCTCAGGTGAATCGGATATTCGCAGGTGGATTATTGAGAATGACTTGCTTGAGGGGATTATTGGTCTACCCACTGATATGTTCTACAACACGGGCATTAGCACCTACATCTGGATTTTGAATAACCGCAAACACCAGGACCGTAAAGGTAAGATTCGCCTTTTAGATGCTACTGGATCAGAGTTTTGGGAGCAAATGCGTAAATCCATGGGATCTAAACGCAAGCAGTTGAGCATGGATACAGTGGACAGAATTGTTGAGCTTTTCTACTCCAATAAACCATCTAAGTTCATTAAAGATTTTGATGATATTGATTTTGGGTACACAACTATTACAGTTGAGCGTCCATTGCGCGATGAGACCGGCAACATTGTTTTATCAACAAAAGGCAAAACAAAAGGTCAGCCTCAAGCAGATGCCGATTTAAGAGACGCTGAAAATGTGCCGCTCAAGGAAGATATCCAGGAATATTTCAAGCGTGAAGTATTGCCTCATGCGCCAGATGCTTGGATTGATGAATCCAAGTCAAAAGTTGGCTATGAAATTCCGTTTACCCGTCATTTCTATGAGTACAAGGCTCCACGCTCATTGGCTGAGATTGATGGAGACTTGAAAAAAGTGACTGCTGAAATACAGGCTTTATTAAATGAGGTGGCGGAGTGAAGCATCGGGCATATCCAAAGTATAAAAGTAGCGGAATTAATTGGATTGGAGATATTCCGGAGGGCTGGACTATTGATAGGATAAAAGCTAGCGTAAAAAGTTGTAACAATGGAATTTGGGGTGATGAGCCGGCTGGCGACAGTAACGACACTATTTGCGTAAGAGTTGCCGACTTTAATAGAGATAATCTTTCTATTGATATTAGCGATCCAACATTAAGGAATATCTCTGAAAGAGAAAAGAGTAATCGCACCCTAAGAAAAGGGGATTTACTTGTAGAAAAGTCGGGGGGCGGTGAAAATCAGCCTGTTGGCTGTGTAGTGCTTTATAGCCACGATACGCCAGCGGTATGCTCAAATTTCATTGCGAAGATGTCATTAAAAGATGGTATGAATCCGGCATTTTGGAAATACCTTCATGCAGCAGCCTACTCAATACGCCTAACAGTCGGCTCTATCAATCAAACATCAGGAATACAAAATCTAGACCAGGATCGATACTTTAATGAAAAGGTACCATTTCCTTCCCTTGAAGAGCAGCAAAAGATTGCCAACTTTCTCGACCGTGAAACGGCAAAGATTGATGAGTTGATTCAAAGACAGGAAAAGTTAATTGAGCTTGTAAATGAAGAGCGAATGGCAATCATTAGCAATGCCGTAACAAAGGGCTTAAATAGCTCCATCCAATTTAAAAATTCTGGTATCGAATGGATTGGCTTAATTCCCGAACATTGGCAAGTCGGGGGTTTGACTAAATTTATTGGACCAATTGTTGATTATCGAGGTAGAACACCGATAAAGACCGATGATGGGATGTTCCTTGTTACCGCAAGAAATATTAAAAATGGACAGATAAATTACTTAGCTTCAAAAGAGTATGTTGATGCATCTTCGGCTGAATCTCTCTTGGCAAGGGGTAGACCAGAAATTGGGGATGTACTTTTCACAATGGAAGCGCCGTTGGGTGAAGTTGCATTAATTGATAGGGTCGATATTGCGCTTGCTCAAAGAATTGTCAAATTTCGTGGTTTAAAGAATACTATTTCGAATAAATTTCTTCTTTACTGGCTTATGAGTAATTTTTGCCAAGCTAGGCTAACTACTCTTGCAACGGGCTCTACCGCTTTGGGCATCAAAGCAAGTAAATTGAGTCAAATTGAATTTATAGTGCCACCGTATGATGAACAATTAAAAATAGTTGAATTTTTAGATAAAAAAATAGAAAAGACAGATGCCTTGGCATCAAAATCAAAAAAATCAATTCAATTACTTAAAGAACACCGCGTTAGCCTTATTTCTGCTGCCGTTACTGGAAAAATTGACGTTAGAGGGTTGGTATAAAAATGACAAAATCAATTTCAAAAATCGATCTTCATAAAGAGACTGCTTTCGAGCAGCACTTTGTTTCAGAGCTTGTTGAATCTCAAGGCTATATCGAGCGCACAGACTCAGATTACAACCCCGAGCTTGCTCTAGACAAAGACTTGCTTATTAATTTCGTTAAGCAAACCCAACCAGAGGCATGGGCTCTTATGGAGAGCAAGTTTGGCTCAAAAGTTGAGGAGATGTTTTGCAAG
>CAIOIX010000367.1 GCA_903858445.1 uncultured beta proteobacterium
GTGCCACCTAAACGCGGCTCACCCTTTGGATCGTCATAACTACTAGATTCAGCGCAAGCAACCTTAAATCCCAGTTGCGCTGCACGAATTGCGGCGATGTAGCCACCGGGGCCACCGCCAATAACCACTACATCAAATGATTGACTCATGATTTTCCCTCTTACAAATCAAGAAGGAGACGTGAAGGATCTTCTAATGCTTCCTTCATGGCAACTAAGCCAAGCACTGCCTCGCGACCATCAATGATGCGGTGATCATATGACAAAGCGAGATAGTTAATTGGGCGAATCACAATCTGACCATTTTCAACAACCGCGCGCTCTTTAGTAGCATGGATACCCAAGATGGCAGACTGCGGAGGATTGATGATTGGGGTTGAGAGCATTGAGCCAAATACGCCACCGTTAGAGATGGAGAAAGTGCCACCAGTTAAATCTTCAAGGGACAACTTACCATCGCGAGCCTTAGAGCCAAATTCAGCAATTTTCTTCTCGATATCAGCCAGATTCATTTGATCAACGTCGCGCAAAATTGGAACAACCAAACCGCGTGGTGAACTCACTGCAATACCAATATCAAAGTAACCGTGGTAAACAATGTCATTACCGTCAACAGAGGCGTTCAATAGCGGGAACTTCTTCAAAGCATGCGTAGCGGCTTTCACAAAGAAAGACATGAAGCCCAACTTAACGCCGTGAACTTTTTCAAACTGATCTTTGTATTTATTGCGCATTGCAATTACTGGTGCCATGTTTACTTCATTGAAGGTTGTCAAAATGGCATTGTTAGCTTGTGACTCAAGCAAACGTTCAGCAATACGAGCACGCAAACGGCTCATTGGTACACGCTCTTCTGGACGATTCCCCATTGGGATCGGTGCGCTTGGCAATGCAGCGGATTTTGAACCTCCAGCAACTGCGCTAATCACATCACCTTTAGTAATGCGACCATCGCGACCAGAGCCAGCAACTTGACCAGCGCTCACATTATTCTCTGCCATTAATTTAGCGGCAGAAGGAGCCGCAGCGGCGCCAGCAGATTTTGCGGCTGGGGCGGCTGCAGGAGCTGAGGCTGGAGCTGCTACTACAGGCGCGGCGGCGGCCGGCGCAGCAGCTGCAACCGCAGTGCTATCAATCCTAGCAATTAATTGTTCAGCGATTACTGTGCCACCATCAGCAATCAGAATTTCTGTCAATACGCCAGCGGAAGGCGCTGGAACCTCTAGCACCACTTTATCCGTTTCAATTTCAATCAAGATTTCATCTTGACCGACGGCATCGCCGACTTTCTTCTTCCATTGCAACAAAGTTGCTTCCGCTACTGACTCGGAGAGTTGGGGAACTTTAACTTCAAATATAGCCATGATTGATCCTATCTAATATGTTTAGTGTGGGGTATGTCGACGATTATTTCGTGATCACATAACCCTTTAGTTTGGCAAAAGCCACGTTAAGAAGAGACTTTTGTTGCTCTTGATGAAGGTGAGCGTAGCCACAAGCTGGCGATGCTGATGCAGGGCGACCTGAATAGGCCAACTTCATCCCCTCAGACATGTTCTCGAATAAATTGTGCTGAACAAAGAACCAGGCGCCTTGGTTTTGCGGCTCGTCCTGACACCACACCACCTCTTCAAGCTTTGGATACTTTTTCAACTCTGCGGCAATCGCTTTGTGCGGGAAAGGATATAACTGCTCCAATCGAATGATGGCAACATCGTCCAGCTTCTTCTCTGTGCGAGCCTTCACTAAATCAAAATAGACTTTGCCTGAACAAACCACCAAGCGAGTGACTTGCTTGGCATCGATAGACTCATCACGCTCAGAGATCACCGTTTGGAAGCCACCTTTAGTGAACTCACTTAGGGGTGATGCAGCTTCTTTATTACGTAACAAAGATTTCGGCGTCATTAAGATCAATGGCTTGCGGAACTGACGAATCATCTGGCGACGCAGTACATGGAAAATCTGTGAAGCAGTAGTAGGCTGAACCACTTGCATATTGGTATCAGCACACAACTGCATAAAACGCTCCAAACGGGCTGATGAATGCTCCGGACCCTGGCCTTCGTAGCCATGAGGCAACATCATGACTAGACCATTTGCACGCCCCCACTTCACTTCACCTGAAGCGATAAATTGATCGATCACAACTTGTGCACCGTTAGCAAAGTCACCGAACTGCGCCTCCCAGATGGTTAGCGTATTCGGCTCCGATGCAGCATAGCCGTACTCAAAACCAAGCACAGCCTCCTCGGACAAAATGGAGTCAATCACCAAAAATGGCGCTTGATCTTTGGCGACATGGCGCAAAGGCATGTAAGTACCGGTATCCCATTTTTCCCGGTTCTGGTTATGAAGTACAGCGTGGCGATGCGTAAATGTACCGCGACCACTATCCTCACCAGACAAACGCACTGGGTAGCCACTGGCAACCAAAGAAGCGAAAGCCATGTGCTCACCCATGCCCCAGTCAATATTCGCCTCGCCACGACCCATAGCGGCACGATCCCTGAGAACCTTCTCAACCAAAGGATGAACCTTAAAATCTTCAGGAAGCGTGGAGATCTTCTCGGCCAAACGCTTCCACTCAGTGAGGGGAATAGCAGTGTCAGCCTCATCAGTCCATTTCTTATTTAAGAATGGGGACCAATCAACAGCAAACTTGCCCTTGAAATTACTCAACACTGGATCAGAGGTTTGCTTACCCTCATCCATCGCAGCGCGATATTCTTTCACCATCAGATCGCCTGTACCCAAAGGTAATGCGCCCTGAGTTTCCAACTTGTCAGCGTATACCTTGCGTGTACCTGGGTGCGCAGCAATGATCTTGTACATTAAGGGCTGAGTCATGGCTGGCGTATCTTGCTCGTTGTGTCCTAGCTTGCGGAAACATACGATATCAATCGCCACATCCTTATGAAACTGAGTGCGGAACTCAAGAGCTAACTTGGTTGCCAAGACAACCGCCTCTGGATCATCACCATTTACATGCAATACAGGGGCGTCAATCACCTTCATGATGTCCGTGCAATACAAGCTTGAGCGCAAGTCACGTGGATCGGAAGTTGTGAAACCAATCTGGTTATTAATCACAATGTGAACAGTGCCACCAGTGGAATAACCACGCACCTCAGCCATAGCTAAGGTTTCCTGCATGACGCCCTGACCTGCGATCGCCGCATCACCGTGCACTAGTACTGGTAAAACCTGCTCTCCCAACAAATCTCCACGACGCTCCATACGAGCGCGGGCTGAACCCTCGACTACCGGGTTAACGATTTCTAAGTGAGAAGGGTTGAATGCCAATGACAAATGTACTGGACCGCCTGGGGTAGAAATATCACTTGAGAAACCTTGATGATATTTAACATCACCAGCAGGCAATGTCTCTGGACCCTTATGCTCAAACTCTGCAAATAAGTCGGTAGGCATTTTGCCCAAGGTATTGACAAGCACATTGAGACGACCACGGTGGGCCATACCAATCACAATCTCTTGTACGCCTTTTTCACCAGCCTCACGTACCAACTCATCCATACAGGCAATAAAACTCTCTCCACCCTCGAGCGAGAAGCGTTTTTGACCAACATACTTGGCTTGGAGGTAACGCTCCAAACCTTCAGCAGCCGTGATGCGATCTAAGATTTGACGTTTCTCTTCTACGTTGAATCTAGGGGTTGAGCGTATTGACTCTAATTTCTCTTGCCACCATTATTTAATCTTCTGGTCAGCAATAAACATGTACTCGGCACCAATCGTGCCGCAATACGTTTCACGCAAGGCTTGCAACAAATCACGCAAAGTCATCTCGGTCTTGCCGAAGAATGTATTGCTGGTATTGAAGACGATATCCATATCGCCATCAGTGAAGCCATAAAAAGTGGGGTTTAATTCTGGAATATCCGGACGCTCAGTGCGTTTTAACGGATCAATATCAGCCCAACGATTGCCGACGTTACGGTATGCGGCAATTAACTGCTGAACAGCGACGCGCTTGCGACCCATCTCTGAGTCAGCTGAATCAGAAACTGTTCTGATGGGGCCTTGCTTAGCACGCTCAGCAAACGAAGCAACAATGGGTCCATGGGCAATATCAACCCGAGATGAGCCATCCGCCGCCGGAATTTGCTTTACGTTATCGAAATAATCTCGCCAATGATCAGCAACGGATGCTGGGTCGTGCAAGTAGGATTCGTAGAGTTTCTCTACGTATGGTGCGTTTCCGCCGAAGAGATAGGAATTATCTCTTTGATCCTGCATCATGATGCTCACCTTTCATCGGGTTTCCCGAATAAAAACTGTGGTTAAAACCACTCGCATTCAGGCTTTACCGTCCCGCGAATTGATCTATGCAAATACTCTTAACTGCCCCGCTAATTTAACACGATTAACCATCGACCGATAAAGGGCTTTCCCTGATTTTCCTAGCCACAAGAGTATTTACCGCTTTGGGGTCGATAAATAAGAAGTTTCCTGCCAAGCCTTTAACTCCTCCCGACAAATTGAAATAAGTTTTATTTTGATTCTCTAAATCTTCGGGTGAATTAATAATATGATAGGTATATAAAGGTAGTTGCCGCGGAAATGGAATGTCTCAGCACGAGAAAAATCGCCAAAATATTACAAGTGCACCTTAGTGCAGTCTAAAGAATGGTTGAACTTGGTGGGTTCATAGCCTGGAAAAGCGCGGAGGACATCAGCGGATTTTGGCAAGCTCATTGAATCAACAGTTGCAAAAAGGCTAAGAAACAAAAGAGCGATGGGGCAAAAATCTTGTCAAGACAGAGTTGCCATGGTGATATTTTGAAGAATTAATAGAA
>CAIOIX010000368.1 GCA_903858445.1 uncultured beta proteobacterium
ATCCATAAGCTCATAGAATGAGCTAGTTAGATGCCATACTAAGCAAATCAATAAATAGGAAATTCACTGAGCGATATGCAACGGTTGCACCGCAATACCTACCTCATACAGGCTAGAAAATGCGTACCCATCGAGGTTTTCTTGGACGAACTAGAAATCTCGAAGGCAACCTTTAAACGTGATCTGGAATACCTACGCAGTCGCATGAATGCATCAATCGTTTTTGACCGCTCACAAGGTGGCTATCGATTCGAGGATCCAGTGAATGCTCAAAAGTTAGAATTACCTGGATTATGGTTTACCGAGAAAGAAGCCACAGCCCTTATTCTTATGCAGCACCTTCTTTCTGGCCTAGATAAGGGCGGGCTGATTGAACCTCACATTGCTCCACTTACCTCAATCATTGATGGAATTTTAGGGCAGGGCAATACACCCGCCAAAGAATTGCGCAAGCGGCTCAGAGTATTTGGTATGTCAGCTCGTAAAGGCTCTATCGAGAGCTTTGAAGAGGTGGGGAGCTCCTTACTAAAACGCAAGCGCTTGCAAATTACTTACTACGCTCGCGGAACAAATGAGACAACCGAGCGCGAGATTGCTCCACAACGACTCATCTTTTATAGGGATAACTGGTATTTAGATGCTTATTGCTATTTACGTAAAGAGTTAAGAAGTTTTGCTCTGGATGGAATCAGCAAAGCACTCATCACCAACATTAAGGCTGATGAGATTTCAGAAAAACAGTTGCATGAGCACTTTGCAGAAAGCTATGGGATTTTCTCGGGTAAAGCCAGCCAAAGAGCCAAGCTCAAATTTTCACCCGAAAAAGCTAGATGGGTCAGTAGTGAGACATGGCATGGGCAGCAAGTAGGCAGTTTTGATAAGGAAGGCAACTACCACCTGGAATTTGATTACAACCAAGATCCAGAATTGGTGATGGATATCTTGAAGTATGGGTCAGGTGTTGAAGTATTGGCACCAGCGAGCTTACGTAAACGGCTTAAGGACGAACTCGCTAAAGCATTGAAGAATTATTAAACTGGCCCCGATAGGATCTGAACTTTAGATTTTAGATGGGGATAGTCAAAAGTTTGCATGAATTACAAATCAGGGGAATACTTCCGACATTGGGACAAAATGAATTTAACAATCTCGTCAATTTCAACTTTACCTTCATCAGATTTAGCAAACTCTTCCCAGCAGGCCTCAAAAGCAGCTCTTTTATCTTCAATTCCATAAACTTCAACCATCTTGCCAAAAAGACTGTGAACATTTGATTGGTCAATATGGTATCTAAAGCCCTGATCACCATGAGCCCTCTCATATAAGTCACATAAAAATTTCTCGGGCGGACTATCTCCATACAAAAAATATAGCCCGTCTTGAGGGGGGTAGAGCAGCCCATGATCCTTGTTCTCTTTCTTTCGCATATCACCATCTAGAACACAAGCATGCCCACTTTTAACCCTCACTTGATCAAATATTCTCTCCCTCACCTGAAAATTTTGATATGTTTTTTCTGCCGCCCCTGATTCAATAACATTAATGAGGTTGGAGCTAATACCGGGGACTTTCTGTAACTCTAGCACTCGTAGCGCTTTCTGCAATATCCTTTTTGCAGTTTCGTCCTCGCAAAAGATATCAAGCAAAGGATAGCTCTCAGAATCCATCTTCGAGAGAGCCGCATTTATGCTAATTGGGCATATTGCTGTGCTTGAACCGCCCTTAGACTCAATAAATACCCTCGCCCCATCTGGGACAGAGGATAAAACTGTTGAGCTATGTGAGGTAATAATGAACTGCTTGTTCCCGCTAGACGAAATATCAAACAGCACACTCATAAGGCGTCGCTGGACTTTTGGATGCAAGCCCAGCTCAAGCTCATCTATAAGAATGAGAGAGTTTTTTGGAGCTTCAACGCAATCTATCAAAATTCTAGAAAGGACATCTTCGCCAGAGGCTGAGTTGTAACTTGAATAGCTACTAGAGACAGAAAACCCAAATAAATCTCTACCATGATGATCTGCTAACTTACTCAAAGAGTAACCTTCTTCAAGCACGAATGATAGGTAGTGCTCTATTGATTTCTGCGCCTCATTGTTGCCAACAGCCGCCCCTACGGCAGCTTTTGCCTTCCTATGAAGGGCGGGGGAATGATGCCTAGCAGGCAAGATTCTATCTAGATCCAAATAGACAACATTAACACCCTTGATCTGTGATTCCTTTTTCCCAAGGCCACTCCATTTCTTGGTGCCCATCTTTCGCTGACCATGCTTCCACTCAACCTTCTCTCCGGACTTAATCTGAAGCTGGTAGGTCCAGTCGCCGGTTTGAATATCATGATTTGTAAACTTGAGAACATTGCTCCAGGTTTGGCGCTCAAGCTTGCCGTTTGTGTAGTTTCTTTTTTTGAAGTCCAAATGACTGCATGCAATGGAAAGCAGTGCGGTTGTTTTGCCTGCCTTATTAGATCCCGAAATTACTGTAATCGGAAATTTAAACTCCAACTCAAGCTGAGGAATATGTCTAAAATTTTCAAATTTTGCCGCGTGAATAAACCGAGGGTATTTCCTTGGGTCACTTAAATTAACATCTTTAAAGACGCAATCATAGGCACTATTGGGGTTCATTGGTAATACCCCCGCCCCTTAACCTGAGTTAAAAGTAGAATTTCTAAGTTGTTTGATTTAAAGGAAATTCTATGAAAACCTCCCGCTTTACCGATAGCCAAATCATGGCCATCCTTAAGCAAGCCGAAGCTGGCATGCCA
>CAIOIX010000369.1 GCA_903858445.1 uncultured beta proteobacterium
AGTTTTTATGATCGTCTCCGCAGGAATTCCCTCGGCTATTAGATAGCGACGAGCATGCTCTGTTAAGACCAGATTAATATCACTTAAGTGATCCAAAACTTTACGATTCAATTCCTCTGGAACCCGCTGATCAAAGCATCGATTCCCAGCCTCCATATGAAAAACAGGTATTTTTCTACGCTTAGCGGCAATTACAGCTAAACATGAATTAGTGTCCCCGTAGAGCAAGACGGCATCAGGTTTCTCCGTCTCCATTACTTCATCTGATTTCTCAATCACCCTAGCGATAGTTTGTGCCGCATTGCTTCCTACCGCCTCAAGGAAATAATCTGGCTTGCGTATACCCAAATCCTCAAAGAAAAGCTGATTTAGCTCATAGTCATAATTCTGGCCAGTGTGAACGAGCACATGATTGGTATGCAAATCAAACTCAGCAATCGCTCGACTCATCTGAATTAACTCAGGCCGAGTGCCAACTATAGTCATAACTTTAAGCATTTAAAGCGTCCTTAATATAATCCAACTTTAATAGGGTATTTTTTATCTGGTCAATATTTAAACGATCAGTATTATGGGATGTGTAATCTTCTTGGCGAGAAATTTCTGTCTCGCCCTCAGTAAAGTACTGAGCATAATTCAAGTCCCTATTATCCGCAGGTATACGGTAATACCTTCCCATATCGAATGCCTTTGCCATTTCTTCACGCGAGATTAAAGATTCATATAGCTTCTCACCATGTCGAGTACCAATTGTGCGGATATCCACATGCTTCTTAAAAAGCTCTTGAATCGCCTGCGCTAAGTCAGCGACTGTAGAAGCTGGAGCTTTTTGTACAAAAATATCGCCCTGTTCACCATGCTCGAACGCATACAAAACTAAATCAACAGAATCCTCAAGCGACATTAAAAATCGTGTCATATTGGGATCGGTCACAGTAATAGCCTTGCCCTCCTTCATCTGCGTTACAAACAGCGGAATAACGGAACCACGGGATGCCATTACATTTCCATAACGAGTTGCGCAAAAAATTGTTTCGCCTTCCTGCTGTGAGCGAGCCTTAGCAATCATGATTTTTTCTGCCATTGCCTTTGAAATACCCATTGAATTTATGGGATAAACAGCCTTATCAGTACTCAAAACTACTAGGCGATTCACATTATTAGCTATTGCAGCATTTAGGACATTTTCAGTGCCGATTACATTGGTCCGAACGGCCTCCATAGGATAAAACTCGCAGGATGGGACTTGTTTGAGCGCCGCGGCATGAAAGACAAAATCAACTCCTTTAAGGGCAGAATAAATACTGTCATAATCACGCACATCGCCAATAAAAAATTTGAGCTTTGGATTATTAAAAGCAATACGCATATCCTCTTGCTTTTTTTCATCGCGGCTAAAAATACGAATCTCTCGCACTTCAGTGGATAAGAATCTTTTAAGCACAGTATTTCCAAAGGAACCTGTACCACCGGTAATTAAAAGCACTTTATTCTTAAACATACTTAGTCCTAAATTATTTATATGCGTGCATTAGTTGAATTAACTCAGGCCATGCAGGGGGTTCATATCCAGTTGCCACCCTAAATCGGTCGGAATTTAAGGAGCGGTCAATCCTAAATGAATCATCCTGAATAATTTCAATATCTTTTTGATAGGTTTTAGCAATCAAGCTCAATAACTCAAATTTGTTGATTGGCTTTGCTGCAACATGGTAGAGGCCACATAATTTGCTATGGGGAATTATCACATCACGAATTACTTGCGCAAATACTACAGTGGGTAATCCTGAGAAAATTGCCTGCGAAAAGCCTTTGCAATCTTCACCTTGGGAAAGAAACCAGTCAAGCAATCCGTGTTTGCTCTGTAATTCATGACCGATAGTAGAGGTACGAAGAGTAATGGCATTGGGATAATCCACCTCGCCTAAGATTTTTGATTTTCCATATACATCCCCCGCATCAGCAAAATCCTCCTCCGAATAGTTTCCTTTCGCGCCAGAGAATACGCAATCGGTGCTCACATGAATCATACGTGCACCGACTAGCTTACATAAATTTGCTAAACGGTGGGGAAATAATGCATTAATTGGCACAGAAACTAGAGGATCCTCAGAGCCAGGTTTATGTTTAGTCAGACCGGCGCAATTGATTACTACATCTGGAAGGGTCTCATCAAGAACCCTCACTAAAGCATCCTCGCTCATGACATCTACACCCGAAACTACTCGCTTGCAAATAGAGGGATTAAAAAAATTTCTATCCCCATCATTACGAATACTTCCAAATACCTCAAATTCATTATGCGCAGAAAGCACACGCAGAACGGTGCTACCTATCATGCCGCTTGCACCCACTACTAAAACTCTCATTTAAATCTTCCCTGAAAAATTATCCAATATCGCCAAAAAGCTGCTTGACTAAATCGGCTTGATCTAACCTGCGTTACACTTTTCACTCAAGGCAGGATTCCATCTTTAACGTTAAAAGAAATCTATCTAAAGATTGATCTAATTTATCAATACCATTAAAGAGTCCCCAATAACCGTTAGCATAAACTGATCGCGGAAACCAATATGTATTTGGAGTTGGGGACATAACAAATACATGTTTACGCAAATAGGCGCTTAAATGCGCTGGAAGGCTATCAGCACAAATAGCCCCAGCAATGGAATCAATAGCCCCAACCAGAGCTAGAAAATTCCGCTCAATATTGATAACAGGGGCCCTTACAGGCCCATCCAACCTTTCTCCGTCCAATAGAAACACCACAGGTTCAAACCCATTAGACAAACAAAGACAGGTAATTCGATCTATAACACTGGCTGTCAAGTTCTTTTTATAAAGACTGGTTATTGGAAAAATGCCGATCAGTTTGCTGGCGACTATCTGTGGGGGCGGTTCTGGCAAGATTGGAAATAGAGAATTTAAAAAAATTTCATAGGCGATGTATACATTATTTTGATTGGGAGAAATTGAAACCGCATCCACACCAGCAGAAATAAATCGTTCGCGCCAAGAAAGCCTATCAAAAACTAGTGTTGGTGATACATTTTGCAACGCCGCTCCCATAGAAGATCGAAGCGACACAGCATTTCTCAATCCAGCCAAAATACCGCGAGTGCGCAGAGCAAATATTGCTGCCCCACTTTTATCACCAGTATCAACCGATATAATACTTAATTTAACATTAAGTGCATCAAACAAGCCTTTTAAATGAGACCCCAAAAGAATAGAAAAATGACTTTGAAATGGATCGGGCACCCTACG
Organism: uncultured beta proteobacterium; assembly: GCA_903858445.1. Lineage (GTDB taxonomy): Bacteria > Pseudomonadota > Gammaproteobacteria > Burkholderiales > Burkholderiaceae > Polynucleobacter. The sequence goes on from CAIOIX010000369.1 coordinate 3,268, forward strand.
AAGCATTGAAAGCGCAATCGTCAGATCGCCAAACCCTTTTAATGATACAAAACAATATTCTTTATTAGATTCTTTAATCATAATCAATTTGAATATTTCTTAAATTTAAAAAAATTTAGTTTTGCGAGGGTCCAGTAAAAAAAAATCAATACGAATGCCATTAATACCAACTTTACTTGAACTGTATATGGGTCACGAAAAAAAATAAATGGCAGTAAACCAACTAAATAACAATAGAGCACCCTCATTAAAGGATATTTCGATATTTTCTGGATCATTCCCATAATAAAGCCAACAAGTCCAATAAAAAATAGTCCACCTAGATAGCCAAAATTAGATACAGAACTTGCAACAACATTAAGCGCTCCAAAAGGCGCCTCAATATCAGGATAGACTGTTGACAATGAGTCAAGAATAAATTGCTTTTCAGACCATAAAAAAACTGGGATAATATTTAAAAAAGAAATAATAAAATTAGATGGGTAATCAAGCCAGTTCCAACCCCCTCCCTGGAAAAGGGTGAATGCAGATATACTCGTAAAAAGAGATTCTGCGACAATATAAAAAATAATAACACCTGTATTAAAATCACCAACACGCCACATTCCAAGTCCCACAACAAGACATACTGCTAAAATCATTAAAATAATTAATCGTATGCGATTAAAATTACCCCAATTCCATCCATAAAAAACTATTGAAGTAAGTGCAGATAAAACGTAAATTCTTCCACCCATGCTTAATAAAATAATAGATGTCAATAAAAGCAAGATCCCAGTTAAAGTACCCGGGCGAGCGTTGTTGAATATTCTACAAAATAGATAATGAAATAAAAGCGCCATTTCTAAAGTTGCAATAGGCCCAACCAATGATGCATCAACGCCATTTTGATACCCAGTAAATATAAATTCTCTTGCAGCGAAGGTAAAGTATAGAAATAAAAAACAATAGATAGGAATAAAAATCCAACTAATTAACTTGGAATATTTAATACACGGATTTATCTTCCAGTTAATTTTCGCAGAAGAGCTGCCTAATGTATAAGCAATAATCACTAGAATGCAATACGATACTAGTGGATAGTTAAAATTGTCAGAAACATAATTTGACCAAACTTTCACATCTTCGAATAGGTCAAAATAAATCGCTATTATTGGTATCATTAAATAGTAAAACCAACCTATACCAAAAAAAATTCTATGAGTTAGTTTAAATCTTTTATCATTATATTTTAAAAATATCATTGACTTTTTTAAACCGATTCTAAATATTATATTTATTTTCTGTATTGTACATTGTAAATCCTATTTACTTGTTTACACCAATGATTCTAAAGGAGGCTTTGATCTGCCCGATAAAATCATTATGGATATGCAACTTATTATTGG
>CAIOIX010000370.1 GCA_903858445.1 uncultured beta proteobacterium
AGAGCTGGCTGCGAGAGCTGGATACAACCCTCAAGCTGCCATTAGCGTTTGGCAAAAGATGATTAAAGCAACTGATGGTAAAAAAACACCAGAGTTCTTGTCTACGCACCCTTCAGGTGAAACCCGTATCGAACAATTAACAGCATTAATGCCTGCTGTTGAGCCACTCTATAAAGTTGCACCTAAGCCAAATCAAGTGCAAAAGAAAATTTAACGTAATTGTTTGTTAGCTTTTTTCAATAGAGTGCGAATCTTCTGATCACCCTCAAGCATAAGTTTAAAGCGGGACTCGCTTACTAGGACGGCCATCTCGGCGTTATATTGCTCTCTGCGCAATAGTTCTACTAAAACACTAGCAACGACAGTGTATGAAATATAGACAAAAAGCGTAGTGATGTCCCGCTGGTCTAGGACTGAGAACTCATTAAAAGGGGCAATAAAAAAGAAGATCAGCAGCGGTCCACTTAATAATACAGTCAGGATCGCCGGCCCAAAACCAAAGAAAAAGGCAATGACGATAGTATTAATTTGGAAGAAAAACAAGGGTAATGAGCCCTCAAGAACGGGATGAAGCGCATACCGTAAGACAAACGCAAACATGACCCCTGCTAGAGCTATCAGGTAGCCGTAGCGTTTATTTGTGCACCATCTTTTAGCATTTAGATTATGTCTCATAGATGCGTGTATCCTAACCTAATTCAATATGAAAATCTTTAAAAACAATGTCTGAGAACGTTAATACAGCTCAAATAAAGAGCTTAACCATCCTCATTCCAGGCTTAAATGGTAGCGGGCTAGAACTTGGGCAGCTACCCCGCTTCCTGGAAAGTAATGGGCACGAAGTTCTGGTTCCAGAAATTGAGGGTTATCTATACGGCAGCCCTCCGGGCGCATATGAAACCTGGCTTAGTCAGATGGATATATTGATTGATGCCCAGCTAGAAAAATATGACTCTATCCATATCGGGGGGATTAGCATGGGGGCAACTCTGGCTCTAGCCATTGCCTCACAGCGCTCTGATATTAATAACTTAATTCTGATGTCTCCCGTATTGAAGTACGACGGGTGGTCAGTTCCATGGTATCGACCTTTGTTGGATTTCTTTTATCTATTGGGAGTTCGTAATTGGAAATATGCCGAACGAGAACCCTACGGTGTTAAGAATTCTGAGCTCCGGCGTCGTATTGCTGAAAAATTTAAAACATCTGAAGTATCTGATGTTGGTGCTGCCACCATTACTGCAAAGCATTTACATGCGGCAAAAGGTTTGATGGCTTTTGCCGACGCCTATTTGCATAGCGTTACCAACCGCTTATTGATTATTCAATCTGTAGAGGACGATACTTGTTCGGTATGGTCTGCGAAGGAAATTTTGCAGCATACTAATTCGGAGCTAAGGAGAGTGATCTGGCTCGGTAATAGTTATCACATCGTCACAATCGATAATGAGCGTGAGATCGTATTGAACGAGGTATTGAGATTTCTAGATCGCGCCGATGCTGCCAATCTTTCTTTAGATGCCTATTATGGCGAACACAATCTAAAAAAGCTGAAGGCAAGAGACGTAGAGGTATAAGCCCTTTCGCCCACAATGAAAAAGCCTCCCATTGGGAGGCTTTTTAAATTTGGCGGAGCGGACGGGACTCGAACCCGCGACCCTCGGCGTGACAGGCCGATATTCTAACCAACGGAACTACCGCTCCAAATTACCACGCGTACGACTAATGTCACTTACTACAACTACTAGCCAAAATCTTTGGCGTCCCCAGGGGGATTCGAACCCCCGTACTCACCGTGAAAGGGTGATGTCCTAGGCCTCTAGACGATGGGGACCTGGACTACTACTGCACTGCTTATTTTA
>CAIOIX010000371.1 GCA_903858445.1 uncultured beta proteobacterium
ACCCATTTGCCACATCCGATTCATTGGAAAATCGCTGTTGATATCTACGTATCCTTCAGCTTGTTTTTCTACGTTCGGTATAAATAGATTTGAATCGATACGATCGTCATATCGCAAGAGAGTCTCCTGTAGGAGATTACGGATATGTTCGTAGTCCATTCCTCTTGCTTGTAGGTTTTGGATCTGGATGGATAGATTCGTAATCATGGGTAGAACCTTGAGCCAGCTCTCTTTGTCTTCTATGCCATCTGGTGCGCCGGTGGTGCCTGCTCTTATGCGTAGATCGACCATGTCAAAGATTCGGTCTTTGCTGAGCTCTGGCCAGTCGTAGGTTTTCTCCATGGTCATGACTAGTTCGCCATTGATCATGATGGTCTTAGTGCTTGGTGGTCCCATGTAGCGCTCAACCTGCTCTTTAGTTAGCTCCTGTAAAAGTACCTGGGCGCTATATTGAGCGATCTCTTGTAACCAATCTTCTATCTGGTCTTTGAATTCAAATACGCGCCCAGATAAGGCTCTTTGTAAGATGTTGGCTTCGGTTGCTGTCTTGGGCCTGACTACTGTAGAGCGCGCTGCATCTTGAAGGCCAGTGACTTGCTCCCAGTCGTAGCGCACTGCACTGGTGTCATAGACGACGGGATCGATCTTGGGGTGACCCCTAGGAATGATCACTTGATTAAGGGGCTTGCCTTCGGTATCGACAATCGTGATCTCGCCGAATCTTGAATCCGAATGCTTCTTGATGGTCTTCTCATTAATGTCTGCTGATGCCACCCATCCTGGTATGCACAGGTCTCGATGCTGATTAAAGCGATCGCGTGCCTCGTTATGTTCGTCTTGCAATCGCTCGGTTAGGTCAACTAGGCTTGGGCCAATGAATTGGCCATCTACTACCTGGTAAGGCAATAAGAAGAATGGGTACCAGCGCTCTCCAGCTCTTGGTGGGGAATAAGGTTCACGTAGCCATTCAGTTGCGCCCTCCACCATGGTGTAAACACGCTGGGTAGCTCTATCCCAGATCTCCAGCACTGCGATTTGTTGATCATCGGTAACGAGACCTGAACCAGCATTCATTTGCATTGAGGCTAGGCGCTTGGCTTTCTTATGGGATGGCTCGCCTTGGCCGGGCTGGTAGATCTTGGCATTGGCTAAGCTCTTTTTGTAGAGCGCTTTTGCTGTCCGCGGGTATGTAACTTGCCGCGAACAATGATGCGACCTTTAGTAAAACTTAATTCCTCGCGAATTTGAGTGTGCAAATCCCAGCCTGCGCCAAGAATGGCTGGCGTAATGAATTTCGTACAAATATCTCGTTCGCTAAGGGATTTCTTGCTCATTCAATAATGCCAAAAGTTATACATATCCCTTAATAATATAAGGAAATCAGTGATTTACTGGCATTTTTGGAGTTTGCTTACGAAGCTCACTATCTGAGCCTTTATGGGCATACGCTTATCACCACACACGGGGGAATGCTCATGAAATATCAATTTTGCTTAGCCATATTGCTAATATCGGGCATTGCCTATGGACAGGCCGTATACGGGCCAAATGGAGAGTACAAGGGTTATATACAAACCTCTCCCAATGGCGTCTCCAACTCATACAGCGCTAATGGTGCATTTCAAGGGTCTGCTCAAGTTCAAGGCAACCAAACCAATTTCTACGGACCCCAAGGTCAATATCAGGGAAATATTCAGGCGCCTATTTACGCACCTCCAAATACAACCATCGGAACACCCCCACAGGCAAATCAAGTACCTAGCATCAAGGGCTGGTGATTGGATAATGGAGGTATGACTACATACTCTTCATCCAATTGCTCTCAAAAATTTTCAGTAGATGTGTTTAGCGAGCGCCGATCGCTAAGTGGAGACCCTTGGCTACGCATAGGTGAATTCGATGATCTAAACCAGGCCATAAATACCTGCAAAAAGGTAGTTGACGACTTTTTGAACTCACGTGTAAGTTCGGTTAAAAGTGCTGACCAGCTAATTGCCGATTTTCTCTATCACGGTGACATGCCAGCTATCAAAGGAGCCGAAAATCTCAATAGCTTTTATATTTATGAGTACCTTGCTCAGCGATGTAGAGAGATTTTACCCACCTGAGGCCAACTCAATGCACGCTTAATCAATGTTTTGGTGGTGAGCGCGCTGGTAACTGGTCAGCCTAAAAAGTGAAGCCTTGTGGTTATTGGCTTTGCTGCCTTAAATGGTTCTGCGTCAAGTCACTCCTCATATTGTTCCAGCAACAAATCCTGATTACAGGGCAGTTTGATAAAAAACGACCTAAATTGCCCCAAAGCTAACAGCTGACACAGAATTTATATACTTTTCTACTAACGCTATGACTATAGGGCCAGTAGAAAAAGGTAATTTAGGATGGACAGGACCAAACAACGTAATATTCAGATTGGAGATGTAATCAGATCTCTCGCCTGCCAAGCATTTATGAAAATTGGAGAATGGGGTATTTATGAGCAGTTTTAAAAATTCGTTTATTCAAATTGAGCAGGGCAATAGGCGTTTCCTATTAACCAAGTTACCCGCCTCCGTTGTGACAACGATTAGCTATGCTGCAATACGCGGAAAATCCACAGAAGATGGAGCGGTCCAACGTGTTCTAAATAGTTCGCGCATAAACAGCATAAAAAACTTCACACTTCAAGGAGGGGATTATCCCAACTCAATAGTTCTTAATTGGATTAGCGCAAAAAATCCGCTAAAACTAACTAAAGATTCCATCTCGTTTCAAGTACAAGAAAATTCCGCTCAGATTATTGATGGCCAACATCGGGTTGCGGGAATTAAGGCGGCAATAGAAGAACAATCATCGCTAAGTTCACTAGAGTTACCAGTAGTTTTCTACGAAAATCTTTCAACAAAAGAATGTGCTGATATTTTTCTTTCAATCAATACAGAACAAAAGCCAGTACCAAGAAGCTTGGTATTCGATTTATATGGAATAGCCAGCGAAGGAATTGTAGACTCGGCAGCTGTTCGAGCGCGCGACATAGCAATGTTTTTGAACTCTGAAACGGGCTCCCCATACCAGGATGACATAAAGATGCCGGGCACCCCCACAAGAAGAGGTGGAATCGCTCTATCAACCGCAGTAAGCGCAATAAAACCACTAGTGGAGGAAAAAGGTGCATTTGAGCAAATCGGCCTAAAAGAACTAGAAATGCAAAAGCAAGTAATCCTAAATCTTTTTAGAGCATTGCAATCAAAATATGGTGCGGCCTGGTCAAATAAAAATAATGTCTTCCTATATGCGGCTGGATTCATGTCAGCCCTTGATTTTTTAAAATTAAAATTGATCCCATACTGTACAAATTCAGGGTCATTTACAACGAAGACAATTGAATCTTCACTTTTTCTCACTGAGGGAAATTTAATATTTCAAGAGGAAGTTAAGGGTCTAGGCGGTGCGGGCGCTCAAAAACGAATTTACCAATTTCTTGTAGATGCATTTCAACCACCCAATCAGGGTAGTGGTATTTTTGAAATCTAATAAAAAATGCATAATGCCCAGGGCTACGCCAACAGCATCCTCCAATCAAACCAAAACCTCTCAAAACAATCCCCAACGCTATCACTAGGCCAGTCCCAAAAACTCAAAAAAGCATTGCAAGATGATGCATTGGGAGCAATCTACTCTGGAATTACCTCGATTGCAGATGCAACACAAGCCATAAATAATGGCTTTTATTCTTGGGCAACCATAAAATTATATTATTCAGTTTTCTATTTTGCACGTTCAATTATTGCCCTAGAGACTGATACTGCTATTTTGTACTCGGGTACTCACCCATGCTCTTGGCAATGTAAACCAGGCTTAAGCCCCATTGCCCGAAAAGGTACAACACATAAGGTTGTCTTGAATATGTTTACGACTTTATTGCCAAACCATTTTCTTCTGTCGCAACAAATTGATATGAAAACTCCTTTTGATTGGATGAAGAACTTGCGTGAAGAAATAAACTACCGCACCCCTAAATTTCAAGAGCCAGATGTGCCAGAACATTTTAAATTTATTGCAAAATACAGTACTAGAAAAACATTATCTGCCTATGCATCCGATGACCAGCATCTTTATACCTTTGACAAGGATCATGCCATATTAGCTTTTCCACTAAGCACTCTAAAAAGCACATTCAATAGCTTAAGCAATGCCAAACTAGAAATAGATAAAGATGATGTCAATTATCTAATAAGTACCTTTTCAGATAAACACGGGCCAATCCCTGAGATTGCTAGCTTATTAAGAAAGCGTAAGTAATATGGTTCAGAAAACAACATTTAAAATTGAATGTAGCTGTGGACATATCGGCAATCTTTCAATGCGTGAAAACGATGCACCTTTCTCCACCCAATGGGAAAGATATGAATTAACAGGCTTTAATGGTGGATCATCTTGTGGAAAGGATCCCGGATACATGTCTTTAAAAGAGGTTTTTTCCGAGCTTGCTCCAACCTGCCCCAATTGCAACCAACCCATCATTGAGGGCAATATTAAAAAGAGTTAATTACACAACCTCGAATTAAGCAATATTTTAGTGGTGGGCAGACAAAAAGCAAAGAACTCAGAGGATAGGTGCCCTGCCATCGTATGCAGCAGAAGGGGTTTATGTATGCCTCTTTTTCCATCGCCAACTCTCTAGAATATGAAGGCAATTTAATCAAATTGTACGAATGAAATCTGGGGGTATTTTTGGGGGTACTCTTTGAAATTCGTACCTTATTGGCGGCACGCAACCATATGATTTTGGGCTACAAAATGGCGTTTAGTTCGATCTCCGCCGACCCACCATTTTGAAGTATGTAACAGTCTAACGCCACCCACCAGGGTGGCGTTTTTCTTTACAAATAGTCACACTGATAGCCATCACATCAATTAAATTGGTAACTCATCCCTGCCTGAAAGTTTAACGGGGCACCGGGGAAGATTCCATCTGGACTTC
>CAIOIX010000372.1 GCA_903858445.1 uncultured beta proteobacterium
GGCATTGATTAAAGAGAGAAATTCGCCATATTCTTCAACAACTATGGGGACTGGAACCAAGATAAGTCCAAATGACTCAAATCCTGTCAACTTACATGTAATTATTGGGGCTTCACTTGGATTGACTGAGCTTGGTAAGGAGAGTACTGAAGTGATACTTGGATTAATCGATGAGGACGGATACGAGACTAAAGTAAAAACAAAATGCAATATTCAATAGGTCTTTAATTTAAAACGATCATATATTTATGGGTTATATGTTAGATGCGAATATCTTTAACCGACTTGTTGAGGGGCGGTTAGCTATTAGTGATTTACCAAGTGATGACGAATTCTTTGCTACAAGCATTCAAATTCAAGAGTTAAATGCCACAAGAAATATAGAGCGACGAGCAATTCTTATTGATAAATTCTCCGAAGTATCCCCGAAGCTTGATTCTATTAAAACATCTCTCTGGGGCTATGCTAGTTACGGAGAAAGTGCTTGGGGAGCAGAAGGAGAGCATTTCACAAAAATTAAAGCCGAATTAGATTTGCTAAATAATAATAAAGCTAACAACCCTGCTGATGCCTTGATTGGAGAGGTATCACTTTCAAATCATCACACGCTTATGACTACCGATAAAGATTTAGCTGCAGTGGTTGAAAAGATGGGTGGAAAGGTAATGCAAATTAGTTGCTAGCACTTTTTAAGCTACCTTCTTCGGCAGCTCAATAACCTCAGCACCATTCTGCGCATGAGTAAGCTTCTCTCCCCACCACTTGTATAGTCCAACCCTTTGCGTAAATCGCTCACCACGATCATAGGCGCGCACAACTTCATTGCCATGTGCATGATCTAGCGCTAACTCAACAACATCCTGTTCAAAACCATTATCCCTGGCAAGCGTGGAGAAGGCACTACGCCAACCGTGCGGCGCATGCTTGCCTGCCATATTGAGTGTTACTCGATAAGCCTTCTCTAGACTTTCACGACTGATGTATTCATTTCCAGTAGGCGATGGAAATACATAACCCCGTCTACCAAAAAGTTTCCCCCATGCCTTTAACTCTGAAGTTATCTGTGGGCTTAATGGAATGCGGTGATCACCAATACGCGTGTGATCCTTCATCTTTGCGCGAGGTATTACCCAGATCGGAATCTCTGCATCAAGATCAAATTCTTTCCACTCGGCTTGCACGACGTTGCTAATACGCGTTGCACTAAATGCAAGAAGGCGATGAGCTGCTCTAACTGATGGTGATAGGCGCGCGGCATCTGCAGCACGTAAGAGGGCGCCTAAAGAATTCCAATCGAGTAATGCCGGCATACGCCCATTGGTTTTCTTCCGAGGAAGAATTTCCTTCACTGGCGCAGCAGAATTACCCTCACACAAACCTTTGGCCTGGGCGTAGCGAAACACACCGTTGAGATGCTGCAAAATTCTTGTGGCAGTCTCTAGAACATCTCGTTTGTTGATGGTCTCAATTGCCTTGGCAATAACCGATGGGGTAATGCTTTCAATAGGAAGCGCCCCCAGAGATTTATAAACATCTCGCTCAAAAGCTCTTTTGGATTTCGTGAAGTGGGTTGCACTCCACTCTTTCTCTTTCATGGAGAACCATTCTTCAGCTACAGCCTTGAAGGTGCTGTCACTTTGAGATGCGGCATTAGCTCTATTAAGGCGCCTGGAGATGACTGGATCCTGACCTTTGGTAAGACAGGCTTTAACCTCGTTTAGCTCTAGTCTTGCTTGAGCCAAGCTGTTTTGTGGATACCCGCCTATGGAATAACTTTTTTCTTTGCCTTCGATGCGATATTTGATGCGCCAAATTGCAGTTTGGGTCTGGGTGATAAGCAAATAAAGGCCTCTGCCATCTGCAAGTTTGCTACCTGGGGCTGAGCGGTTGATGAAGCTCCTAATCCCTTTATCCGTAAGCTTTCCAGAAATACCCCCAACCATGTTTTTGACCTTGTTCGATTTTGCTCCGATACCCCCAATAATACCCCCAGCGTATTTGGATACAGCAGAATCTAGAAAGACCACAATGGACGTACAGCCCTTTATTTACAAGGAAAAACGCCACCCTGGTGGGTGGCGTTGGACTGTTACGTACTACAAAATGGTGGAGTCGGCGGGAATCGAACCCGCGTCCGCAAATCCTCTACAGCAAGTTCTACATACTTAGTCGTGTCATTTAATTTAGCTAGCTAGTCACAGACTGACATGTTCCACGCTCGCGATTCACTAAATTTTCGAACCA
>CAIOIX010000373.1 GCA_903858445.1 uncultured beta proteobacterium
CGCGTTGGAAACTCTGGTACAGGTAGCTTTACTCACTATGCTGGCGCTTCATTTTTCGACTCGCAGGGTGTCAAAGTCACTCATGTACCCTACGCTTCATCACAGGTAGTTACTAGTTTGATGGGTGAAAATATTGAGGCTGTAGTGCAGGCGCCAGGCGCCTTGATGCCTTTTGTTAATAGTGGGTCTATTCGCGTTATTGGCGTACTTGGATCTCGGCGTGATCCAGCATTTCCAACAGTGCCAACTGCATCAGAACAGGGCATTCAATTTCAAGCGGATATGTGGCGCGGCGTAACCGGACCTAAAGGCACCCCTAAAAATATTTCAGAGCGCATTCAGGTGGCAATGCAAAAAACCCTGAGTTCTCCTGAGTTTAAAAAACAATGTGAGAAATTTGGTTGCCAGGCATCATTTGCTGACTCGACACAATTTCTAAAAGATATCACCGCTGAAAATCAGTTGGTTTCAGCATTTATGAAGCAAACACTGAAGAGTAATTGATAATGTCATCCGACCAACAGACTGAAACCCTTTACAGCCCTTCAATGGATGGAGTGGCCTATCGCGCTCGTGCAATCATAAAGGCGGGAGGAGTTGAGGAATTTATATCTTCCCATTCCGTCGATAAATTAAAGGTTTGTTTGTCAGAGGCATTGGTATTGGGACTTCTAAGGCAGGGTGTTTCTAAGTATTTGGCTATTTTTGGGCACGGCTCCACCCATCTTGGTGAGATATTGCGTATCTACACAGATGCAGGCGTTACTAAGGTTTTCAATTTCCGTAACGAAGTCGAAATGGCTCATGCAGGCACTGCATTAAGCTGGGTTTATGAAGAGGGCTGTGCTGTTGTGACATCTATTGGACCTGGTGCATTGCAAGCCATGTCTGGCTCTTTGGCTGCATCTTCTAATGGCGTGGGCATTTATCACATCTATGGTGATGAAACTACCTATGGTGAAGGTTACAACATGCAACAAATTCCCAAGCAGGAACAGAATCTGTATGGGCAATTAACGGCCTTGATGGGTAAATCTTATGTGCTCCACACTCCAGAAGCCATTCGAAATGCACTCAGAATAGGCTCACAAACGGTATTTAATCCAATCAAATCCGGTCCCTTCTATTTATTATTGCCCATTAATACTCAGCCGCAAATCATTAATCGCTTTAACTTGAATGCAATGCCTTTAAGGCCGCAAGTGTCTAAGCAGGGTATCGCCAGTCAAGAGCTGCTTCTATCAAGCGTTGAAAAAATATGCTCCGCCCCTAGGGTTGTAATTAAGGCGGGCGGTGGTAGCAGAAAGTTCTATCGCGAACTTAGGAAGTTTGCACAGCAAGCGGGTGCTGCAGTAGTTCTATCGCCTGGTTCAACTGGTGTTTTGGCTGATAACGATCCATTAAACATGCACGTCGGAGGTAGTAAAGGCTCCATCAGCGGAAACTTTGCGATGCAAAATGCAGACCTTCTCATAGTCATAGGCTCAAGAGCTGTTTGTCAGTCTGATTGTTCGGGTGTTGGGTATCCAAACGTCAAAGAGGTTATTAATATTAATGGAGACTTGGGTGATCTGACACACTATAACCAAACGATTGGTTTGCATGGTGATATTGGTGCCA
>CAIOIX010000374.1 GCA_903858445.1 uncultured beta proteobacterium
AAATCAAAACGCATTTGATATCCAAAACAGCTTCTTGTACCCGTGCCAGTTCTATCGGTTTTTACAGCCCCGTTATCTAAAATATATTGGAGTAATTGCTGGTATTGTTGCATGGCTGCAAGTTAGGATATCTGCTGATAAGCCAAGGCAACAGACTGGGTTTGGGGATTCTCTGTTAATTAATGCCGTCTATATCAAAAAAGTTCCGCACCCAAAATAGAAAATTTTATAATAAGAATGCACTAACTTTACCCTCCCTTGCGGATATTCCGCCTTTGCTTAAGGCGGAGATTCTGGCTGAGGCATTGCCGTATATTCGGCAGTATCACGGCAAGACGATTGTGATTAAGTATGGCGGAAATGCCATGGTGGAAGAGCGCTTAAAAGAAAGTTTTGCGCGTGACGTGATTCTTTTGAAGCTAGTTGGCATGAACCCTGTAGTTGTTCATGGTGGCGGACCGCAAATTGATGAAGCGCTCAAGAAGATTGGCAAAAAAGGTAATTTTATTCAGGGTATGCGTATTACCGATGAAGAAACCATGGAGGTAGTGGAATGGGTTCTCGGTGGTGAGGTACAGCAAGATATCGTGATGTTGATTAATCACTTTGGCGGTCAGGCAGTTGGCTTAACTGGTAAAGATGGCGGCTTGATTCATGCGCGAAAAATGTTAATTCCGGATGAGAAAAATCCCGGACAAAAAATTGATATTGGTTTCGTAGGTGAAATTGAAGCAATTAATCCAGCAGTAGTAAAGGCCTTGCAGGACGACGCTTTCATCCCTGTGATTTCTCCCATTGGTTTTAGTGCTGAAGGTCAGGCTTACAACATTAATGCCGACTTGGTGGCCGGCAAGATGGCTGAAATTCTGCATGCTGAGAAATTAGTCATGATGACGAATATTCCAGGTGTCATGGATAAAAATGGCACACTTTTAACGGATTTGACTGCCCGAGAAATTGATGATTTATTCGCAGATGGAACTATCTCTGGCGGTATGTTGCCAAAGATTTCATCTGCTTTAGATGCCGCTAAGAGCGGAGTTAATTCAGTACACATTATCGATGGCCGCATTGAGCACTCTTTATTGTTAGAGATTCTGACTGAGCAGGCCTTCGGAACGATGATTCGTTCTAGATAAGCCGGAGACAAGAGATATGACCATGCGTGATTCTTTAATGTCCCCAGAGGATGACAACAGCGCTATTGATGCTGTTAAGACACGCAAGCGCCCACGTCCAGGTGAGCGGCGCTTGCAAATTTTGCAAGTGCTTGCCGAGATGTTGCAAAACCCTAAAGGTGAGCGCGTAACGACTGCAGCCTTAGCCGCTAAAATTCAAGTTTCCGAAGCCGCTCTATATCGTCACTTTGCCAGTAAAGCGCAAATGTTTGAAGGCTTGATTGCTTTTATTGAACAAACAGTTTTTGGTTTAATAAATCAAATCAATCAAAAGGAAGAGTCAGGTCTTGCGCAGGCTCGCGGAATTTTGCAAATGCTACTGTTCTTCGCTGAAAAAAATCCCGGCATGACGCGTGTGTTCTTGGGTGATGCTTTGTTGCAAGAGGACGATCGTTTGCAAGAGCGTATTACTCAAGTGTTAGATCGTGTTGAGGCCTCCTTAAAACAGGCCTTGCGTATTGCCCAAACTCAAGGTGGTGTATGGGGGCAATCAGGGCAAGAGGAAGTCAGCATTCGCGCTGCTATGTTGATGAGTTTTGTGTTGGGTCGCTGGCATCGCTTTGCTCGAAGTGGCTTTAAGAAGTTGCCAACAGAGGCGTCTGATATTAGTCTTCGCATTCTTCTTTCCGAATGAGCGAGTTACATCTCTCTAGAAATACTATCCACTTTGCCGAGCCCTTGCCTTTGCAAAGTGGCGCCATGTTGTCTGGCTATGATTTAGTAATTGAAACTTACGGCAAGTTAAATGCTGATAAAAGTAATGCCATACTGATTTGTCATGCGCTTAATGCTTCTCATCATGTAGCGGGCCCTGATCCTCTTGACCCTAAGGACATTGGCTGGTGGGACAACATGATTGGACCGGGTAAGCCAGTAGACACTGACTATTTTTTTGTGATTGGTGTAAATAATCTAGGTTCTTGTTTTGGCTCTACTGGGCCCATGAGCATTCATCCGGAAACTGGCAAGCCCTATGGCGCAGACTTTCCTGTAGTCACGGTTGAGGATTGGGTGAATACCCAGGCTCGCTTGGCGGACAAACTGGGTATTCGTAAATTTGCAGCAGTGATGGGCGGAAGTCTTGGCGGCATGCAGGCGATGGCCTGGTCGATTCAGTTTCCTAAACGCTTAGACCATTGCGTTGTGATTGCCTCGACCCCAAAACTAAGCGCACAAAATATTGCTTTTAATGAGGTAGCTCGTAACGCTATTCTGTCAGACCCAGACTTCCATGGCGGTAATTATTATGAACATGGGGTTGTGCCTAAACGTGGCTTGAGATTAGCGCGCATGGTTGGTCATATCACCTACCTATCTGATGACGACATGGCTGAAAAGTTTGGCCGCGAGTTGCAGCGCCCTAATGGCGAATCTAACGAATACCGTTTTAGCTTTGATGTGGAATTTGAGGTAGAGAGTTATTTACGCCACCAAGGCGATAAATTTTCTACCTATTTCGATGCCAATACTTATCTCTTAATTACTCGTGCACTCGATTACTTTGACCCATCACGTCGCTATGATGGCAGTCTTAATCGTGCCCTAGCAGAAGTGCGGGCCAAGTTTTTAGTGATCAGTTTTTCAACGGACTGGCGTTTTCCGCCAAATCGCAGTCGCGAGATTGTGGAATCTTTGCTTAGCAATAAGAGTGAAGTGAGCTATGCCGAAATTGATGCCCCTCATGGGCATGATGCTTTCTTGCTAGATGATCCTCGTTACCACAATCTGATCCGAGCTTATTTTGGAAAAATGCGTGAGGCCCTCAAATGAAGCGCGCAGATTTTGTAGCAATTGCTCAATGGATAGCCCCTAATAGCCAGGTCTTAGATCTGGGTTGTGGTGATGGTAGCTTCCTGGAATTTTTGCAAAAACAAAAGCCAGTGCATTCTTATGGTGTGGAGATTGATGACGCCCGCGTGCTCTCTTGCGTGCAAAAAGGTATTAATGTCATTCAGCAAAATCTCGAGGGTGGTTTAGCTCTTTTCGAGAACGATAGCTTTGATACAGTTGTGTTGTCTCAAACGCTACAAACGATCCACCAAACGGAAAAGATCTTGCGTGAAGTGGTACGGGTTGGTAAAGAATCCGTGGTGTCTTTCCCTAACTTTGGCCATTGGTCCCATCGTTTGGCAGTGAGTATGGGTCATATGCCAGTGTCCAAAAGTCTTCCTTATCAGTGGTACAACACGCCCAATGTGCGCGTCCTGACAGTGGCCGACTTTGAAAGATTGGCCTCTAGCCTTGGCTTGAAGATTATTGATCGCTGCATCTTGCATGAAGGTAGAGAAGTTACCTTGCTTCCGAATTTGTTTGGCAGCCTTGCTTTATTCCGCATTCGTCGTGCCTAGTGTTTTACATTCTTGGCTAAAGGATTTTCGAGTTTATCTCGAGTGGCCTTGCCTGCGAATGCTCTTCTTAGGCTTTTCTGCGGGCCTACCCCTTTTGCTCATATTGGGAACTCTCAGCTTCTGGTTGAGGGAGGCCGGCATTGATCGCAGCACCATTGGATATTTAACTTGGGTTGGCTTGATCTATGCCTTCAAGTGGGTTTGGGCACCCTTGGTTGATAGACTGCCAATTCCTATTTTGACTAAAGTTTTTGGCAGAAGACGTAGTTGGCTACTTTTCGCCCAGGCCTTGATTATTTTAGGCATTCTTGGGATGGCTAGCGTTGACCCTAAAGTGGCATTAAATCAAATCGTATGGTGTGCCTTAGTGGTTGCCTTTGGTTCTGCCACCCAAGATATTGCTTTAGATGCGTTTCGCATTGAGTCAGCAGATAGCGATCGTCAGGCGGCCTTATCGGCGACCTATCAAACAGGTTATCGGCTTGCCTTGATCTGGTCTGGCGCTGGTGTTTTATGGCTGGCGGCTCGAGTGGAGACGGGGGCTGGGGTTTATGATGCGGGCGCCTGGCAGTTTGCCTACCTTTGTATGGCCGCCTCTATTGGTATTGGCATGATTACCGCTTTATTTAGCAAAGAACCTATACGAGTACAACTTGCAAAAGTGCGTAATGCCAAGGAGTGGCTTCATCAAACCTTGGTTGAACCCTTTGCTGAATTCATTTGTCGTTATGGTTGGCACGCAGTCATCATATTGGCGTTGATTGCGATTTACCGGATTAGTGATGTCGTGATGGGGATTATGGCCAACCCTTTTTATGTTGACATGGGTTACACCAAGGATGAAGTTGCCGCTGTTAGTAAGGTATTCGGTGTCATCATGACTTTGGTAGGTGCTTTTGTTGGTGGTGTTTTAACGATGCGATTTGGGGTAATGCGTATTTTATTTTTGGGTGCGATTTTATCTGCCGTCAGTAATGTCTTGTTTGCTTGGCTTGCAACGCAAGGACATGATTTACATGGTTTGATTTGGGTGATTTCGGCTGACAATTTGAGTTCCGGAATTGCCAGCGCTGCCTTTATTGCATTTTTATCGTCCTTAACTAATATCCGCTATTCAGCAACGCAGTACGCCTTATTTAGCTCGATGATGCTGTTGCTCCCAAAATGGTTAGCAGGATTCTCGGGGGCATTTGTAGACGCCTTTGGTTACCAAACCTTTTTTTATGGCACGGCCATTATTGGCGCGCCAGTGCTAGTCTTAATTTGGCTTGCTATTCGATTCCACATCGTTGAATTTAAAAAGCATGATGCCGAGGTTTCTCATCAGCAGTAATTTCGCCGCTACTTTAGATAGACCAGTCGTAATCGACAATCAAGGGCGCATGATCTGAGAAGCGCTCTTCCTTGTAGACGGAAGTTTTCTGGGCACTAGCGGCAATCCCAGGTGTTGCAAGGTGATAGTCAATGCGCCATCCAACATTTTTGGCATAGGCTTGGCCACGATTACTCCACCAGGTATAGCAAGTCTCTCCAGCCTCAGGCTCAATCTTGCGGTAGACGTCCACATAGCCAACTTGATCAAAAAGCTTGGTAAGCCATGCGCGCTCTTCCGGTAAGAAGCCCGAGTTTTTAACATTACCCTTCCAGTTTTTGAGATCAATCTCGTGATGGGCAATATTCACATCGCCACAGAGCACAATTTCTCGGCCTGATTTCTTGAGCTTAATGAGGTGGGGCAAGAAGCTATCTAGATAGCGATACTTTGCATCTTGTCGTTCTGGTGAGCTAGACCCAGATGGCATATATACCGAGATAACGGAGAGTTGTTTATAGCGTGCCTCTACATATCGACCTTCGGCATCAA
Organism: uncultured beta proteobacterium; assembly: GCA_903858445.1. GTDB lineage: Bacteria > Pseudomonadota > Gammaproteobacteria > Burkholderiales > Burkholderiaceae > Polynucleobacter. Next base: position 5,391 of record CAIOIX010000374.1, read on the forward strand.
ACTCCTCATTGCCATATCCATAAAACACCTCATCTGGCTTATGGGGGGTATAGATCCCACAGCCGCTATAGCCTTTTTTCTCGGCATGGTGGAAGTAGCCATGTAAGCCATCAGGATTGAGGATGGCGTCTTCTAGGTCATCGCGCTGAGCTTTAAGCTCTTGCAAACAAATGAAGTCAGCCTTTTGCTTTATAGCCCATGGCAAGAAGCCTTTTTTGACTGCAGAACGGATACCGTTGAGATTGGCGGAAATGATGCGTAACATGTAGGCCTATGAGCTCAGAAAATTCTAATCAAGTTAACTTTATTCGTTTTGCCTTAGAGGCAAAAGTTTTGTCGTTCGGTGAGTTTAAAACCAAAGCTGGTCGACTTTCCCCTTATTTCTTTAATGCCGGTGGCTTTAATGATGGCGCGCGCCTTAGCGCCTTAGGCTGTTATTACGCTAAAGCTCTGCAAGCATCCAATATTGAGTTCGATATGCTATATGGCCCAGCTTATAAGGGAATTGTGCTGGCTGCTGCTACTGCGATTGCCTTAGCAGATGATGGACGTAATGTCCCATATGCCTATAACCGCAAAGAAGCCAAAGACCATGGTGAGGGCGGTACGCTGGTGGGCGCTCCCGTCAAAGGTAGGGTTGTGATCGTTGATGATGTGATTTCTGCTGGGACCTCAGTGCGCGAATCTGTTGAGTTGATTCGAGCTGCTGGTGCGCAGCCTGCTGCTGTCTTAATTGCCTTAGATCGGATGGAGAAGTCAGGCACCGCTTCTGAGATTGGTGAGGAGTCTGCAGTACAGGCTGTGGAGAAAGAGTTTGGTTTGCCAGTTATCGCCATTGCCAATCTTGCAGACTTAATGGCGTTCTTAACAGCATCGAGCGATGCGGAGCTGATAAATTACTTGCCTGCAGTGAAAACCTATCGTGAGAAGTACGGGATCTAAACGGCCTAATTAGATCTCTATTTCGCCTTCAAAGACACTAATGGCTGGCCCCGTCATGATGACTGGTTGCGCCACGTCATTCACCATTCCGCTCCAGGCTATCTGTAAATCACCACCACGAGTGTGAACCTTGACTGGGGTATCCAGCATCCCGCGACGAATACCAGAAACTACCGCAGCACAAGCACCGGTTCCGCAGGCCAGTGTTTCACCAGCACCACGTTCAAAAACGCGTAGTTTGATTTCATGGCGGTTGAGAATTTGCATATAGCCTGCATTGACTCGCTTTGGAAATGCAAGATGTTTTTCAATGGATGGCCCTTCCTCTAGTACCGGTGCGCTATCTACATCACCTACGACTTGAACTGCATGCGGGTTGCCCATAGACACCACGCCTATCCAGTCGTCATGATTTGCTGGATGGTCGAGGGGCAAGGCATAGAGCATTTCATGGAACTCTTGTTTGCTAGCCAGGCCATCCGCTATAAAGGGAATATGGCCATGCTCAAAAATAGGCGCTCCCATATCGACCTCTACCTGTCCATCTGGATGAGATTTCAATGTGAGAATAGTATGTGCAACCTCAACCCGCAGGGGGTTTTTTGTGGAGAGGCCTTGATCCAATACAAAGCGTACAAAGCAGCGTGAACCATTGCCGCACTGTTCTACCTCTCCGCCATCAGCGTTGAAGATTCGATAGCGAAAGTCTGCATCTGGGCGAGCCGCTTTTTCTACCAATAGGATTTGATCTGCACCAATACCAAATTGTCGATGAGCCAACCTCTGCCACTGCTCGCCTGAAATATCGCTAAGGTCTTGATCAATACCATTGAGCACAATAAAATCATTGCCCGCACCATGCATTTTGGTGAAACGCAGTTTACGTACAGCCTTGCTTAAATTCGCGCTCAAAAGAATTTCCGTTTAATCGATTGGTATCAGTTAGTTATACAGACGGGGTTCGCCAGGTGACCTATATTTGAAGTGTTTGTGTATCCAATAGTACTCTGCCGATCTTTCACGAACAAGCTCTTCCATGGGTTAATTGCTTGGCGGCAATTCTGCACCAGCCGGATGCTTGTAGCGGTTATAGGCCCAGATATATTGCTCTGGAGCCTTGAGGATGGCCTGTTCTAAGGCTTGGTTAATTTCGGTAGCCGCCAGCGCAGAATCTTCTGAGAGTGGCGCCAGCCTAGTTGCCTGCATCTCCCATCCGGTGCCCCATTTTTTGCGTACTGCAGTAAACATCACGACGGGTGTTTGATGTCGGTTTGCTAGCCGAGCAGGTAGGATCGTGGTGTAGGCGGGGTAGCCAAAGAAGGGCGACCAAATTCCTTCCCCACCACTGGGCACCTGATCTGGAAGAATGCCAATAGCCTCTCCACGAGTGAGTGCTCGAGTCATTTGGCGCACGCCATTTAAATTGGTAGGGACGAAATGTAAATTAGGGTAGTTTCGACCGTCTTCAACGATTTCATTGAGCCACTCTTGCCTAGCTGGGCGGTACAAAATAGTGGCTGGATAGTGTTGTGCAATGATCCGCGGAATAACTTCAAAACAGCCAAGATGAGGGGTGAGCATGAGCAAGCCATGACCCTCGTTAAAGGCGGAGGCCACGATCTCGAAATTGGATACTTCAACTAAATCAAGGGATTTTTTTGGGTTTTCCCAGGCCCACAAGCTATCAGCAAAAAGCATTCCTGAGCCAGCAGCGGCAGACCAGAGTTTGGTTGGCAGGTGATATTGGGTCGTAACGGCTAGGTAATGCGTTCTAAAGAGCTTGCGGTAATGGCTAGATACAAGATAGGTAAGTATCCCTAGAAAGGCGCCAATAGCCTGTGCTCCAGCAAGGGGTAATACCCCGATGCCGTTAAGTATGAGCTTTAAAAATAGGCTTTGCACCTTTCAATGATATTCAATGCTGGCTGTAAGGACAAATTTAGCGCTTGCTTGGCTTATGACTGTATTGAACCAATATAAGGATTTGCTGAATTGGTTGCTTTTCGGATAGAATTAGAACATCGCTGAGTTAAGGCAACTTGCAGGGCGATTCATAAATTCTGCTAAAGCGTCGCCGTTGTAGTTCCTGGCACGTCG
>CAIOIX010000375.1 GCA_903858445.1 uncultured beta proteobacterium
AATCACAGCTATTGAGGCTATTTTTGAATACTTATGGAATGCTCTTATTAGCGCTTCTTGACTACTACCTACTGCCAATCTTGAGAATTCGGGATATGCAACTGATGTTATAGCACTTACCGCTATTAGTATAGATCCAGATATAGTACTCGCAAGGCTGTAATACCCGAAATCAGATAACGATACGACCTTGGTCAAGATAAGCTTATCAGCTTGAGTTAATATAACAACCTGAATCATATTAACCCCCATACCAAATGCGAAACTTGATATGCCCCTAAGTGACTCAATAGAGAATTCACCTTGGACTTTATTCGCCCCAATCCCTTTCATAAATAATATCTTCAATACCAACAATTCGATTGCTGCAACTAATATTTGAAATATTAAAAATACTATTACCGTATTTGAAAATAATGCTAAGGCCAATAAAACACCGAATCCTCTTACTGTAGAGAAAATACTTATTGAAAAATTTAGGTGTATGAGTTTTTGTAAACCTGTTAGTCCCGCCTTATAAAAGCCAGCCCACCAACGTAGGGCGACATAACCACCAAGAAGCATAAAAGACTGTGAGACGACATTAACTCCAAGGTTGCCTATGTGAACCCAATGCACTGCTAACCAAGGGCCAACTAACATCATGATCAAAATGATTACGAGCGATATCAAAAAATAAATAAGCTCCAATGAAAATATCAAATTTTTTATTTCCTGAATCGTCAAATTTTGAGCGCGAAATTTTGCTAATTCCCTACTCAAAGAAGGAGTTATTCCAAAATCTAAGATAGCAAACCAAAATTGAATGAGTGCGAAGACCCCTATCAGCCCATAGCCCTCAACCCCAAGATACCTGATATAGAATGGGACCGGGGCTACTGTCATTAGGGTTACCCATGCTAACCCAAGGTAGTTCGCAACTATATATTTTTTCAATGAGGTCAAGCATCCCATTTATAGAAATTATGTTGCAACCTAAAGCGGTTCCCATACAACTACTGAATATCCTTCTATAAAAAGACTTCCAATAGTCGTACGTTGAGCCTGGTGAATCCTGATCTTTCCTTGGGTCTCAAGTTGTTTTAATCCATCCAAGAAACCATCCAGATAATTTCTTTTCTTGAAATACTTGATTGATAAGTTATCAATTAGTTTTGAAGGATCCAGAAGCTCAGCAACTGGTTCAATATGAACGCAAAGCTTTGGTTTTTTATTCAAAAGATACTGTATGAATTTATCCCAGCTCGCCCCAACCTGTTCAAGTGAGGCTACAGTGTAAACGGTTGAATTTTCCAATAACTCAAACGAATAGTCTGGGTTAAAGTAATCAAATTGATGAGAATTAATATCCTGATCGACCCCGACCTCGGACATCCGATTAATAATTTTCTGGGAAGCAGAGGCCCAGTCGAGCCCCCAAAGTACAGCGTTTTTGTTTACTCGTCTGACACCAAGTAAGTTATGGCCTGTCCCACACCCAAATTCATATATTGCGCTTGATTGACGCATGTATTTATCAAACATCCAATCAAGAATAATTGCAAGGGAATGGTACTCAAATTTTTCAGAAACTGGCTGTATAAACTTTCCACGCCATCTTACTGCCCCATACTTATTAAAATATTTTGGAACAATATGATCTATATTCTCGGGATTATTTAAAAATAATTCCAAGTTTTCACCCCATCCTGACTCCCATTGATCAAGCCTGTGTTCCCCGGATTTCATAAGGACTGGATCTAGCAGGGTGTCAATTATTTTAATATAAAGCCCTTCTATTTCATCCGGAGAAAATTCAGAGTATAAAAAAGAGTACTCGTTAATCCGATCAACTATATAAGAACTTAAGCCCCCCCCCAAAGCCAACTCAAAATCCCTGGCCTCAAGAGATCTAACTTCCCTGGTTGCTATTTCTTTATTCATATTCACATTCTTATATTTGGATATTTCTGCAAAAACCAATTAACGGTCTTCTCAATACCAACTTCAAGTGGCGTCCATTCAAATTTTGGCAGGTATTTATGGAGTTTTGTGCCATCAGATGGTTTCCTAAACTGCCCATCTGGCTTGCTTGAATCGAAAATAATTTTTCCGTTGAACTGCATTTTTTTTGCGACAAGCTCAACTAACTCTCTAATTTCAACCTCTAAACCAGATGTAAAAATAATGGGGGTATCTTCAGAATAGTTATCAAGAGCCCATAAAGTTAATTTAGCTATATCAGCCGAGTAAACAAATTCACGAAGTGGTTTGCCACTCCCCCAAACTACAAGATCTGTATTATTTTTTTTGGCTAAATATGTCCTATGTATCAGCGCCGGCACTACATGCCCTTCTGTGAGGCTGAAATTATCATTGGGGCCATAAATATTGGTTGGAATAGCAACAATATAATTGCAATTCCACTCCTTACGATATGCGCTACTTTGGACCTCGAGCATCCTCTTTGCATAAGCATAACCAAAATTTGAAGGGTGTGGCGGGCCATTATGCAAATCCTTCTCGTTTAGGGGATAGCTGCATTTATCTGGAAAAACACAGGTTGACATAAAAGAAATTAATTTCTTAGAACCAGCTAATCTTGCGCTTTCTAGAA
>CAIOIX010000376.1 GCA_903858445.1 uncultured beta proteobacterium
GGTAAAACGATTCATCCGCATCCAACGCTCGGCGAGTCAGTAGGTCTTGCAGCTGAAGCAGCGCATGGCCACTGTACTGATTTACCACCAGTCAAGAAAAGAGAGGTCTCCATTTTATTTTCACCGTATTAAAGCCCTGAGAAACCAGGGCTTTTTCTTTTGCAGTGCAATAAAAATTATCAAGTTCAGTTCGTCAGTGTGTGAGATGATTTACAGAATGTCTAAAGTAATTCGACTCCTTCATGGCGAATTTGGTAGAGTGGCACTCCTTGAAATGGATGCCCCCTTGGTTACTCATGCCCATCACCATTGCCACATCTTATGCAAGGTAGCGGGGCCAGATATCGCGTTTCAGGTGAGGGGGCAACGGTGCCCGTTAACAGATAACAATGCCGTACTTATTAACGCCTGGGAAGAGCACTCTTATCTTCATATGCCAGTTAATGGGAAAAATCCGATTTTGCTAGCGTTATATCTTGAGCCAAAGTGGCTCGCCTCTTTTAGTAAAAAATTCTTGGCAAGCAGCCACCCACGTTTCTTTATAAATAATCTTTCTGGTCTTGGCTCTCATCAAAAGCAGGCTCTAGAAAAAATTTCAATGGAACTTTGGTGGGCCGATCAGATTACTCATGATTATCTTGAGTCTATGTTGTTGGAGTTGGCCTTAAGTTTTATGGTGAATACTGATGTTTTAACTCAGGGTGATTTGCGAAACTCTCAGAATAATTTGGCTTTTATGGATCCAAGAATCCGTAAGGCAATCCATATCATGCGCACCTCACCTCAGGGGTTGAGTGATATCTCAACAGTTGCCCAAAGCGTAGACCTTTCCCGCTCTCATTTTTTTGAGCTTTTCCGTCGATGTACTGGACTTTCTCCAATTGTTTTCGCGAATGTTCTGAAGATGGAGTTTGCTTTTGATGCTTTAGCCAATAAAGATGATAATTTAATTCACATCGGCGATGAGCTCGGATTTTCAGCCCAAAGTCATTTCACTCGATTCTTTAAACAGCATCAAGGAGTTACCCCTAGCCTCTATCGTCAGCAGGTAGAAAAAGCCCCAAAGCTAGACTCCTAGGGTTTTCCTCATACACAAAATCGGACTCCAAGGTAAGTCACTGGACTTTGAGGTAAGCGTTAGTAACAAACGATCATTAAGCTTCTTTCAGTCTTAGCTATTAAATATCTTTCTGAAAAGAGCGCATTGAATTCAAGTACAAACTATTTAGGTAAACCCTGTGAGCGAGTTGAAGATTCTGCGCTTTTGACAGGGGGCGGCCGTTATTTAGACGATCTCCCTTTACCTATTGGTACTCTTTATGCGGCTGTGGTTCGCTCTCCAATTGCCCATGGAAAAATCATCTCTGTAGATGTTTCTGCTGCATTAAAAGTTAATGGCGTGCGAACGATTCTGACAATTGATGATGTTCAGGCTTGGTCAAATCCGTTAGTAGTGGCCGTCAAAACACCAATTCGTCAGTGGGTATTGGCAAGTGAGTTTGTGCGCTATGTGGGTGAGCCAATAGCGGTTGTGGTTGCCGAATCTAGAGCGCTAGCTGAAGATGGGGTAGAAAAGGTATTGGTAAATATTGAACCACTGCCTGCAGTTGTCGATGTTGATATTGCAATAGAAGATGATGCGATCATCCTTCATAAGGATATAGGCACTAATTGTGTCTCAGATCGCTCCTTTCAATACGGTGATCCTGATGCTGCATTTGAGCATGCAGCGAGTATCGTTGATATCGATATTCGCTACCCTCGTAATTCTTGTACTCCAATGGAGACTGGCGGGGTAATTGCAGTGTGGCGTGGCGCTGACTCCTCATATGAGGTGACATCGAATTTTATGGGCCCTTTTTCACTGCATGTCGTAATGGCTGCGGCGTTGAAAATCCCCGGAACAAAACTTCGTCATCACGTTCCGCCAGATTCTGGGGGAAGTTTTGGGGTAAAACAATCAGTTTTGCCTTACATCATTATGTGTTGTTTGGCATCGCGTAAAGCGGGTGCGCCGGTGAAGTTTATTGAGGATCGTTTAGAGCATCTCCAGGCCGCTACTTCGGCGACATCACGACACACGTATTTGCGCGCTGCAGTAGACGTGTCTGGAAAAATATTAGCATTAGATTACGATCAAATCGAGGATTGTGGCGCTTACTTAAGGGCCCCTGAACCTGCAACCCTGTATAGAATGCACGGTTGCGTAACTGGCCCATATCAAATTGAAAATTTGAAAATTCGTAACCGTGTAGTGTTGATCAATAAAACACCAACTGGTTTAGTCCGAGGATTTGGTGGTCCCCAAGTTTATTACGCACTCGAGCGACTGATTCATAAAATTGCAAAGCAATATGGCAAGACTCATCAACAAATAGCAGCGCTTAATTATGTTCAAAAGAATCAATTTCCATATCGTGCTGCAGCGGGGGCATTATTGGATTCTGGCGATTACCAGCAGGCTTTGGCTACTTTAGAGGCATCGCCTGAATTTAGAAAGATGTTGGATCGTCGGGACCAGGCTCAGAAGGAAGGGCGTTACTACGGCATTGGTATAGCCTCCATCGTGGAGCCATCTGTTTCTAATATGGGCTACATTACAACCGTCCTTACTCCAGAGCAGAGGGCTAAGGCGGGGCCGAAAAATGGCGCAATTACTTCGGCAACGGTAAGCATCGATCCATCTGGTCATATTTCAGCAAATATTGCGTCCGCTCCAGCTGGGCAAGGGCATCAAACGGTTATCAGTCAATTATTGGCAGATATTTTTGGCCTGTCTCCGTCGCACATTCAGGTGAATGTCGATTTTGATACAGCAAAAGATGCTTGGTCGATTGCCGCTGGAAATTATTCTAGCCGCTTTGCTGGTGCAGTAGCTGGAACTGTATTTCTGGCCGCAGAAAAATTAAAAGTACGCATTGCTGCTTATGCGGCCCATGTCCTTAAAGTGCAGCCGGAGGATTTGATCTTTGCTAATGGTCGAATTGCAGTCGCAGGCCAAGAAGATGAAGGCATTCCTTTTTCCAGGATGTGTGGAAACTTCCATTGGGCGCCTGCATTAGTTCAAAAGGCGCTTGGCCCGGATACCTGTTTAGCGCTCCATGAAACGCAATTTTGGAGTACGGATGTGTTGGAGGCGCCGGATGAGAATGATCGCATTAATACTTCGGCTGCATATGGTTTTGCCTTAGATGCTTGCGGTATCGAGATTGATCCGGATACCTGTTCGGCTAAGATTGATCAATATGTGACCATCCACGATGCTGGGAGAATTCTCAATCCCGCACTTGCTGATGGTCAGGTCTATGGCGCTTACGCGCAAGCTGTAGGAGCTGCACTATTTGAAGAGTTTGTCTATAGCAGTGATGGAAATTTCCTGTCTGGAACTTTCGCAGATTATCGTTTGCCAACTGCAAGCGATGTTGGCGTACCCAAAATTTATCACCAAGAATCTCCCAGTCCCTTCACTCCATTAGGGTCTAAGGGTATTGGCGAGGGTAATAGTATGAGTACCCCTGTGTGTATAGCAAATGCAATTGCTGACGCTTTAGATCAGGAAAATATCGTGTTGCCTGCAACGCCCAGCAGAATTCATGCTCTTCTAGTTAAGAAGGGGGTCATTCAGCAAGAAAAAGCATTCAATAAGACGTCATCCATGACCCCAAATAGCGATTACCCCTTGAAGGCTAGAGGGGAGGTTAGATTAATGCTTCCCCCTGAAGAAATTTTTGCTGTGTTGCTTAATTCGGCGCGCCTAAAAAATGTCATTCCGGGCTGCGAATCAATCGATGAAGCCCCTCTTTCTAATGGGATACGATTTGACTGCATTGCGGTCGTGCGAATTGGGGTGGCAAAAGCAAGATTTGAGGCAAGAGTGGATTTGACCAACATTCAAAACCCGCGCAGCTTTTCTTTGGGCGGAGAGGGTCGAGGTCCTTTGGGAATGGCTCTTGGTATGGGGCAGGTCACCCTTAGAAAAGAGGGCGACATCACAATATTAGAGTATGACTATCAGGCTCAGGTTTCTGGTAAGTTGGCTGCAATTGGCAGTCGATTGCTAGAGGGGGCGATTCGTTTGGTATTAGATCAATTATTTAGGGCTCTGGCAAAAGAGGCTGGTGCGAAACCTGATGGTTGGTTGTTAACCCTCATCAATCGTATACGCGCAATTCTGGGGGCAAAGAAATGAAGTCTGCCCCATTTCAAATGCATCAGGTCAGCACAAAAGATGAAATTCTAGAGTTATTAGATAGATATGGTGACGATGCGCGAATTATTGCTGGCGGTCAAACCTTGGTGCCGGTATTGGCAATGAGAGTAGCTAGCCCAGATCATTTAATTGATATCAATCAGGTTGCTAGTTTGAAACGTTTTGGTATCTCAGGCAGATCTCTTGAAGTTGGCGCTTGCGTTAGACAGTCTGAATTGGAGGGTTGGGATGAGCTTACCCGGGCGCAGCCCTTGTTGGCAATGATGCTCCCTTGGATTGCGCATACTCCAATTCGTAATCGCGGAACTGTCTGCGGTTCAATCGCTCACGCAGACCCAAGTGCTGAGTTGGTCCTAGGGCTTGCAGTGTTGGATGGCTCGGTTACTTTGGTTAGTAAAAAGAGAAGACGTATCGTTAAAGCAAAAGATTTTTTCTTGGGAGCGCTTCAAACTGACCGACAAACGAATGAATTCATCGAGGCAGTCCATTTTCCCATTTCAGGAGCAGCAACTGGCTATGGCTTTGCCGAGTTTGGTTATCGGCATGGAGATTTTGCAGTAGTTGCTGTAGCTGTTATCAAGGATGGGGATAGTTGGACCATTGGCTTTGGCGGAATAGATGACACTGCTCGGGTCCATAAAATTAATGCTGAGTCGTTTGATCAAGTGAATCAGTTCCTCGATGAATTGGCTTCAGAAACAGAGGTGAGGGAGGATCCCACCGCAACTTCGGGTTTGCGTCGGCACCTCATGCGAACTCTTGGCAAGCGTGCTTGTAAACAAGCCATGGAATTCAAAAGAGGTTAAATGCGATGAAGAATAAATTGGTGAGATTAACTTTAAATGGTATTGAGCGTGAAGTCTATTGCGAGTCACGCACCACATTATTAGATTTTATTCGTCATGATCTAGGTGCAACAGGCACGCATGCAGGTTGCGAGCATGGTGTATGTGGTGCTTGCACGGTTGAGGTCAATGGTGAAATTATTCGCTCTTGCCTGATGTTTGCGTGTCAGGCCGATGGCGCAATTATAAAAACGGTAGAAGGTTTTTCAAAGTCGGGCGAAATGTCTGATTTGCAAATTGCCTTTAAAAAGCATCATGCACTACAGTGTGGTTTTTGCACGTCTGGATTTTTGATTTCCGCCGAAGACTTGCTTAGGAAGAGCCCAATGCCTACTGATTTAGAGGTTCGGGAGGGTTTATCTGGAAATCTATGTCGTTGTACTGGGTATGTTGGAATTATTGAGGCGGTTTTAGAAGTTGCATCAACTAGAGCGCAGGCAAACGGAGATAAGCATGCTTGATTTGGGCCGAACCTTTTTGCAGGCAGTTGAGCGTGAGCCAGGAAGGCTGGCAATTGTAGACGGAGACAAGCAATATTCATATGCTGAGTGGGCACCTCATATTGGAGCGATACAACACTTCTTTTATGAACAGGGCTTAGTGCGCGGAGATCGCATCCTGACTATTTTGCAGAACCGCTATGAGGCAGCGACAATTCACTGGGCATGCCAAATGGCGGGTATTGCGATCGTCCCGCTGAACTGGAGATCCAAGCCTGAAGAAATTGATTATTGCGCACAAAATGCCGATGTAAAGTTGGCATTTGTAGAGGATGTGTCCCTCAATAACTATTGTGACTCAGCGACGGGAAAATCAATGCCGGCTGTCTTATGCTCTGATGCAAACGTTTCAAATGAACAAATACATTTTGAGCGGTTGGTTGAGGTGGGTATTGACCCAATAGCAAATGGTCAGGTCGAAGATATATCCGTAGTTCTTTTTACTTCGGGAACAACTGGCAAGCCAAAAGGCGTACCTAGAAAGCAGCGCGTTGAAAGGGCGGCGGGAATAGCTCATGTTGCTCAAAATCAATACGCAATGGGCGAAGTAACACTTGGGGTGATGCCGCTTTATCACACCATGGGCGTTCGAACCTTATTGTCTCTTTGTATTGTCAATGGTACTTATGTGGCTGTGCCCCGCTGGGATGTGGATAAGGCGATTGATGCTATTGAGCTTCAAAAGGTTACGCATTTGTACTTGGTTCCTACCCTCTACCACGATATGTTGCAGTCAAAAAACTTTACCTCAAAAAGAGTTGCCTCTGTGAAGAAGCTCGGATTTGCCGGCGCTCCAATGCACGACGCACTTTTACTGAGATTGAGCGAGGCTTTTGCACCAGATTTATTTGTGAATCATTATGGATCCAGTGAAATATATACGTACACAATTAATCAAGATGCCGTAGCAAAACCTGGTTCAGCTGGTAAGGCAGGCTTGAACGCTCGCATTAGGGTTGTTAAATTAGATCAAGGTTCAGAACAAACTCAGCCAACGCAATTGGCAGCATTGAAAGAAGAAGGTCAAATCATTTGTGATTTATCTGGTGATGAGGCTTTCGAGGGATATTGGAAGCGACCTGATGCGGATCAAAAATCGATACGTCACGGTTGGTTTTTCACTGGTGATACTGGCTACTATGACGATGCAGGCGACCTGTTTGTGACTGGTCGAGTAGATGACATGATCATCTCTGGCGGGGAAAATATTTCTCCAGTTGAAATTGAATCCATTCTATCTTTACATCCCTCTGTTGGAGAGGTGGCTGTTGCTGGATTAAAGGATGATCGGTTGGGGCAAAAGGTCGTTGCTTTTATTAGAGCCTCTGGTTTAGTAGATTCCCAGGCATTAGATGAATATTGTCGAGGATCAGACTTAATTAACTTTAAGCGCCCTCGAGAATATGTATTTGTAAAAGAAATCCCCAAGTCCCCTGTGGGCAAGGTATTGCGACGGTTGTTAGTTGCTGGCGAATATGAAAGAGCTTAATTTTCACTTGAAAGACAATATGACTACAAATTTACGACACCCCTTTAGTGCTATTTTGGATAACTTAGATGGTTTTTATGTTGATATAAATGAATCTCAACAAAGGGCCGACATTGTCTTAAAGCGGCCACCATTTAATGTGATCCAAATGCCACAGCGAGATCAATTAAGGGCTACATTTGAAGCGCTCGATGCAGATGACCGTGTTCGTATTATCGTATTGCGCGCTGAGGGCGAGCATTTTTCTAGCGGTGGAGATATCAAAGGGTTTCTTGAGGCCAGCCCAGAGCATGTTTCTAAATTAGCATGGAATATTGCCGCTCCAACTCGTTGCACCAAACCTGTTATTGCAGCAAATCATGGTTATTGTTTTGGTGTCGGCTTTGAGATTTCTCTGGCATGTGATTTTCGTATTGCAGCGGAATCAACCCTATACGCACTACCTGAGCAAAAATTAGGACAGATTCCTGGTTCTGGTGGTTCCGCACGATTACAAAAGATGGTTGGTATCACGAGAACGAAAGACATCGTCATGCGCTCTAGGCGCATTAAAGGGCAGCAAGCATTTGAGTGGGGTGTAGCTACAGAATGTGTTCCAGACTCTGAACTTGCTGATGCTGTTTCTAGGTTGGTAGATGAGTTGCGAGCATTTTCTCCAATAGCTCAAAGAACAGCCAAAAAGATGCTTAATGAGACTGAGGATTGTTTGTTAACTACTGCAATTGAAGTTGAGGGGCATTGTTATAGCCGTTTGCGTAATTCAGAAGATTTCAAAGAAGGGGTAGAGGCTTTCCATGGAAAACGTCAACCCAATTTTGTTGGCCGTTAATTTTTATAGGAGACGTAAATAATGAAAAAGCAATTTCAAACAAAAAAAATCGCAATTGCAGTAGCGTTGAGTCTTGGCGCTTCGTTTGTTTCTGCACAACCGAGCCCAATTAAGATTGGCGTTGTTACGCCCCTATCAGGCACTTATACGCCGATTGGTGAGCAGGTAAAAATGGGGTTAGATTTAGCCGCAAAAGAGATCAATGCTGCTGGCGGTATTGGTGGTCGAAAAATTGATTTGATTTATGAGGATGAAGAAGCAAATCCAGCTGTTGCAACTCAAAAGGCGGAAAAACTTTTTCAAGTTGAAAAAGTTGATTTCTTAACTGGGACTGTAAATTCAGGATCCACTTTGGCGGTAGGTCAACTTGCCGAACGCAACAATAAGCTGATTGCAACTACGGTGTCTTTTGCAGACTCGATAACAGCAGATAAATGTTCGCCAAACGTATTTCGTGTTAATGCACGGGCTGGAATGCAATCAGCAGCCTTGGCGGCATGGGTTGATAAAGAGATTCCCAAGGCGAATATTTTCTTTATTGGACCAGATTATGAAATGGGTAGAAGTACAGTTTCTGCCTTTAAAAAGGCGTCTACTGAGAAGGGTGCCAAGGATGTTGGTGAAGTTTTTGCTCCATTAGATAACAAGGATTATTCCCCGTACTTCGGTCAGGTTAGAGCTGCAAAACCAAATGTAATTTATACCTCGGTTGCTGGCAATGATACGGTAAGGTTATTTTCACAAATGGATGAATATGGCGTTAACAAAGGCGTCACTATTGTTGGTGCATCTGGTACGGTTACATCTCAAAATATGGGAGCCATTGGTAAATCTGCAAATGGATTTGTGACAGGTGTTGGCTACTCACCAAAATTAGACAATCCAGCCAATAAAAAGTTTGTTGCAGATTTCCAAAAAGCTTATAGCAAGCTTCCTGATTTATACGGCGCAGATTCCTACGGACTCCTATATTTCTACAAAGCAGCTGTTGAGAAGGCTAAATCTACTGAGACAGATAAAGTTCGGGCAGCAATGAACGATTTAAGCTGGCAAACACCGCAGGGAATGAAAAAGATGCGCGCAGGTGATCATCAGGCTATGCAAGATATGTTTGCGGTTCGCGTAGAGAATGGTGAGTTCAATATTGTTGGTAAAGTGCCCTCAGATCTGGCTATTGGCCCTGATACTTGCACTCGTTTTTGATGGGTAATCAATTCCCTACATCTTCTTATTTGAGGGTGTAGGGGGTTTTACTGTCACTGATATTAAATATGGGATTGGTTTTTCAATGCTAGAAAGCTTGCAGTATATTTACGCGCCTCAGATAATCAACGGGCTCTCCATTGGAGTTGCTGTAATCCTAATGGCTTTAGGTTTAACTATCATCTTTGGTTTGCTGGATGTAATTAACATGTCGCATGGTGAGTTTTATGCTGCTGGAGCTTTCTTTAGCGTAACTCTGGTTGCAATGGGTGTTTCATTTTGGGTATGCCTATTATTGGTTCCATTGCTTTTGGTGCCAATTGGTTTTGCGATGGAAAGGCTTTTGATTCAGAAAGTTTTTCACTATAAGGATCGCCATATTCTTACCCTGTTATTGACGTTCGGTATCGCCATGGTTTTGGAGGATAGTTACAAGATCATCTGGGGGGCAAATCCTATCAAACCTAGTGCGCCGATCTCTGGCGCTAGCGAAATATTAGGAGTGATGTTTCCGAATTACCGCTTATTTTTAATGGGATTTGGCGCATTACTTATTTTGTCGGTTTGGGTGTTGATATATAAAACTCAGCTGGGTGCAATTGTTAGGGCTGCAGCATATGACAAGGACATGAGTTCTTCTTTGGGTATACCAGTTATGCGGGTTTATGCATTGACTTTTGCTTTTGGTGTAGCTTTGGCGGGCTTAGCAGGTGTTTTACTTGCTCCGATTTACTCTGTTTTTCCTACTATGGGTCGGGACTTTATTCTGATGGCGTTTAGCGTTGTCATAGTAGGGGGGCTTGGGAGCATTAAGGGTGCGGTGATTGCTGGGATTTTATTGACACAACTCCAATCTATATCTTCTTTATATATTTCACCGGTATGGTCCGATCCTTTGGTGTTTGCCGTGATGGTTCTGGTATTAATGTTCAAACCCACTGGCTTGTATGGGAGCATGAAGAATGCTTAATCCGCGATCCAGAGCAATTCGCTTTATAGAGCTGCTGTTGCTAACTTCTGCTGTTGTGTTGTTTATTGTTGGGGCGATCCTTGGTGATACCTTTTTTCTAAGATTGGCTACAGAGGCATTGATTTTTGGTGGCCTTGCTATGTCTGTTGATCTATTGTTAGGAATTGTTGGTCTACTATCGCTTGGCCAGGCACTATATTTTGGTTTTGGAGCCTACTTGTCTGCCGTGGTTCTAAAGGAGATTTCTCCATCTTTTCTTCTGGCAATTGGAATTGTTGCATTAGCTTCTCTTGTGTTGGGTTGGGTTGCTAGTTTTATTGCCCTAAGATCAAAGGGCGTCTACTTCGCTTTAATTACTTTTGGGCTGGCACAAGTAGCCGCGAAGGTTGTCTACAACACACGTAGCCTTGGCGCATCTGACGGCATGATGGGGGTACCAATTTTGCAAATCTGGACTCCTTTTGGGTCTCTCGATGCTGGTCAACCCGGGACATTTTTTGTCATTACATTTTTAACTATTGGCGGGTTATACGCTCTTTTAAAGTATTTCCTCACCACACCAATGGGATCACTTTGGCATGCGATCAGATCAAACGAAGATCGCCTGCCATACATAGGTTATAAATCTAAAGGACCTAAACAAGTTGCTTTTGTATTGGCTGCTGTTGTGGCCTCAGTCTCAGGCGCCCTCTATCCTATGTTAAGGGGCTTTGTATCGCCAGAATTAATGTTCTTTAGCGTTTCTGGAAATGCGGTGGTGACAGTTGTTCTCGGTGGCGTTGGCACGTTGATAGGACCAATATTGGGCAGTGTGCTTTTGACATCATTTAAATCAATTATTGGAACCTGGACCGTCCATCATCATATCGTTATTGGAATTATCTTTGTTGTTATTGTGGTATCTGCCCCGAAGGGTTTGGCTGGTTTGCTCGTTAGGCGCTTTAGCAAAATCCGCTCTCCAGAAGGGGGTGAATGATGGATAGGGTTGAATTCATTCTTAAGGCTAGCAATTTATGTAAACGCTTTGGTGGGCTCTCAGCCGTTGATAATGTTAGTTTTGAAGTAAAGAGTTCAGGGGTAACTTCCATCATCGGCCCGAATGGAGCCGGTAAGAGTACGCTGTTCAATTTATTGAGCGGCAGTTTTATGCCGGATTCTGGGACGGTATTAATTGGTGAGTGTGATATCACCAGCATGAACCCCGAAGCGCGGTTATCAGTAGGAATGGCTCGGTCATTTCAAATAACCAATCTCTTTTTTGATCTCTCTGTTATTGATAACCTACGAATCGCAAGTCAGGCCCTTGAACCCCATTCCCGCCTGTTTCTACCTTTAAGCAAGAGTGTGATAGCACTTGAAAGGGCTGATGAGCTGTTGGAAGAATTTGGGCTAGTCGAAGCTAGAAATCAACTTGCAGGAGCCCTATCTCATGGCCAACAGAGACGTTTAGAGATTGCGGTAACTCTAGCAACGCGACCAAAACTTTTACTATTAGATGAGCCCACTCAGGGGATGTCTCAAGCAGATACCCAGGAAACTGCTGAGCTTATTAAGCGGTTGGGCTTAAATATTACTGTCTTATTGATTGAGCATGATGTTGACTTAGTGATGGATTTATCTGGTACGGTAATTGTGATGGCACAAGGGCGGAAATTGGCAGAGGGTGACCCAAATCAAGTCCGCTCTAATCCTCTTGTGCAAACAGCGTATTTTGGGGAGGAGTTGGCATGATTTTGGAAATGAATGATGTTCATGTCAATCTTGGACTCTCCCAAGTATTACAGGGAGTAAATTTATCCATACGCCCTGGTGAGACAGTTGGATTATTCGGTAGAAATGGTGTCGGCAAGACAACAATTGTTAAAACTATCGCTGGCTGGCACAAACCCTCGAAAGGAAAAATTCTTTTTTGTGGTGAGTCAATAAATAATTTAGCCACAAATCAAATTACGCGACTTGGTCTAGGCTTGGTCCCTGAGGATCGTCGCATATTCCCAGGCTTAAGCGTTGAGGGTAATCTCAAGCTTGGATTGATGCAGGTTCCTCCATCCGAACGTAAATCTGCAGAGAAACGTATACAAATGGTTCTCGATAGATTCCCACGCTTACGTGAGAGAAGAGCTCAAGCTGGAACCACTTTATCTGGCGGTGAGCAGCAAATGTTGGCTATGGGTCGAGTTTTGGTTGGTAACCCAAGGCTATTATTAATTGATGAGCCAACTGAAGGTCTGGCACCAATGGTTGTCGTTGAAATATTTCGCTTAATGGAGGAGTTAAAGTCTCAAGGAATTTCCATTCTATTGATTGAGCAGAATATACATAAGGCAATTCATTTATGTGACAGACATCTGGTAGTTGAGCGCGGAAGGATAGTGCTAGAAGGCAATTCGAAGGAATTAGAAGAGCGCAAAGAATTAATTAGGCGCGTTAGTGTTTGAAATTTATTGGAGATGTTGATGTCCCTTAAAAAATTTGGTATTTTTCTCGTATTTACAATCAGTATTTATGGGTCTATCGGGCAACCTATATTTGCGCAAACTGCTTCAACTTACCCTGACAAGCCGATAACGATTGTCGTCCCTTACCCGCCGGGAGGATTTAACGATACCTTGGGGAGGATCGTCGGAAAGAAGTTAAGTGATGCCTGGGGTGTGACAGTTCTTGTAGAAAATAAGCCAGGCGCAGGAACTACTATTGGCACAAATTTTGTAGCGCGATCCGCTCCAGATGGTTACACAATATTGGTTGCTCAGTTTCCATTTGCCGCCAATCCATTCATCTATAAGTCATTACCTTACGATAGCAACAAGGCTTTTTTACCAATTGTACTTGCGGGTAGGGCGCCAATGGTTTTGGTTGTCAATGAAAATTCTAAAATTAAAACATTGTCAGATTTACTAACCGCTGCGAAGAAAAGCCCCGGGAAGATTGATTACGGCTCCTCTGGATCTGGATCATCTGAACATTTGGCGATGGCATTATTTGAAAATATGGCTAACGTCAGCCTAAACCAAGTGCCTTATAAAGGTAGCACTCCCTTGCTAACTGATTTGGCCGGTGGTCAAGTTGAAGTAGCTTTTGATGTTTTTCCGATGGTTCGCCCATTCATTCAATCCGGAAAAATTAGGCCAGTGGCTATTGCCACAGATTCAAGATCCCCACTATTGCCCCAGGTTCCAACCGTTGCTGAAGCTGGTTTAAAGGGCTACGAAGTTTCTTCATGGCATGGGTTTATGGTTCCAGCTGGAACACCGTCAGCAATAGTTGATAAATTAAATAAGCAAATTAATGTAATCTTGTTACAAGACGATATTAAAAAAACATTTAATGATCAGGGAGTTGTTCCAGATGGTGGAACAGCTGGACAATTTGAGGTATTCATCCGAAAGCAAATGGAAGTTTGGAAAAAAGTAGTATCACAAGCAGGTATAACTCCAGAATGAAATTTGTAGTTAACTCTAAAGGCGGTCTTTGATGAAAAAGTTCTCCCAACTTCGCCCATGGTTAGCGCATTTAGCTTCCACCAATCGTTTAGTCGCCACAAAAAAGAATATATTTCTTAAGCATGAATTAGCGGCAATTGCTAAAAAACTTGACGGAAAAAGTGGAGTTTTTTTTCCAGATCCGGGCGGCCATTCCATTCCAGTGGTTTCGGGCTTTATGTCTTCACGTTCTTGGATTGCTGAGGCTATGGGCGTCGAAGAGGGTGCATTACTTCATTCATTTCGGTTGGCTGCTGATAATCCACTGCCTTGCAAGCTAGTTGACGATGCCCCCTGTCAAGAAGTTGTGCATAGAGACTTTGATATTCGAACTTTATTGCCCGTCCCCACCCATAGCGAGCATGATAGCGGCCCTTATATTACTGCCGGTTTAGTGATAGCAAGAAATCCTAAGACTGGAATTCAAAACGTATCGATCAATCGGATCCAAGTAAATTCAAAAGACCGAATGGCTGTATTAATTTTGCCTAGACACCTCCATGCATTTCAACAGGCTGCAGAAGAGTTAAATCAGTCTTTGCCTGTGGCAGTAGTTATCGGTGTAGATCCTCTTACTCTGCTTGCATCACAGGCGATAGCGCCAATTGATTCGGATGAACTTGAAATTGCCGGCGCTTTGCATGGAGAGCCTTTGGAGGTTATTTCGTGCTTAACTAATGATGTCAGGGTTCCTGCAAACTCTGAAATTGTGATTGAGGGTCATATTCCGCCAAACGTTCGAGAGCTAGAAGGGCCATTTGGGGAGTATCCAAAATACTATAGTTCTCAGGAGAAAAGGCAGGTTATTGTGGTGGATGCAGTTACGCACAGAAAAAATCCCATCTTCCATACAATCGTTCCAGCAGAATTAGAGCATTTACTGCTTGGTTCCATCCCTAGGGAAGCGACTATTTTGTCTCATCTCCGTAGAAGTTTTCCTGGCGTCTTAGATGTGCACCTCTCCTTGGGTGGCGTTGGTCGTTACCATCTCTATGTTCAAATTAAGAAGACACATGAGGGTCTCCCCAAAAATGTGATTTCTGGCGCATTCAGTTCACACTATGATGTGAAGCATGTTGTGGTGGTCGATGAGGATGTTGATGTTCATGTTCCATCTCAAGTTGAATGGGCAATCGCCACTCGTTTTCAAGCTAAGCGTGGATTGGTTGTCATTCATGATGCGCAAGGATCTGTATTAGATCCCTCAACCACCGTTGGTCTACCTATAGATGTGGACGGGGTCATACCATCTCACTACCAAGGCATGAGCTCAAAGCTTGGATTGGATGCAACCAAGCCCTTGGTTTATGAGGGTCATGTCTTCACAAAAGTGAAGATACCTGGCGAGGATGAGGTTGATTTAGAAGCGGTTCTTGATAATCAATTCCCTATATCTTCGTATTTAAAATCAAA
>CAIOIX010000377.1 GCA_903858445.1 uncultured beta proteobacterium
GCTACTGGAGAGATTTGCCTGATAAGTTGCAAAGAGAATATATGGGGGCAAGTTACTTTATGGGCGGCGGTAAAACTGGGATGGCTAGAAGACTTTCATGGGATGAGCCATCGTTGACCTTAACTTGCGCGCCTGCTCAAAAACAAACTGAACGCTGCCATCCTGAAGAAACAAGGCCGCTTACGGTTAGGGAATATGCAAGAATTCAGAGCTTCCCGGATACATGGGAATTTTTTGGCGCCTCAACCTCGCAATACAAGCAGATTGGTAATGCGGTTCCTGTTAATTTGGGTTATCACCTTGGCAAATGTTTAATAGCAATGCTTGATGGATCTTTTGACCCAAAAACAATGCAATATGTAACTGAAGAGCAAAGTTTGAATGCCAAGAAGCCTGTCAGCCAATTCGCTTTATTTGACGACGAAGGTTAAGCTGTCTAAGGAGATAGCTCTCTGCTGCATGATGGGCATGATCTATTAGCCCCAAACCAACGAGTTGATTTTGTAAATCTGCCTGAACAGGTTATGCATTTCCAGGCTAAATTTTCACCAAATCCTGTTGGCCTTTCTAATTCAGGAGTTTCGCAAAGCACATTGCATCCAGCTTCAATTATACGAATACTTTCATTGACTCCAGGGCTATAAAGTGACCCTCTGTAAATGTCTTGAAATTTTTCTTTTACTAAATCATCAAACGCTTTTGTAATTGAATCCAAGGTATTTGGTAGGCCAGACATGAAGTCCCAAAACTCATTGGCAAGCATCAAATCTTGATGGTCTAAAGGGTATGCCCGTTCACCAAATTCTGTCCACCAGTTTGATGAAATATGAGGGTCATATGGGATTACTAAGTTTGCATGAAAAGAATTGCTTAGACCTAAATGTTTTTGATGTAGCGCTCTAAAAGTAATCCACTTCATAAGTGTTTCATTAAACTTAGGGCCAGACCCAGCATTAATTTGAACAGTTTTCAATTCAAAGGCATATTCATTGATGCCTTTCCTCAAAAAAATATCAGCGCCCGTTCCTTTACCCAATCGCTTATATTCAGAAGGAATATTGTTTGCAGGTAGCTTTGCAATCTCTACATTAAGTGCAGAAACATAATTTGACATTGGCACGTTAGCGTGAGCTGTTTCCCGCTGATATTTATATTCATCAAGAAGATGGCTAATTGAGATTGGGATATGTTTGGGCTCTTGGAGGTCAACTTTTGGGTCTAATACTTCAAACCCATTTTCAATAGCAATAGCCTTCGCAATTTTTTCCCAAAATGACCCCAGACTTGTTTCAATGCCCCCAATTGCGGAGCGGATAATGGTTTCTTCGGGAAAAAAACGATATAAGATCAGGTGTCTTGTGGAAACCTCTTCACGGCATAGAAAGTAACTAAAAAAAGCACGCTTGATGATGCTTTTTGTGATTTCGGTTACTCTGCTTGGAGTTAATGCCATATCTAATACATTCTCTATATTTAGATTTGGTCATGATAATCATAAAAATTACAAAAAAGTTATTTAATTGTAGGTCGCTCAAACCCCAATCTGAAATTAAGCTAGCTAGCGTCCCGTAACTAGACGCCGAGCTTGCAAAACTTTCAATACCTATTTCCTCGTAATACAGAACAAAGCCCGCTAAAAACAATCCGATTGTTGCAGGGTGAGCTAACCTTATTCAAACGGCCTAAAAGTCAGCAATGGCAATGCCGCTTTAAGTTGCCCAATGGCGAATGGCATGCCGCCTCTACTGCTACAGAAGATCTTGATGTTGCACAAACCCAAGCCATCTCAATATATGAGACAGTCAAAATCAAGATCAGCGCAGGCTTGGCAGTTACAACCAAGACCTTCAAGCAAGTGGCCTTGGATGAAATAGCCAATATGGCACAAGCTACAGATAACAAAACAGGAAAGCGAACTTATAGGGATTACACCTTCGCCATTAACAAATACCTGATTCCGTTCTTTGGGCAATATGAGATTGGTCAAATTACTAATGAGCTACTGGCAGATTTTGAATCTTGGAGAATTGCCGAAATGGGGAGAATACCCATGGCGAGCACCAAGCGTAATCACGCTAGTGCGTATATCCGTGTAATTAATCTAGCGAGAGATCGTGGATATATTACGGTTAACAAAGCTGTTCCATTGCTTGATAGCAAGGGTAAGAAGAGTCAGCCTAGACCAGCCTTTAGTGCAGAAGAAATTACAGAGCTGTTGAGTTACACAGAGACTTGGCAAAAGAGTAGCTATACAGATAGAACTGCATTGATGCGAACGCTCTGCTCTTTCTATATTGAGTTTTTAGTTAATACAGGCGTTCGTCATGGAACTGAAGCCTTGCCATTGAGATGGAAGCATTTGCAGTGGCATTGGATTGGCAATAAAAAATACTTAAGAATTTGGGTGTCAGGCAAAACGGGGCCGAGATACTTGATTGCCAAGACTGCTTTAGTTAAGGTGTTAGAGCAATTAATGAAGTGGCAGAAGTTGCCTTACTCCGGACTTAACGCCATTATTGAAGCAAAGGTTGATCGGTTGATATTTCGACTGCCAACCGGTGAGCAAATTAGTAATATGGAAAACATCTTTCGTAACTTAATGGTTCGAAGCAATATGCGTAGAGATGGTGGCGGCCAGAATAGAACCTTGTATAGCCTACGTCATACCTATGCCACATTTGCGCTAGCGAGAGGGGTTGATATCCACACTCTCGCTAGGCAAATGGGCACCAGTGTTGGCATGATTGAGCGGCATTATTCCAAGTTAACTCCCATGATGAATGCTGAGAAGTTGGCTTAACAATTTACGGGAATTGCTTTTTATAATCCAGATACTCTTGCAGGCTTATTTCTGTAACTTCAGTAAGCTCCATTGCTGACTTGATATCTTGACCTCTTGGATCCCAGCCTGAAAAGTCTTGAAGAGAGACTTCCTCGTTAACTAACTCTTCCGCTTCATCCGCATTTCGAGCGATAACAACCTTGGTCAACTCTTCTGATATAAGCATCTCAGCAGTTAATAAAAAATAGCGACGGCGAGGCGAAATATTTGTTTTCGAATTTATTGGCATTTAAGTCTCCTTAACCTAAGCAGGCAACAACATCGCCCGAATAGCTTGGCAGCAACATTACTTTGGCGCCGCTAAGGTTAATAAATGGATTGCGCTTTTTAAGTTCTTGACCAAACCATGATAGCTTCGCATTAGCGCGATAAGAGCCCTTAAATTTACGAATGCTGTCTGAGCCATTTACTAATTCAATGACGCCGCTAAAGGTAGCGCCGCGATACTTGGCATTTTTAACTTCGATTGCAAAAACGTCTTGTACATGCTCTAGCTTGCTAACTTGTGCTTTGGATGATGTATGAGGAATAGTGTTGTTTGATAGGTTTTTCATTTTTAAATCCTTTATTAAATTAATTAAGTAAGAGATGGGTTTATCAAGCGTCTAGAGACTAGACGCTTGATGCTTAGCTAAACAAGAGACAGCTTGATTTTGTTGCGGTTAAGAACAATATTGGGCGCCGGTGGAAATGTCCCGCCTGTTTCATTTAAATAAATAATCTCGTCTAATTTGGCGAAGTATTTGCGCAAGTCCCCAAAGTGTTCAATCTGCGTTAAGTAGTGAAGTACTTGCTGATCAGATACATCTACACCTTCTGCAGCAAGTATCTTTAATGCACGAGGCAATACTTGGCGAGCAGTTAGTGCTGGAAATGCAATTTCATCGCAGCGTGAGCGCAGACTTTTATGAATACTCATCGGGTCATTGCTGGTGATGATGAGCATTAGTTGATCTGCGTATTCTTCAATAACAGTCCAAAACTTACTCACGTTAGCTTTGGCGTTATCAAACTCATGA